>CAJUDN010000042.1:0-11260 GCA_910585355.1 uncultured Lachnospiraceae bacterium
CGTCCCATCTTTGCGGAACCTCCGGCGGAGTCTCCTTCCACGATGAAAATTTCACATTTAGATGGGTCCCTGCTTTCACAGTTTGCAAGCTTTCCGTTGCTGTCAAAGGAGAATTTTGATTTGGAAAGCATGTTGGTCTTTGCCTTCTCCTCAGCTCGTCTTATTTTTGCAGATTTTTCCGCGCAGGCAATGACTGCCTTCAGGGTTTCTAAATTCCTGTCAAAAAACAGCTCCAGCTCCTCGCCGCTGATGGCGGCCACGGCCTTTGCGGCATCGGCGCTGGCAAGCTTTGTTTTGGTCTGCCCTTCAAAAATGGGATCCGGATGCTTTACGGCAATGACAGCCGTCATGCCGTTTCGCGTATCGGCTCCCGTAAAATTACTGTCCTTTTCTTTCAAAATTCCAAGCTCTCTGGCATAGGAATTGATTAACATGGTAAATTTTGTTTTGAAACCTGCCAGGTGGCTTCCGCCCTCCTGGGTAAAGATATTGTTGCAGAATCCCAGGACATTTTCCTCAAAAGCATCCACAAACTGGAAAGCCACCTCGATCTCCATGTTCTCGGCCGTCCCCTTAAAATACACTGGCTCATGGACCGGTTCTTTTCCGGAATTCAGTTCCCTCACATAGGCAGTAATTCCGTCCGGTTCCGAAAAAGTCGCCGCTTCTTCCTCCCCGGCCCTTTTGTTTTCATAGCGGATCACCAGCCCGGGATTCAAATACGCGGATTCATGGAGACGGCTTTTTAACCAGTCCGCCTTAAACCTGGTTTTTTCAAAAATCGTATCGTCAGGAAGAAAATTGATCTCTGTCCCCGTTTCTTTGGTCTTTCCCATGACGGGGAGCCGCCCGTCCTTTAGCTCCACCACCGGAATTCCCCGTTCATACCGGTCATAATGAAGGAATCCGCCCTGGGAAATTTTTATGGTCATCCGCTCCGACAGTGCGTTTACCACAGAAGAGCCCACGCCATGAAGGCCGCCGCTGGTTTTATAGGCGTTATTATCAAACTTTCCACCCGCATGGAGAGTGGAAAGAACCACCCGCTCGGCGGAAACCCCTTTTTTATGTAATTCCACCGGAATTCCCCGGCCATTGTCTTTTACGGTACAGGAGCCGTCAGCTTCCAGAGTCACCAGAATCTCCGTACAGAACCCGGCCAGATGCTCGTCCACCGCATTGTCCACAATTTCATATATCAAATGGTTTAAGCCCTTTGAGACGCCTCCGATATACATACCAGGACGTTTCCTGACGGCCTCAAGCCCTTCCAGGACGATGATACTGTCAGCATTATACTGTGTTTTCGCCATGGGATACCTCCAGATTTCGTGTATAGTCCAAATTATTATACACTGGGTTACCGGAATTTTGCAAGGTTTTTGTGGCGGTTCACAACAGGCAGCATTACTGTTCACAGGAGAGGGCGGCTTCCGCTTTGCGTGATTTATAATCGGCGGTTGATTTTTTTTCCATTTCTGCTATAGTAATACATAGCTTAACTTCATCCAAAGGAGAGATATTATGAACAAACTTTTTGACCTCTTCTTCACCTTCGCCAGAATCGGCGGCCTGACCTTTGGCGGCGGCTATGCCATGCTTCCGATTCTCCAGCGGGAAGTCGTAGATAAACGCGGCTGGGCGACAGAAGAAGAACTGATGGACTATTATGCCATAGGGCAGTGTACTCCCGGCGTCATTGCGGTCAATACGGCCACCTTTATCGGCCAGAAGACCAGCGGCATCATCGGGGGCATCGTTGCCACCCTGGGAGTTGTCTTCCCGTCCCTTGTGATCATCAGCGTCATCGCCGCCTTTATTCAGAACTTTGCTGATCTGGCCATTGTACAGAATGCTTTCGCGGGAATCCGCGTCTGTGTCTGTGTCCTGATCTTCAACGCAGTCGTCAAGCTCTGGAAAAAATCTGTGGTGGATAAGATAACTCTTCTGATTTTCCTGGCGATTTTTGCCGGCTCCGCCCTGACGGATTTGTCCCCCATTGTTTTCGTCATTCTGGCAGCCATTGCGGGCATTGTTCTTAAGAATAAGGAGGCGCAGAAAAAATGATGGTCTATCTCCAGTTATTTTATGAATTTTTTAAGGCCGGGCTTTTTGCCATCGGCGGCGGAATGGCCACACTTCCGTTCCTTTATGACATCTCCGATAAGACAGGATGGTACACCTACGGACAGCTTGCGGACATGGTGGCCATTTCCGAGTCCACCCCCGGCCCTATCGGCGTCAACATGGCCACCTATGTGGGTTTTACAACTGCCGGAGTCCCCGGCTCCGTCGTTGCCACCATTGGTCTTATCACGCCGTCTGTCATTATTATCCTGATTATCGCGGGTTTTTTGAAGGCCTTTAAAGATAACCAGTATGTACAGCGCGCTTTCTATGGACTGCGCCCCGCTTCCACGGGACTTATCGCTGCCGCGGGACTCTCCGTCTTCATTCTTGTTTTATATCAGAAAGACGCCTATGCCTCCAGCGGGAATCCCATGGACCTTGTAAGCCTTCCCAATGTGGTTCTGCTTCTGGTTCTCTATTATTTTACAGCCAGATGTAAAAAAACAAAGGGACTGCATCCGGTTGCGTTTATCGCCGTATCCGCTGTCATCGGAATCATATTCCGCTTTGCGGGCGTATAAAGAATAATTCTGCTTTGGCGCATGCAATTTTCAGACACATTTTAGGAAATAGAAAAGGAGACAATCCGTTAAAATTCCAAGGTCTTAAAAAACCTGGATTTCTAAGGAATTGTCTCCGTTTATCTATCAGGAACGCAAATTAAATCGCACTTTCTTCTTCTGTCAGATTCAAAAGATCGCTGATAATGGCGCTGTCTACTTCCGAAATCATCTGGGAGCCCTCAAGCTGCACATAGCGCCGTTCCCCTCCCGCATCCGCAAAGGTTCCTACATAAATCGTGATGGACTGCACCTCGCCGTCTACAAGAAATTCTGCGTTCAATTCCATCCTCAGCTCTTTGGAAATCTCAGCGGAATTTAACTCCTGGGCTGTGGCATTGAACGTGGAGTAGATTGTGGGCTTAAGCTTACTTAAACCATTTGCAATCCTGGTCATTGCCTCTGTATCAGAGGACTTATATGTTACCGTCTTATTGCCTTTTTTCACAATGGCCTTCTTCATGTCGGAGGCAGCCACCGTGAGGTCTAAGCTGTCGCGGATCACCAGAGGATCATACTCAAAATCCATGGATTCCACCGTTTCTTTTTTGATGACATAGACATTTCTTTCATCGAGTGTCGCATAGTAGTTTCCGTCAGCATCCTGGTTTCCAACGGCAATGTAGGCCTCCCCTTTCTCTTCATCCGTAACCAAAAGGGTATAGGACGGCTTGTTCAAACCATAGGAACTTAAGTCGCCGGGATTTTCCACCTTGGAAACAGCCCGGAGCTTAAGGAAGTTGTCAGCCATAGCCTGAAATTTTTCCTGGTTGATGGGAATACTTGCATCTGTCATATCCACCCAGACGCCGTCCTTCCTTTTAAATACCATATCCGCATTGCGGCTGCTGTAACAGTATTCCCTGGGGTTCTCCATATTCAAAATCTCAATTTCTGCCCCCGTGATATCCGGCTCCACCACCGGATCCCTGAGTTCTGTGTAAGCGGCCCTGGGAGCCGTCGAAGGGGCGTCTTTTGCGGAACACCCGGCCGTCGCCAGGCAAACGGCAGCCGTCACGGCAGCCAGATAAATTTTTTTATACTTTCTCATATAAGCGAATCTTCCTTCCATCAATTTCTTCCCATGTATCATACTACTTCTTTGTGTTTTTTCTGTGAAGCATGGGAATCCACTTTTCAGGAAATGATACCACAGCCGCCCAAAAAAAGCAAGAGCTGCCGGCGCTTCCTTCTAAGTATCCCGCGTTCCGAGGAATTTCACGTTCCCGGACGCCCTTGGGCCAAAAATAGCGTCATATAAATCCCAATATTCCTCAAAAGAAATTTCCGTTCCATTGCTTAACATTTCCATATCGATGCCAAACAGACGCACCATGAAGGGCAGGTCCGTCATTCCGTTTTTGTGGTAAAAATGTTTTCTCTTTATCCGCATTTTTAAATCCGGGACATCTGCTTTTGTACTCTCGATTTCAATCGCCATCCGCATCCCTTTATAATGGGCGTCCAGAGCCTGTATCATGTGGGAACCGATACCGCCCCCGCGGCGCTCCCCCGCAATGGCAAAGTAGTCCAGAAGGACCAGATCCCCCTTCTTTGCCGTTATAGCCAGCCCCGCAAACTGTCCGTCCTCCTCAAGATACAGGATATCCACGCTTCCCTGTTTCTGCTTTTCCAAAATCACAGAAAAGGGCTTTTTCTCACTGGCAGGGAACGCACTGTCATATAATCCAAAAATTTCCTTAAGTTCCCTCTCTTTTGCTGCTTTTCTGATTTCCATTTTTTCCCTTCCTTCATACTACAGCGCACATTTAATATCATACTCTCTTTCTGCAAAGGACTTTGCGTGCAATTAGCAATAATTACAGCCGAATACCGCAGTTTCACGTAAGCTAATTTCGGAATGTGCACTGTAGTGTTAGAGCGTGTCTTAAAATTGCTTTCCGTCAGATATGCGTCACAGTTTGTGGGAAATGGGGTCCGAATGAGGGCCAAATTTCCCATGGTCCTCCGTTTGTCATTATTTTTCCAGCTTTATCCCAGCTAACGCCATGGCAAAAGCATTGTTTACAGGCTCCTTGGCCTCCTTTTTTTGTTGGTTTAAATACCGGGCCACATCTTTTTTGGAGACTCCGGCTCCTTCCTTCTTTCTCCGCT
Source organism: uncultured Lachnospiraceae bacterium (assembly GCA_910585355.1). Lineage (GTDB taxonomy): Bacteria > Bacillota > Clostridia > Lachnospirales > Lachnospiraceae > CANRXD01. The sequence continues at coordinate 4,806 of CAJUDN010000042.1, forward strand.
CCTGAAAAGCCGACAGCTTTTCCTTATGGCCGCACGGACACACAAAGATCTGGCCATCGCCCTTTCCGCGAAGCTCCATTCTTTTATGGCATACGGGACATCTGGCATTGGAAATCCTGGCAATGGTTTCCCGGTAACCGCATTCCCTGTCCTGACACACCAGCATTTCACTGTTTTTCCCCTTCACCAAAAGAAGGGCTTTGCCGCAGTTCGGGCATTTTTTACTGGTCAGGTTGTCATGGCGGAATTTCCCCTCTCCGGTTTTAATCTGACTGGTCAATTCCTCGGAATAACAGCGGATTTCCTTCATGAACTGTTCCCGTTTTAAAGTCCCTCCGGAGATTTTAGAAAGCTTCATTTCCCAGTCGGCGGTGAGCTCCGGCTTTTTTAAATCTTCAGGCACAAGTTCCAGAAGCTGCCTTGCCTTGGAGGTCAGATAAATTTCTTTGCCCCTTTTTTCCAGAAGAAAGCTTCCGAAAAGCTTTTCAATAATATCTGCCCTGGTAGCGACGGTCCCCAGGCCTCCTGTCTCCCCCAGGGTCTTTGCCATGGCCTTATTATCCGATTCCATGTAAGCCGCCGGATTTTCCATAGCCGACAACAGAGATGCCTCTGTAAACCGGGCCGGCGGCCTGGTTTTCCCCTCCGTTAATCGGAAGACAAGCCCTTTTAACTCATCCCCCGGTTTCAGTTCAGGAAGTTTCTTCTCTTTAAAATCCCCGTCGTCCGTTTCCTCTTCCTCGCCATAAGAAGCTCCACCGGCTTCCTGTGTTTCATAGACCGCCTTCCATCCGGGATTTTTCACGACGTTTCCGGCGGCTGCAAAAACATACCCGTCCGGGCATCCCGGAATACGTGCGCTTTCGCCGGACGGCAGGGCGCGTTTTCCCGCAGTCACATAAAGCGTGGTCTGCTCGTATTCGTAAGGAGGATACAGCACCGCCAGAAATCTTCTGACCACCAGATCGTAAATCCGCCGTTCGTCCATGGTCATATGGCTTAAATCTACGAACTGCTCCGTTGGAATGATGGCATGATGATCGGATACCTTTTTATCGTCCACAAAGAAAGGCTTTGGTGGAATCGGCTGGTTTATGAGTTTCCCGGCCAGAGCCCGGTAGGGGCCCACAGAGCATGCCTTTAACCTCTCCTTTATGGTTGGGACAATATCCGAGCTCAGATATCGGGAATCTGTCCGCGGATAGGTGAGGACCTTATGGCTTTCATAGAGCCTCTGCATAATATTCAGAGTTTCCTTTGCCGAATAATCAAACCGTCTGCTGGCCTCCCTCTGAAGCTCCGTAAGATCATATAAGAGGGGCGCCGCCGCCTTTTTGGGGACTCGTTTCACCTGGCTTACCACCGCCGTTTTTCCTGTCACTTCTTTTAGGATATCTTCCATGCGTTCCTTATGGAAGGAGCTTAAAACACCACCCTTTTCATCTCTTAAGGTTAAAGTAAGGGAATCCTTTCCGGCGCAAATTCCATAGTAGGATTTGGGGACAAACTGTCTGATCTGCTCTTCCCGCTTTGCAATCATGGCCAGAGTCGGCGTCTGGACACGGCCGCAGGAAAGCTGGGCGTTGTACTTGCAGGTCAGCGCCCTGGTGGCGTTGATTCCCACCATCCAGTCCGCCTCAGCGCGGCACATGGCCGCATCATAAAGGGGTTCATATTCTTTTCCGTCTTTTAAATTTGCAAAACCTTCGCGGATGGCCTTATCGGTTACGGAGGAAATCCAGAGTCTTTTTAGCGGCTTTTTCGCCCCGGCCTTTTTTAAAATCAGCCTGGCAACCAGCTCTCCTTCTCTTCCGGCGTCGGTCGCGATGATAATGCATCCCACGTCGTTTCTGTGAATCTGGGTTTTTACCGTCTGATACTGTCTGGCAGTCTGTTTGATAACTTCCAGTTGGAAGACATCCGGCAGCATCGGCAGATCCTCCATTTTCCATTCCTTATATTTTTTATCATAATCCTCCGGGTCCGCCAGGGTCACCAGATGCCCCAGCCCCCAGGTGACAATGAAGCGATCTCCTTCTATGATGCCGTTCCCGTTTTTCCCGCATTTAAGCACTCTGGCAATATCCCTGGCCACTGAGGGCTTTTCTGCAATGACAAGTGATTTCAATGATCCGTCTCCTTTAAAACATGGTTTTAAAAAGTTTCTTTCCGCTTTCTGTCTGGAACATACGGTCATACACATTCTTCTTTTCTTCCAGGGCCGCATCCTCCTCAAACAGGTTCACCAGGAAATCCGCCTCCACCAGAATCTGGTAATCCAATCCGTCTATGGATGTGTAGGTGTGATGGTGACCCACCAGATATGATACCCGCTCGATCACATCTTCCGCCCATCCAAGAGAGCTCATCAGAGCCCTTGCCTCTCCCGGCCCTTCGATTTCCTGATATTTTCCTGTGTTTCTCCCATATTTTTCCTCTGCCTTATGAATTCCAATATCATGGACAATGGCGGCCGCCTCTAAAATTTCCTGCGTCTTTTCATCCAGTCCTTCCATAAGCCCGATGAGCCGGGCGAACTCATATACCTTTACGAAATGCTGGATCCGCCTGGCGTCAGGCTTATCGTATTCCATCATGGCAACAAGAAGCTGGTCGGTTTTTGTCATCCTTATTTCCTCCTTTTATAATCTCCCTGTTCTTTTTCAGACACACTTTAGTGCTCCATCCAGACAGAAAGTGAAGTTGTGGACTGTCTGATGCGTGACAGTACTAGGCAAAATTTCGACGGCGATGTGGGGCCATCGACTAGAAATTTTAACGACGCAATGGTGCGTGACAGGCAGTTCACAACTACGATTTCTGTCTGGATGGAGCACTAGCCCCCACAAAAGGGGTATGGAGTTATTCGAAATATACAACCCTCATGGCATATATACGGTTTTTAAATTCAGACAGAGGTACCGGCGTTTTCTCTTCCCTGAGCGGATCCATACAAAGATATCGGCCGCCTTCCGCTCCGATAATCAAAACCCAGTGGTACGCTCCTGTCCCCTTTACCCGTACCTTCGCCACAGGAAAATATCCCGTTTTAAGCCATTGGTCCAAAAGCCCGGAAGAAACCTCCTCCGGCACCTGGCATGTTACGCCGGAAACGGCCTGTCCCACCTGTCCCCAGATCACCGCGCCATGCTCTGTATATACATTTTTCTCAGAAAAAACGTGATTCAGTTCTCCGGCCGTCATGAAAAAGGAATCGCCCTGACATGCGGCCTGCATATCGAGCCCGGCGGCTATGGCGCTGACCAGGCAGCCGGAAGATGCCATAGTATCCTCCGCCGTTCCAAGATGATCGTTCCCCCACTCTGCGTCCTTTTGGAAGAAGAAAACCGGGTTTTGGGGAAGCAGAATCTCAGTTTCAGGATATACGGTACATCCGCCCGCAGTTCTAAGCACAAAAAAATACAGGACAATCAAAAGGACAGCCAGTAAGAAAAGAGGCGTAAGACACCTCTTTCTCCACCCGTTCTTTTTTGCTCCGGCGTTTACTTTCTGCATGCTCCCTCTCCTCTTACGCGTCACTTATCCGACGGCTTCATGGTTTAAAAAGGGGCTGTCGCAAAATGAGTTTTCCGCTGAACTTTTCCATTTTGCAACAGCCTCTCCGTCTCATGCGGCATAAGGCCGCCTGGCGCCCCATCCGGTCAGTAATCATACTGCCCACACCGCCTATTTTGCAATCTGCCGCGTTGGTCTATGCTCCGCTTCGGTCCGTGCTAAACGTGTGCCACTGGCACACAGCACCGTCAGTCAACGATGCCATCCCCATCGCCTCTTTCCTCCGCCTTGGAGGCTGAAAAAAATTCGGTACTGGCAGTGCGATGACTGGCCGGATAGAACTCTAGCCTATGAAAAAACTGTCTAATCGTCCATGACACACGTCTGCTGTGGTTTATCCAAAATATGCTTTAATCAGCCGGAAGGTATTTTCCACTCCGTCCCTGTGGCTTCTCTCATAGCCATGTGACGCAAACACACCGGGCCCGATGAGACCGTGACGGATATCATTTCCGGCCTTTAACGTAGCCTCCACATCAGAGCTGTAGAAGGGATAAATGTCCACGGCAAAATCAATGCCCTTTTCTTTTGCAAGAGCGATCTGGCGGGATACCACATCATAATTATAGGGGCCGCCGCTGTCCTTGGCGCAGATGGAAACCTGACGCTCCGTACAGGAAAGTCCGGTACCTACGCAGCCCATATCCACAGACCAGGCCTCTGTCACGCCCTCAGGAACCGGGGCAGAACCGCCGTGTCCCACTTCCTCATAAATGGTAAAATGCAGATACATCCGGCGTTTCGGGGTTACTTTTTCATCCTTTAAATACTTCGCATAGCCCAGTAAAATGGCGGAAGAAAGCTTATCATCCAGGAAACGGCTCTTTATATATCCAGACCCGGTCACGCGAAAACGCGGTTCAAAACATACATAATCGCCCGCCATGATGCCAAGCCTTTCGGCATCCTCTTTCGAGTTTACATCCTCATCAAGAATCACTTCCAGCGTGTCCCAGTTTCTGGCAGTCTCTGAATATGCCCCGTTTACATGTTTGGAGGGGTTTGTAAGCTGGCAGGTTCCCTCATAAATTCCATTGAATTTCGTGATGACGCGGACGTTTTCCGCCTCCGCGTTGTTGGGCTGCATACCGCCGACATTGGTGAGTTTTAAGTGCCCGTCCGATTTGATTTCATGGACCATGGCACCCAGGGTATCGCAGTGAGCCTCCAGCAAAACCGCGTCCTTTTCATCGCTGCCGCCCAGGTCTGCGATAACTCCGCCCTTTACGGTACGGCGGGCCTCAAATCCCAGCGCTTTCAGTTCTTTCAGCAGATACTCTGTAACCTCTTTTCCGTAACCGGAAGGGCTGTCGATGGAAATCAGGTTTTTTGCCTGCTCCAGCATATACTCCACGTACTTTTCATTTTCTTTCATAATCACCGACTCCTTTTTTAATTTCTTCTACAAGTATACCATAGGCTCTCTTTTCTTTCAATCTTCATAACGGCTGCCTGTCAGCACTTTCATCATAAACTTAGTTTCTCATAGCTGGTCTCAAGATATTGGTCCAGCTTTTTTTTCAGTTCTTCGTGCTCTGGAAGAAGAAGATTCTCATCCTGTTTTAAAAGCGCGTTTACATCCTCGGAAACCTTTTTTAAGGTTATGGCATCCGTGTAAATATCCGCCAGCTTAAATTCCAGATCCCCGCTTTGGCGGAGGCCGAAAATGTCTCCCGGACCGCGAAGCCTTAGATCCTCAGAAGCGATAAAAAATCCATCGTTGGATTTATTAAGCACTTCCAGCCTGGCATTCTTTTCGCCGTCCCCGGAGGCATTGACCATGATACAGTAGGATTGTTCCTTTCCGCGTCCCACGCGTCCCCTCAGCTGATGGAGCTGGGCCAAGCCAAACCGCTCGGCATTTTCAATCATCATCACCGTGGCGTTGGGCACATTGACTCCCACCTCGATGACTGTGGTGGACACCAGAACCTGGATGGCTCCGGCGGCAAACTCCTCCATGATGGCGTTCTTTTCCTTTCCCTTCATTTTTCCATGAAGATATTCCACCCGGATACCCGGAAGCTTTTCCCGGAGGACCTTTGTATAATCCAGAACATTTTCTCCATCAATCATCTCACTGTCCTCCACCATGGGACAGATCACATATGCCTGGCGGCCCTTTGCCACTTCTCCCGCAATGAATCTGTACGCCCGTTCCCGATACCCCGTATCCACCACGCAGTTTTTAATGGGAAGACGGTTTGAAGGCAGCTCGTCAATGACGGAAATATCCAGATCTCCATACAGAATAATCGCCAGAGTCCGGGGAATCGGTGTGGCGCTCATGACCAGTACGTGGGGAAGGGCTCCCTTATTTCCAAGCATTTCCCTCTGTGCCACACCGAACCGGTGCTGCTCATCGGTGATAACTAACGCCAGATTGTCATATACCACCTTTTCCTGGATCAGGGCATGGGTTCCGATCACAATATCGGCCTCGTGGGAGGAAATTTTTTCGTAAGCCAGACGCTTTTCCTTTGCTGTCATGGACCCGGTCACCAGCACCGCCGTTTTCAGGATGCCGTGGGTGGAAAAAAGCTTCGTCACCGACTCGTAGTGCTGCCTTGCCAGGACCTCCGTGGGTACCATAAGGGCTCCCTGGTATCCGTTTTCCGCCGCCAAAAGAAGAGCCAGAAGGGCGATCACCGTCTTACCGGAGCCCACATCTCCCTGAACCAGGCGGTTCATCACTTTTCCACCTTTTAAATCCAGAAATACCTCTTCCAGAGTCCGCTTCTGGGCCCTTGTGAGGGCATAGGGAAGCTCTTTCTCCAGTTTTCGGGCCAGGCTGTCCTTTTTCATCACATAGGCGCTTTTTATATCCTGCCTTTTTTCCTTAAGCCTCCGAACGGCCAGAAGAAACAGGAAAAATTCAT
>CAJUDN010000042.1:11270-27020 GCA_910585355.1 uncultured Lachnospiraceae bacterium
TCATAAACAAGCCGCTTTCTGGCAAATAAAAGATCCGTGGAATCCTTGGGGAAATGAATATGCTCAATGGCAAAATTATATTCCGCCAGTTCATTGGCTTTTCTGATCCCGGCAGGAAGATAATCCTTTTCCATGACCCGTACAGAAAGGGCCTGTTCCATGGCTGAAACGATAGTTTTATTTCCCAGCCCCTTCGTCTGGGCGTAAACCGGCTGCATTCTTTTTAAAAGCGTCTCATAGACCTCCGGCTTATACATCTGCGGCTGTTCCATGGTGAGTCCGCTTTTCTTTCTGGACACCCTGCCGCGAAAAATATAGCGGCTGTCCGGACGCAGAGTATTTTTTAGATAGGGCATATGATACCAGACAAGTTTAAGTTTCCCTGTCATATCGTTTATGGTAACGGTCACAAGGGAAAGACCGCCGAAATGCCTTCCTGCGGCCCCGCTTTTTAAGTATCCGTCCACGGCTTCGACGGCGCCGTCCAAAAGCTCTCCGATGGCCTTCGGCTCCTCAAAGGTGTCATAGGCCCTGGGATAATAATGGAGCAGATCGTCAACGGTTTTCACTCCTACCTTTTCAAAAAGTTTTGCAGTCTTTTCTCCGATTCCTTTTAAGGTCTCCAGAGACTGTCGGTTTTCCATTGTTCCCTCCATATATATAACAAAAACTGCCCGGCAGCCCCCGCGGGCCGCCTGCGGCAGCTTTCATATTTCTTTTGCCTCGCGCTTAAAATTCCACTGCGGCCGAAAGGATGATGTCGCCGCCGCGACCCGCCGCAGGCGGAGAATCCTGCAACGCAGGATTCTTTTTTATTCCACAGACAGTAAATAGTAGTAAATCGGCTGTCCCCCATTGTTAAGCTCTGCTTCACAGCCCGGAAATTCTTCCTGAATTTTAGAAAGAAGAGCCCCGGCGTCTTCTTCAGATACATCCGAGCCATAATAAATACTGATTAACTCAGATTCCTCATCCACCATATGCCGCAGGGTTTCCATTGTGGTTTCTGTAATGTCCTGGCCCACAGCCAGCATGCCGGAATCTCCGATTCCCATGATATTTCCCTCTTTAATTTCCATACCGTCAATGGAGGTATTGCGGATCGCATAAGTAATCTGACCGGTACGGATACGGTCCATCTCCTCTGTCATGCTCTTTGTGTTTTCTTCCGGGGACACGTCCGGGAGGAAATTAATCAGGGCGGCAATCCCCTGAGGAACGGTTTTGGAGGGAATCACAAAAATCTTTTTATCTTCCACCAGGCTTTTGGCCTGTTCCGCCGCAAGAATGATATTTTTATTATTCGGAAGAATATAAATCACATCCGCGTTCACCTTTTCGATGGCATTTAGCATATCTTCCGTGCTGGGATTCATGGTCTGCCCGCCCTCAATCAAATAGTCCGCGCCGATTCCCTTAAAAATTTCTCCAAGCCCCTCGCCGATGGAAACCGCGATAAAGCCGTAAGGTTTTCTGGGCTCTTCTTTTTTAAGCTCTTCCTTTTTTGCTTCCTCCGTCTGGGAAGCAAAAGACATGGCCGATGCATTGTGAATCAGGCGTTCGTTATGCTCTTCCCTCATATTATCAATTTTCATTCTGGAAAGAGAACCATAAGTCAAAGCCCGCTCGATGGCAAGACCGGGATTGTTGGTGTGAACATGAACTTTAACCACGTCTTCATCAGAAACCACCACAATGGAATCTCCGATGGACTCCAAAAAGCCCTTGAATTTAAGTTCTTCCTCTGAATTATAGCCTTTTTCCACATTGATGATGAACTCTGTGCAGTAACCGAATTTAATGTCGGCTGTTTCCAGATCTTCCAGGCCGGCTGCATTTCCTGTCCGCATTCCAGGGGTTTCCTGAACCACTGCGCCGTCAAAGGGAATCCCCTTGCCTAAAAGACCGTCCAGGCCGCCTTTCATAACCTGCATTAATCCCTGTCCGCCAGAATCCACAACGCCCGCCTGCTTTAACACAGGGAGCATTTCCGGAGTCTGACTTAAAACATAATCTCCGTGTTCGATCACCTGCTGTAAAAATTCAGCGATATCATCAGTCTGGGTCGCCAGCTCCGCCGCCTTTTCGGCCATTCCTCTGGCAACGGTCAGAATTGTTCCCTCTTTAGGCTTCATAACGGCCTTATAAGCCGTCTCCGTAGCACGGGTAAAAGCATTGGCAAGAATCGTAACGGTAATTACGTCTGCAGTACCGATTTCCTTTGTAAAACCACGAAATAACTGGGACAGAATTACGCCGGAATTACCGCGTGCTCCGCGGAGTGAACCGGAAGAAAGGGCTTTTGCGATAGCCCCCATTGTTGGTTTCTCAATAGCGGCCACTTCCTTTGCGGCGGCCATAATGGTCATTGTCATATTGGTGCCTGTGTCGCCATCGGGAACCGGAAACACATTCAGCTCATTAATCCATTCCTTTTTCGCTTCAAGGTTCTTGGCTGCGGCCAGAACCGCAATCTGGAACAGGGAAGCGTCTGCGGACTTTACTGCCATGGATTACTTCCTCCTTAATCTATCACCCGTACGCCCTCAACGTAAATGTTGATCTTTTCAACAGGCATACCAGTGAATTCTTCTACTTTATACTTCACATTTTCGATCAGATTGTCAGCAACTGTCGAGATGCTGATGCCGTAGGAAACGATTACGTGGAAGTCAATGCTGATTGCATTTTCGTTAATCGCAACATTGATTCCGTGGGTCAGGCTTTCGCGTTTTAAAAGTTTTACCAGTCCGTCTTTCATGCTGACTGCGGCCATGCCCACAATTCCGAAGCATTCCACTGCCGTTGTTCCCGCATAAAGAGCAATTACGTCCGTATCAATCTGGATTTGGCCCATTTTATTATTAATACATCCCTTCATACTTCTGCCTCCGTTTCCGAAAAATTAGGATGCCGCAACAGGTTCAAAACGGCATTTCTTTTCTTAATATATCATATCATTCTTATCCTGTCCATTATAATCCTGCGTTTTCATAAAAAAGGCAACCGTTCCGCCCTGCGAAGATTTTAGAGCGTGTTTTCATTAACGTTTTTTACCCGGAATCTTCACAAGGCAGACGCCTCGTGCTTCTTGTCCGCTGTGCGCGGACAGGAAAACGCAGGGCGGAACTGTTATAAAAATAATTGGATTTTTTCATTTTTCTCTTGCAATTTTCTACACAATCTGCTATCATACATGTGTTATGGATTTTTCTAAATCCAAAGAAGTGTTAAGGAGGTGCAATCATGGCAAAATGCGCTATTTGTGAAAAAGCTGCTCACTTTGGTAATGGAGTAAGCCATTCCCATAGAAGATCCAACAAAATCTGGAAAGCGAACGTTAAATCTGTAAAGGTTAAGGTTAATGGCGGAACTCGGAAGATGTATGTATGTACTTCTTGCTTAAGATCCGGTCTCGTAGAGAGAGCTTAATACCTCCGATACAAGAAAATCGCAAAGTAAAGGCATCCTCTGTTTTATCAATAGAGAATGCCTTTTTTCATTTTTTCGAACATCTGCGTCCTGTTAAGCCCAATTTTCCCCCGACAGTATTCCCGAAGCAAAAAAGAATCAGCATAAAAGGCAAAAGTAAAGAAATGAGCAGAGAATGCTCCGCAAATGTGAACCGTTATTTGCAGCAAAACAGATTATATCCCACAATCAGAAAGGCCACTGCGATTATCACCATGAGAAATGATTTGGGGAGAATCAGTACCCAGGTCATGCCGATGCCAATACAAAAAATCATAAGGCCGCATAATCGTTTCATACCATCCTCCTTTACGGAAAAATGTCTATGATACATCATATGCGGCCTCTGCCGTTCCATGCTATTTTGTTTCCTCACCGGCCTCATAGGAAGCCTTCATATCTTCCGCCTTTTCCATGGCCTCTGGGGAGATGTCCCTGCCGCCCACAAAGCGGTTGACAAAATCCGGCACCATATCCAGTACCTTTGTGACTGCATCCTGATGCTTGATATTAACCAGCCTGGTCATTCCGTTCTGAATAATTAAAATGGCGCTTGGACTCATTTTCGCACTCATTCCGCCCCCGCCGTTGGTTTTTGTGTTCTGGGCAAAAGACCCGGCCGCCATACCACAGGTCACATCCACAAGCGGAATGATGATGGTGTCGTCCACCTTCACAGGCTCTCCCACCACGGTTTTCGTTGTAATAAAATTGTCCATCCCCTTAAACAGTGCCTCTGCCGTCGATGGAAACTGATTTTCTGCCATACGGCCTCCTCCTTTATTTTTGCGGGCAATGAGCCAAGTGCCGTGCCTGCACGGGCATTTGACGAATGCCGCGAGAGTGAAATACCCTGCAGCTTGCTGCGGAGCGTTTCACTTACTCTATTTGCAACAGCTTGTATCCGCGCAGTTACCTCCATCTTTTTAAAAGTCTCCGGAAATTCTTATTCATAAACAACCTGAGTCCCACAAATAAAATGGAAGCGGCGCGGATTTTTCCTTTGATTTTAAGCTCACCCTCCAGAGCCTTTTCCCCAAACACAGGCTCAACGGCCAGAGTCCTGGCATACAGGCCGTAAAAAGGACTTATGATGGTAAGAACTTTTCCCGTATTATAGGGATCCTCGAAGCCAAAACGGATGCGCCCTTTCACGCTCCCTGGAAGAATACATTTGAAAAGCTTCTTTATCTGTTTTGTAAGCAGACAAAACGTCTTCCGATTTTCTTCATCCTCGATAAAAGCCATGAATCCTTCATATTTCTTTCTGGCCTTTTTAAAGGAAGACCGGCCTCCTGAAAGGATTTCTTTGAGTTTTTCCCAAAAGCAGCGCAGCCTTTCTCCCAGACCCGGCTTCTCTTTCTGATTCGCTTTTTCTTCCGAAATCAGACTCCCTTTCTGATTTATTTTCTCTTCCGAAGCCAGATTTTCTTTCCGGAGCTTTTTTTCTTTCGGCCCCTGCTCCTCTTTCATTTCTCCTCCGGACAGTTCTGCCATATGAACGATTTCCAGTCCTTCTTCCTCAAAGTCAGGAAGCTCTTCCCCGAGCTCTTCTCCGGACAGTTCTCCTTCGGAGGAACTTTCCGGAGAAGCTTCTGCCCCCGGCAGGTCCTTCCAGAAACCGTCGTCCCCGGACAGTTCCTTTTTTTTGTCCTCATTCTTTGACCAGAAGACCTCCTCAAAAAGCTTATGCCACAAAACCTTTACGCTCAATTTCAGGCTTTCATCCAGAACAAGCCGAACCCTCAGGATGCAAAACAGCCAGGAAACAGAAACAGTCCCCTTCGGTTCCCCATGAAAGGAAACATCCCCCCGGTACCTGACAGGCATAAACAGCGCCAAAAGCGCTAAAAGCAGTAAAATCCCGAAAATCACCAGAAGAAAGATTCCCAGAACCTTAAGCAACAACAAAATATGGAGCACCTTTAAACCTCCCCAAAAAGGAATCCGGAAATGTCAAAGCCGCCGGTCTTATCATACACCTGTTTTACAATACGGCCGGACAGCCGGACTGCGTCCTCATAATCAGCGGCCACCCCGACAATCAAAAGCTCCTGTTCCTTATAATAGGGCTGCTTCAGAGTGACGGCCGGATAGAGCTCAAGGAGATTCGTTTCATTGGAAGGCAGAGTCAGTACATAGTATCCCCATCCGTTTCCCTGACGAATCGCCTGAATGATTTCATACCGGCGCTTCTTCGCTTTCTCTCCCACGTACAGCCTGTCGTACCAACGCATATTCTCCCCCGCCTATCGGTAATTCTTTATAATTGCTCGCCGCAGAAGGTCCAGCGCCGCCGTGGCTGCCTGCTCCCTGATCTCTGTCCTTGTGCCATGAAAATGACATTCCTCCACGGCCACCTCATCTTTGATGCAGCAGGAGATATACACCAGCCCCACCGGCTTTTCCGGGGTTCCCCCATCCGGTCCCGCAATTCCGGTTACCGCCACACAGGCATCGGCATCAGCGGCCAGGACGCCTCCCAGGGCCATCTCTCTGGCTGTCTCCTCGCTGACGGCACCGTATTTTTTCAGGGTAGCTTTGCTTACATCCAGTACCTTTCTCTTGGCCTTATTGGAGTAAGTAATGAATCCCTCATTGAACACATCGGATGCCCCCGGCACATTGACGATCTTCGCGGCCACCATGCCCCCTGTGCAGGACTCTGCCGTTGTCACTGTGAGCCCGTATTTATCCAAAAGGCGTACTACAGCTTCTTCCATAGTCTCATTCTCCCGGTTGGAATAATACATGGGGCCGAGGGATTTCTTTATTTCTTTGGCTGTCGGCTTCATCAGATTCTTCGCGTTTTCTTCATCCTGCTCTTCGGTTTCCACCACCACATGTACCTCTTTTCCGCGTCTTCTTGTATACACCAGCGCCGCGCCGCCCTGCTTTAAAATTTCTTTCAGATTCTCTTTGATCTCCGTTTCGCTTTTTCCATAAATTTTAAATATCTGCGCGTAACCTTTTTCTGTCTTAATCATTACATTTTCCCTTCTTTAAGCACTCCTGCATTTTTCACAATATAATCAGCCAGAGAAATCACCGTAAGAACCAGGGCAATCCATACCACAGCCGTTGTTACCATAGACAGAGCTTCGATTTTTAAAATCAAAAGCACCACGGCAATCATCTGAAACGTGGTTTTGAACTTCCCCCAGTAACTGGCGGCAATCACCACCCCGTTATCGGAAGCCACCAGGCGGAACCCGCTGATGATAAATTCCCGGCTGATGATTACAATGACCATCCAGGCCGGAAGCTCCCTAAGTTCCACCAGACAAATTAAGGCCGAACAGACCAGAAGCTTATCTGCCAGCGGATCCATAAATTTTCCAAAATTTGTCACCAGATTATATTTTCTTGCAATTTTTCCATCCAGCATGTCCGTGAGACTTGCCGCAATGAAAATTCCCGCCGCCAGATACCGGAAAGCCTGCACCTGACCGCCCTCCGTAAGAAGAGCTGCCGCAAAAAAAGGAATCATAATCATTCGCAGTACGGTCAGTTTATTCGGTAAATTCATCTTCTACCTCCCCAATTAAATCGTAGTCCAGGGCGCCTGTGACCCGGACCCTGACGAAGTCTCCGGACATGAGAGAAAGCCCGGTATTCACAAAGATTAACCCGTCCACATTGGGGCTGTCCATATAGGTCCGCCCCACATAGGCGTTTTCATCGGCAACCTTTCCCTCAATCATCACCTCCAGAACCCGGCCCTTCCTCTTTTCTGATTTTTCAAAGGCAATATCCTGCTGAAGCTCCATGATTTCAGCTCTCCGCTCTTCCTTTACCTCCTCCTGCACCTGGTTTTCGAAGCCGTATGCCGGAGTGTCCTCCTCCGGAGAGTAGGCAAAAACACCGAGACGGTCAAATTCCATCTCATCTACAAACTCCATAAGGATTTCATGATCCTCCTCTGTCTCTCCCGGAAATCCGGAAATAAAGGTGGTTCTTAAGATAATGTCCGGGATTTCTTTCCGCAGTTTTTCAATGAGCGCCCTGATTTCTTCATGGTTCGTTCTGCGTCCCATACGCTTTAAAACGGCATCGCTGGCATGCTGAATGGGAATATCCAGATAATGACAGACCTTTTCTTCCGTTTTCATGGTTTCAATAAGCTCTTCCGTAATTTCTTCCGGATAACAGTACTGGAGCCTGATCCACTGGATTCCGGAAATGGCCGCAAGTCGGCGCAGAAGTTCCGGAAGTTTTTTTTCCCCATACAGATCTTTTCCATAAAGAGTCGTCTCCTGGGCTACCAAAATAAGTTCCTTTACACCCCGGGACGCCAGCTCCCCCGCTTCCTTTTCCAGCTGCTCCATGGGAACGCTTCTGTATCTGCCGCGAAGGTAGGGAATAATACAGTAGGTGCATCGCTTATCACAGCCCTCGGCAATTTTTAAGAATGCATAATGGCCGCCTGTGGTCACCAGGCGCTTTGTCACAGGGCTTACGGGAGCGTCGATGTCCTTAAACACCAGTGTTCTTTCCCCGCCGTTTAAAGCCTCCTTTAAAGCTCTTGCAATCTCCTCACAGGAAGACGTGCCTAAAACCGCGTCCACCTCCGGGATCTCCTCCACAATCTCATTTTTATATCTCTGCGCCAGACATCCTGTGACGATCAGGGCTTTGAGCTGCCCCTCTTCCTTCATTTTCGCCATCTCAAGAATCGTATTTACGCTCTCTTCCTTGGCATCTCCGATAAAACAGCAGGTATTGATAATGATTGCGTCAGCCTTTGTTTCATCATCCACAAAGGAGCAGCCCTCCTCATTAAGGAGTCCGAGCATTTTTTCCGTATCCACCAGATTTTTATCACAGCCCAGTGAAATGAAAAGCAGATTCATTTAAAATTTTTCCTTTCCCTCGAAAAAAGAGGAAACAAAAAGCCGGTATCCAGCCCTATTTCCTCCTTTCTTTTCTTTATTCGCAGCAGTTCAGGCCGCCTCCTGAGCCGTTGCCTTTATTCTTCGTTTTCTTCTTCTCCGGAAGGCGCCGCATCTTCGACCGGGATTTCCTCTTCTGTCTCCTCTTCCTCAGGGAGAATCGTCACCTTCCGCTCATAGAGCTCCTGAACGGCAGTGGAAAGCTGTTTCTTTCCGGCTCCGCCGTATACAAGCGGCTCAGCTCCGCCGATGAGCTGCCTGGCTCTCTTTGCCGCTGCAATAACAATGGAATAACGGCTTTGAACCACCGGCTGTTCTCCCGGCTCCACATTACTGTTGACTGCTTCAATTAAATCTGTATAAGATGGATGTAACATATCAAAAAAACTCCTTTCAATGATTTTGGAACGCTTACCGGCCGGATTCCACAAGCTCCCTCAATTCCTCTTTCATCCGGAAGATTCTTTCCTGATTTCTGCACGCCTTAAGATGCTGGGAACGGATAAGGCCGTGAAGCTCCTCCACGCAGGTCTCAATGGTATCGTTCACGAGAATATAGTCGTAGGAGTCCATTCCTTCTGACTCCTCCAGGGCGCGTTTTAACCTTTTTTCAATAACTTCCTCCGTCTCCGTGCCCCGCCCCATAAGACGGGCCTTTAAATCTGTTGCCGCAGGCGGAACCACGAAAACCAGAACCGCCTCCGGATATTTTTTCTTCACCTTAAGAGCTCCCTGAATTTCAATTTCAAGAATCACATCTTTCCCCTGCGCCATCATTTCTTCCACATAGGAGCTGGGGGTTCCGTAATAATGATTCACATAGCGGGCGTACTCTATGAGCCGGTTCTTTTCAATCAGCTCCTCAAACTGTTCATTTGTCATAAAAAAATATTCCCGGCCGTCCGCTTCTCCGGGACGGGGACTTCTTGTGGTAGCTGAAATGGACAGCGCATAATTATCATACTTTTCCAGAAGCGCTTTCATAATAGTTCCCTTGCCTGCGCCGGAAAATCCCGATACAACAGCCAGAACTCCCTGTTCTTTCATATATAATCCCCCCGGTTATTCAATATTCTGAATCTGCTCCCTTACTTTTTCGATTTCCGTTTTTAAAATAATTGCGCGGTCGGAAATCTCCAGATCATTGGATTTGGAAAGAATCGTATTGGACTCCCGGTTCATCTCCTGTGCAATAAAGTCCAGCTTTCTGCCCACACCGCCTCCGGCAAGAAGCTCCTTTTTCATTCCCTCAATATGGCTTCTTAAACGGACGGTCTCCTCATCCACACAGATTTTATCCGCAAAAATCGTCACCTCTGTAAGAATTCTGGATTCGTCAATGGCCGTAGTCCGGAGCATTTCCCTTACTTTCTCCTCCAGCTTCCTTCTGTAATCCTCAAGGACATTCGGAGAGTGTTCCTCGATAAAATCCACCATAGTCAGCATATAGTTAAGTTTTCCAAGCAGATCTGCTTTTAGATTCTCTCCCTCCCGGACCCTGGTCTCCACAAAGTTTTCAGCGGCTTTCTTAAAAACCGGCTCCAGCAAAGACCACAGATGTTCCTCGTTTTCCGGCTGCTGTTCCATGGTAAAGACTTCCGGACACCGGGAAAGCACGGACACCTTCACGTCGTTTTCAATTCCAAATTGTTCCGCCATTTTTTCAAAATTCTGCATATATTCGGCAGCCACAGAACTGTTATACTTTAAGTCTACCTTCTCTTCCGTATAATTTTCATAGGTAATAAATACATCTACCTTCCCTCTTTGAATATAGTCCTTCAAAAGGGTCCGCATGGCTGCCTCAAAATAATTAAATTTTTTCGGCATTTTAATGCTTAAATCCAGATAGCGATGGTTGACTGCCTTTATTTCAACGGATATTTTGCATTCATCCGTTACGGTCTCGCATCGGCCGAAACCGGTCATGCTCTTAATCATCTTAAACATGCCTCGCTTTCACATAGATAAAATTATTATACGGCAAATGGAAATTCAAGTCAACTAAAAAGCGCATCGAGTTTTAATGTGAGTTTTTGTATCTTTTCTTTAAAAATTATGAGCCAAAGTATCGCTACTCTGGCTCATAATAAGACATTTTTTATCTTCCCATCCCCTATTTAGGAAATAAAGGGGGGAATTATAAATACCTATAGATTTACTTAATGACTTTCGCCGGACACTTGGCGGCGCATTTTCCGCAGTTGGTGCACTTCTCATAATCAATCACAGCCAGGTTATTGTCCATATGGATAGCATCAAACTCGCACTGCTTGGTGCAGAGAGTGCATCCGATGCATCCGGCGTCGCAGTTTTTCTTCACTGCCGGCCCTTTGTCATGGGAATTACACTGAACAAGATGCTCCGCCTTATAGGGAACCAGTTCAATTAAGCCGCGGGGACATACCGCCACGCACTGGCCGCAGGCCACACATTTTTCCTTATCCACAACGGCAACCCCGTCGACAACATGGATCGCGTCGAACTGACATGCCTTTACACAGCTTCCCGAGCCGAGACAGCCATAGGAACAGGCCTTGTCGCCCGCGCCTGGGACGGCCGCGGCAATTTTTACGCAGTCGTCAATTCCATAATAGTTGTACTGGACATTCGCCTTATCGCAGGTTCCTTTACATTTTACAAAGGCAACCTGTTTTTCTGCGCTTCCGGCCTCTACGCCCATGATGGCAGCGATCTTATCGCCGACGGCGCTTCCGCCTACGGGACACTGGTTTACGGCGGCCTTACCCTCGACGATCGCTTTTGCAAGAGCGTCACAGCCGGCATATCCGCAGCCGCCGCAGTTGTTCCCGGGAAGCTCCGCTCTTACGAGGACTTCTCTCTCATCCACTTCTACTTTAAATTTTTCGCTGGCAACGCCGAGAAGCACGCCGATGATAATACCAACCGCACCGACAACAACTGCCGCGATTAAGATTCCTGTAATATTCATCCTTCGAATCCTCCCTTAAATAAGCCCGGAAAATCCGAAGAATGCGATTGACATCAGGCTTGCTGTGATCAGTACAATGGGAGATCCCTGAAAAGAATGGGGCACATCGTTGTACTCAATCTTCTCACGGATACCTGCAAGCAGGATAATGGCAATCGTAAATCCGACGGAGATGCCGATACCGTTGACAACGCTTTGAATGAAGTTGTATCCCTCCTGTACGTTGGTTAACGCAACACCGAGAACGGCACAGTTGGTGGTTATAAGCGGCAGATATACGCCCAGGGCCTGGTAAAGGCTTACCATGTTTTTCTTTAAGAACATCTCAACAAACTGTACCAAGGCCGCAATGACCAGAATAAATACGATGGTCTGAAGATACTGGATATTGAAAGGTGTCAGTACAAAATCATAGACCAGGCTTGTGCAGGCAGTCGCAATTACGATAACAAAAATAACCGCGGCGCCCATACCAGCAGCCGTCTCTGTTTTCTTGGATACGCCAAGGAACGGGCAGAGTCCGAGGAACTGGCTTAAAACTACGTTATTTACCAGGGCGGAGCCGATGGCAATTAATAATAATTCCTTCATTTTTCCATTTCCTCCTTACTTTTCTTCTGCTTCCTTCTGTGTTTCAGCGGCTTTTGCCGCTTCCGCCGCCTTCTTTGCCGCCAGAGCCTTTTCCGCCGCCGCTTTCTTTGCCGCAGCAGCTGCCGCTGCCTCAGCCGCCTTCTTCTCAGCCAGAACCGCATGGTTTGCCATGCCTGCACAGCCTGTGCAGTTTAAGCAGTCGCCGCCGCAGGCCAGGCTGGATTTTGGGGCGTCGCCGTTTGTGGCGCTGGGTAGTCTTAACTTATTCTGAATGGCAGTCAGCATAGCCAGAGTAAAAAGAGCGCCGGGAGCCAGAACCAGGATGGAAATATGATATGCCTCCGGAATAATCTCATGTCCGAATACAGCGCCCGCGCCGAAGAACTCACGGCACATTCCAATCACTGTCAGAGCCAGCGTAAAACCAAGTCCCATGCCGACACCGTCAAAGAAAGATTCCACCGGACCGTTTTTCGCTGCATAAGACTCGGCGCGGCCAAGAATAATGCAGTTTACAACAATAAGCGGAATGTAAATACCAAGGGAAGCATACAGGGACGGCACATAGCCCTGCATTAAAAGCTGCACGATCGTTACCAGACTGGCCACAATAACAATGAAAGCCGGAATACGCACGCGGTCCGGAATAATCTTACGGAGCGCGGAGATGATCAGGTTGGAAAACATCAGTACAGCAGTTGTGGAGAGTCCCATGCCAAGACCGTTGACTGCGGATGTGGTCGTTGCAAGAGTCGGACACATGCCAAGCATCAGGATGAAGGTAGGATTCTCTTTGATAATACCGTTATAAAGACGTTCTGTACATTTATTCATTTACACCCACCTCCTAATTCATATAATTATGCAGATAATAAAGGGCTGCATTGACTGCATTTGTGGTTGCACTGGAGGTAATGGTAGCGCCGCTGATGGCGTTGATCTCATTATCCGCTGCCTGACCGCTCTTCGTCACTGTCAGGACATCCGCGTTTTTACCAATGAACTGATCCCTGTAAGCCGGTTCTTTCGCCTTTAAGCCAAGACCCGGCGTATCGCTTATCTCACGGATCCCTACGCCGGTGATGGTTCCGTCCATATCAAAACCGATGGAAAGCTTTACGGCCCCGCCATAGCTGTTTTTTGACAGAGAGTTAATTACATATCCCACGACGTTTCCGCTTGCGTCCCTGCCCTCAAGAACGGACTCGATGGCGACGCTGCCATAGCCCAGGGTTCCAAACTCTTCTGCCGTCGCTTCAATGGTCTCTTCAGAACCCGCAGCGGTTTCAAAGGATTCCGCAGTGGATAAAACCTCGCGGTAGGTTGCGTTGTTGGCCGCGATCGTTGCCTGCTCAATCGGCCCCTTTGTCACATCATAGACAAAGCCCAGGCAGATACCGGAAACCAGGGTAATTGCAAACAGGATCAGGGCATCTTTCATAAAGCCAGACTTACTTGCCGCCATTTTTCTTACCCCCTTTTCCAAATGCTGTGGGAAGCGTGTACTTCTCGATTAACGGAACCAGCATATTACAGAAGATAATTGCATAAGACACTCCCTCTGCGCTGCCGCCGAAAAGGCGGAACAGCCCGGTGAGAATACCGAGACATACGCCGAAAACAATCTGTCCTTTGGGGGTAATCGGGCTGGTCACATAGTCGGTCGCCATGAAGAACGCGCCGAAGATCAGACCTCCGCCGCAAACCTCCGCCAGAACATAGCTTACATTGTGCTGGCCGAAGAGGAATGCAAAAACCGCAAAGGTAAGAATATAAGTTCCCGGGATTCGGATCGTAATTACTTTCTTGTACAGAAGGTAAGCGGCGCCGATTAGCAGCGCGATGACGGAAACCTCGCCGATGGTTCCGGGAATTTTACCGATAAACATGGAAGCGACATCATATGTACCGCCCGCCTTGATAGCGGCAAGGGGCGTCGCGCCCGCAATGGCGTCGGTTACGGGATCCGTAAACTTTGTCATTGACCCTGCAAAAGAAATTAACAGGAAGCATCTTGCCGCCAGAGCCGGGTTCATCCAGTTCTGGCCAAGACCGCCGTAAAGCTGCTTTACAACGATGATGGCGAAGACACCGCCAAGAACCGGCATCCAAAGAGGAATGGTCGGAGGCATGTTAAGCCCCAGGATCATTCCGGTTACAACGGCGCTGCCGTCGCTAATGGTAACCGGTTTATGCATCAGTGTCTCAAAAGCGTATTCGCTTAGCACACAGGAAAGAACCGTCGCCGCTACTACTACCAGGGAATAAATCCCAAACTGCATCACACCCCAGATGGTTGCAGGAAGCATGGCGATAGCCACATCGTACATAATGTTTTTTGTGGAAACGCCGTTACGTACATGAGGTGAGGATGATACATTCAATAATTTACTCATTTGTTACACCTCCTACGCTTTCTTTCTTCTTGCTGCCATCACAGCCTTACGCATTTCTTTAAACGCCTGTGTAAGGGGTCTGTGAGCCGGACAGATAAAGGTACAGGAACCGCATTCGCAGCACTCCATGCCATTTAATTTTTCAAACAGCGCCAGATCATGGCGCTCCGCGGCTGCCATCATCATCTGGGGAACCACATGTCCCGGGCATACTTCCACGCAGCGTCCGCAGCGGATACATGGAGATTCTTCATTGGCGGCCACCTGGTCCTTCGTAAAGCAGGTCAGCGCGGAGGAAGTCTTCATAACCGGAATATCCAGAGAGAACAGAGCCTGCCCCATCATGGGACCGCCGGAAATCATCTTCTCCGGCTCTTCCTTAAAGCCGCCTGCCGCCTCTAAAAGCTCTCTGTAACAGGTTCCAAGCTTCACTTCAAAGTTCTGGGGATTCGCAATGGCATCGCCTGTCACGGTGATAATTCTTCTGATTAACGGGGTGGTCTCGCAGACAGCGTTATAAATGGCCACAACCGTATCCACGTTGTCCACAATACATCCGGCGTCGGCGGGCAGCATGGTGGAGTTAATCTCACGTCCGCCTGTAACGGCATAAATCAGGAAACGCTCGCCGCCCTGGGGGTATTTCGTCTTCAACGGGCATACCTCAATTCTCGGCTCGTCCTTTACAAGCTCCTGAAGCTTTTTGATGGCCTCCGGCTTGTTTTCCTCAATACCGATCACGCCTTTGGCCTTATCAAAGATATGTAGCATGACTTTAAGGCCGCCAACAAGTCTCTCCGGCTGTTCCATCATCACACGATAGTCGGAGGTCAGATACGGTTCACACTCCGCCGCATTGACGATAATGTAATCAATTTCCTCTTCATTCTTCGGAGTCAGCTTCACGTTTGTCGGGAAACCTGCGCCTCCCATACCGACAATACCGGCCTCTTTAACAATATCGCGGATTTCCTGTTTGGAAAGAGCCTTGTAATCACGTTTTGCGCCAAATCCCTCCACGGCCTTATACTCTCCGTCATTTTCCACAATGATGGACGGTACCATGCTGCCGTTGGCTGCCAGGCGGGGTTCAATTCCTTTTACCGTTCCGGAAACAGAGCAGATCACGTTGGCCGAGATAAAACCTCCGGCTTCTGCAATTTTCTGACCCATTAACACCGTATCGCCCTTTGCCACAAGGGGCTTTGCAGGAGCGCCGATATGCTGAGACAATGGGAATACCAGCTCGCCTTTGGGCTGGATTACCTGAATCGGCTTATCGGAAGACAGTTCTTTTCCCTCATAGGGATGAACGCCGCCTATAAATGTGTTCAGACCCATTTAACAAACCTTCTTTCTCTAAAATTTCATGTAACAGTTCAGCCGCACGCTCTAGAGCGTGTCTGAAAATTCATTCCCGTCATCTGCACGCCCCACTTTGCGGTAT
>CAJUDN010000043.1:0-6918 GCA_910585355.1 uncultured Lachnospiraceae bacterium
GCAGCTTCACACAAGCTGATTTCGAAATGTACGCTGTAGTACTAAAGCGTGCCTGAAAATTGCTTTCTGGTAGCTTTGTGTTCCACTTCGTGGGAGATTTGGCCCAAATTCACTTAACATAGACCACTATGCCACGTTCATATAAACAGGGGGTTACCCCCTTTATTTTCAAACAGATAGTTAGTGGAAACTAATAAAAAGGAGAGAAAAAATTATGAGTATGCGAATTGCCCTTGCGGGCAACCCGAACTGCGGAAAAACAACGCTGTTTAACGCGCTGACTGGTTCCAGCCAGTTTGTCGGGAACTGGCCGGGTGTTACGGTGGAAAAGAAGGAAGGAAAGTTAAAGAAGCATGACGGTGTGACGATCACCGACCTTCCGGGTATTTATTCTCTTTCTCCTTATACGCTGGAGGAAGTTGTGGCGAGAAATTATCTCATCGGCGAGCGGCCGGATGCGATCTTGAATCTCATTGACGGTACAAACTTAGAGAGAAACTTATATCTGACTACCCAGCTTACCGAGCTTGGTATTCCCGTTGTCGTTGCCATTAACATGATGGATGTTGTGGAGAAGAACGGCGACCAAATTAATACGGCGGAGTTGTCCAGGCAGTTAGGCTGTAAGGTGGTTGAAATTTCCGCCCTGAAAGGGAATGGCATCATGGAGGCTGCAGAGGCGGCAATTGATGCGGCGAAGAATAAAAAGACCGTTCCCATGCACACCTTTTCAGGGACGGTGGAGCATGCCCTTGCTCATATTGGGGCGGCGGTGCATACTCTGCCAAAGGAGCGGCAGCGCTGGTACGCCGTCAAGTTGTTTGAGCGGGATGACAAGGTTTTAGAGCAGCTGAATCTGGATCCGACAGTCCAAAGCCATATTGAAGCGGATATTGAGGCGGCGGAAAAGGAGATGGACGACGATGCGGAATCCATCATCACCAATGAACGGTACATTTATATTGGAAGCATCATTAAGGGATGCCTAAGGAAAAAGTCGGCGGGGAAACTGACCATCTCCGATAAAATTGACAGGATTGTCACAAACAGGTTTTTGGGACTGCCAATTTTTGCGGCGATTATGTTTTTTGTGTATTACATTTCTATGGTGACGGTGGGTGCCTTTGCCACGGACTGGGCAAACGACGGATTATTTGGCGATGGGTGGCATCTTTTGGGCATAGGCTCCTCCGCCTATGAAGAGGCGGCGGAGGAATATGGCGACGCAGCGCTTATTGTGGATGGTTATGCCGCTTACGTGGAAGAAAACGGTGCGGCTCCTGCAGGAGATTTCCCTTATGAAGCAGAGGACGAGGAAACGCTGGAAGTGACGGTGGAAACGGCTTCCCTTGCAGATTACGGGGCGGCGCTTGCAGTGATGGAAACATATGGCGGCGAGCCTGACCCTGCGGCTTACGGCGTATGGATTCCGGGTGTGCCGGTTCTGGCAGGCAGCGCGCTGGAAACGGCGGGCGCGGCGGGATGGCTTGCGGGGCTGATTAATGATGGTATTGTAGCCGGCGTGGGCGCGGTGCTCGGCTTTGTGCCGCAGATGTTTGTTTTGTTCCTGTTTTTGGCTTTCCTTGAAGCGTGCGGCTATATGGCGCGTATCGCGTTCGTGCTTGACCGTATTTTCCGCAAGTTTGGTTTATCCGGAAAGTCCTTTATCCCGATGCTCATCGGCACGGGCTGCGGTATTCCGGGCATCATGGCGTCAAGGACGATTGAGAACGAGCGCGATCGCAGAATGACGATTATGACGACCACCTTTATCCCCTGCGGCGCGAAGGTTCCTTTTATCTCAATGGTTGCGGGCGCGATTTTTAGCGGCTCCGCGTGGGTAGCGACGAGCGCGTATTTTGTAGGTATGGCGGCGATTGTTATTTCCGGTATCATGTTAAAGAAGACAAAGATGTTTTCCGGCGATCCGGCTCCTTTTGTAATGGAGCTTCCGGCATACCATATGCCTACGGCAGGCAATGTGCTGCGCTCCATGTGGGAACGCGGATGGTCCTTTATCAAAAAGGCGGGCACGATTATCCTGCTTTCCACCATATTCATCTGGTTTATGACTTACTTTGGATTTACCTCCGAAGGGTTCCGTATGCTTGCCGAGGAGGAGATGGAACAGTCGCTCCTTGCGGCGGCCGGCGGCGCGATCGCGTGGATTTTCACACCTCTTGGCTGGGGCAGCTGGCAGGCGGCGGTGGCTTCCATCACGGGCCTTGTAGCGAAGGAAAATATCGTCGGCACCATGGGGATCCTTTATCCCGGCGGATGGCCTGAGATCGGGGAAAATTTTAGCCAGATTGCGGGATATTCCTTCCTTGTGTTCAACCTTCTGTGCGCGCCCTGCTTTGCGGCCATCGGCGCTATCAAGCGGGAGATGAACAGTGCGAAATGGACGTGGTTTGCGATTGGCTATCAGTGCGGCCTGGCTTACGCGGTGGCGCTGATGGTTTACCAGATTGGCTCGGCGTTTACAGGAAATCTGAATATCGTCGGTCTGCTGGCGGCTGTCATTGTTCTTGGCGGTATGATTTATATGCTGTTCAGACCGTACAAGGAAGCGACGAAACTGACAAGAAAAGTAAAAGTGGCAAGCGTATAACACAACATGGCAGCCCGTTTATATCCGGACTGCCATGTAACATAAAAAACAGACGGGAGGGATTTCAATGCTTACATGGCTTATGGAAAATATGGCGACAATCATCATCAGTGCGGTTCTGATTCTCGTGTCGGCGGCAATTATTGCCAGTATGGTGCGCGGTAGGAGAAAAGGAAAAGTATCCTGTGGCTGCGGGTGTGCAGGCTGCGCCATGAATGGCGCCTGTCATCCGGCAAAACAGGAAATTTTGCAAAAGAAAGACTCTTAGGTAGAAGAACGATTACTATTATGTGAATAAGACGGAGCTTATCGCTGGGTTCCCATGGCCTCCACTCTGTTATTGGGGTGCGCCTATACTTAAAAACGTTTCAATTTCTTGTTTCAAATCTTCTATGGTATAAACGCCGGCATCAAAGTCGCCTAAAACATCAAGCTCTTCATGGAAGATATAAATTTTGTTTGCTTTTGCCTGCAGAAGAAGGTTGCACTCCAACTGGTCTGCACTGTTGAGAAAATCGTAGAGATATGCGGCATACGTTTCTGTGTCCAGATCATCCGCAAACCGTAGAACCAATTTTACATACGCGCCGCTTTCTGAGAGGAACTGTTCCAGCTCATCATCGGCTGTCCACGCCTTTGCCGTTCCCGGCATCTCTAAAGAAATGCGTTTATCAATCACATAGTCCTTACTTTCACAGAGCGTCAAAACCGGGGCTTCGGCTTCTTCCTTGAAAAAGTAAACGGCATAGCTGTCCCGGACATCCCGATACATTGTCTGCGATACAAGAGCTGTCGTGACTTGCTCTGGCGCGTCCACCGGCGCGACATCACAGGTGTAGGTGGCCCCGGCAAACGGCCCGTAGTTTTCCAAATCCCCTTCCCCGACAACAGCAAACTCTATCCCATATTTCTCCCGCATCTGTTCCAACAGGTAAGCCTGCGCCGAGTCTGGATTATTTTCAAATGGGCCTCCTTGATATTCTGCATCGTGCAAATCGTTGATGATCTCTTGAATGCCTCCGCCGACAATTTCCAGCGCATCGTTTGCTTTCCCGGCTGCCCACTCTGTCAACTGCCCGTCTGCACTGCATCCAGCCGGCAGGAGCAGTAACAGGGATAATGTCATAACACAAAACATAAATTTTACTTTCATACCGCCTTCCCTTCCTTTTTTTGTTCCTATTCCGTTCTATCGGTCTGCACGGCTGCAGCGGCTGCCGGCAGGGCAGGAAGCTGAGAACCGCAGCGCCGCACAGTAGGGGAATGAAGAGAGAAAGTGCGCCACAGATGGTAAAGGGATACCCTCCGCGGTCTGGCAAAAATGTCAGAGAGCAGAGGGATTCGTATTGAAAAATAGGATGGTTATTGTGGCGAGGCGGAGAAAACAAGAACGGAACGGGGAGCCATACAGACTTTTGAAGCGTCCAGCAACAAGGGGGATTCCCCGGGATTCGGGATGCTGTTTTCCAGATACCGGCCGGCTGTGTCCGCGTCGATTTTCCACTTCAGATAGTAAGGCAAGGCGGGGAGGAAGCATTCCTGCTCTTCCCAGAAAACATTGAGGGCAAGTAATACAATATCATCCGCATCGTCCGTCTTGTTTCGTCCCGCATACATGACGCAAAGCACCTTTGTCTTTTCATTCGGCTTGAAAAACTCAATTTCCCTGAAACCGAGGGAACAGAGATTAGAAAATTTCCGTATAACATCGTGTTCTTTCCGGAATTGAATGAGATACTTTACATATTCAAAATGCGGGCGGTTTTTCTGAAGAAAATCCCAGTTAAGCCATGAAATTTCATTATCCTGGCAATAGGCATTGTTATTTCCATACTGCGTATTTAAAAATTCATCCCCCGCCAGGAACATGGGCGTCCCACGGCTCATGAGCAGCGCGGTAACGGCATTTTTTGCCAGCTTTTTCCTAAGAGCAAGGATTTCCTTGTTATCGGTATCCCCTTCTGCCCCGCAGTTCCAGCTTCGGTTAT
Source organism: uncultured Lachnospiraceae bacterium (assembly GCA_910585355.1). GTDB lineage: Bacteria > Bacillota > Clostridia > Lachnospirales > Lachnospiraceae > CANRXD01. The sequence goes on from CAJUDN010000043.1 coordinate 4,600, forward strand.
CATCGCTTCCATCCTGATTTCCCCATCCGTTCGCCTCATTGTGCTTCCGGCTGTAAGAATACATATCCCATAGGGTAAAACCGTCGTGGCAGTTTAAAAAATTGACGGAGGCGTTGTTTCCACGCAAAGCCAGAGGGTATAAGTCCCGGGAGCCGGTAATTCTCTTGGCGGCAGTATGCGCCAGTCCAAAGTCTCCTTTTAAATAGTCGCGCATATCATCCCGGTATTTTCCGTTCCATTCCGCCCAGCGGTTCCACGACGGAAAACTGCCGACCTGATAAAGTCCGCCCGCATCCCAGGCCTCCGCAATCAGCTTTACATGTCCTAAAATCGGGTCAAAGGCAAGCTGTTGTAAAAGGGGAGGACTGCTCATGGGAGTTCCGTCCTGATTCCGTCCCAGAATGCTGGCGAGGTCGAAACGGAACCCGTCGATGTGATACGCAGTGGTCCAATATCTCAGGCATTCCAGTATCATCTGCTGAACCATGGGATGGTTACAGTTTAACGTGTTTCCGCATCCGCTGAAATTGTAGTAGTGGCCGTCCGGCGTGAGCATGTAATAGATGTTATTATCGAAACCTTTAAAGGAAAAGAAAGGACCGTCTTCATTTCCTTCGGCAGTATGGTTGAAAACCACATCAAGAAAGCACTCAATTCCGCTGGCATGCAAAGCTTTAATCAGGGTTTTTAACTCATTTCCTTCACGGTTATATTCCGGCTGGCTGTTGTAGCTGGTGTTTGGAGCGAAGAAGCTGACCGTATTGTAGCCCCAGTAATCCAGAACTTGTTTTCCATCCACTTCCCGGCAGTCCTTCATCTCGTCAAATTCAAAAATCGGCATCAGCTCTACGGCGTTCACGCCCAGTTCTTTTAAATAAGGGATTTTTTCCATAATGGCGGCAAAGGTTCCCGGGCAGGACACTCCGGAAGAGCTGTGTTTTGTGAATCCGCGTACATGCAGTTCATAGATAACCAGATCCTCCATGGGGATTAGGGGAGGAGTCTCTTTTCCCCAGTCAAAATTGCTTTGTACGACTCTGGCTTTGTAGAAAGAACCTTCTTTATTTTTGGTTCCCCACACACTCTGGCCGGTAACGGCCTTGGCATAGATGTCCAGCAAAATCTTATTTTTATCAAACAGTATTCCTTTTGATACGTCATGGGGGCCGTCCAGCCGGTAGGCATATTCAAACTCCTGGATATTAAGTTTGAATACAATCATGGAGTATACGTTGCCTATCCGGTAGTGCTCTGGGAATTTCAAAACGGCAAAAGGCGTGTACTCCATTCTGTGAAATAGCAGCAGTTCACAGGAGGTGGCCCCGTGGGAATGGATTGTGAAATTGACTCCGCAGGGGATTGTCATAGCTCCGTTCAGCTCGTATATTCCGGGACGTACCTCAAAGCCTGCGATTTCATCCATGGGAACCATGTGAATCATGCCTGTGGGACTGTGGTATCCTAATTCATTCATGCAGCTCCTCCTTTTTTTGAAAATATGCGAATATTTTCTTTTATTATACTCTAAAAAGCAGGGGTTTTCAATGAGGGAATATCCAAAAGCCAGAGCGTGTTTAAAAATTCATTCCCATTATTTGCACGCTCCACTTCGCAGGAAATTTGGCCCAAATTCGTTTAAAGTAGCCCACTACACCGCGTTCATTTGGGCCAAATCTCCCACAAACTGTGACGCACAGCTGCCAGAAAGCAATTTGCAGTGTAATTTTTACAAAAATATTATTTAGATTCTAAATAATAATTGCATTTTTATTGTTTATATGCTATACTATTTCTAACAAAAAACAGGAGGTGGGGAATATGGAACATGTCATTTCGACGGACCGCAGGGGGACGGATTGCTTCAAATGGGATCTTCAGGATCGTGAATTTGCCGATGCCAGTATGAAAGAGGCGGCGCGGCAGGCGATTCCGATGTGGATTGCAGATATGGATTTTAAGGCGCCTGCAAAAGTGGAAGAGGCTCTGCTTCATGTCGTTCGTCACGGCGCATACGGGTATACGGGCAGAACCGATGATTTTTTTGAGGCGATAGAGCGCTGGCTTTTAAAGAGGCACGGCTGGAAAGTGGAGCGAGACTGGCTGGACTTTTCCCCCGGCGTTTTGCCGGGAATCTGTGCCTGTGTCAACGCGTTTACGCAACCGGGAGACCAGATTATGATACAGACGCCGGTTTATTATCCGTTCTACCATATTGTGAAAAACAATGGCAGGCAGTTAGTGGAAAATAAACTGCTTCGCGACGGCGTTCATTATCGGATGGATTTTTCTGATCTGGAAGATCGGAAGAGCACACGTCTG
>CAJUDN010000043.1:6928-26246 GCA_910585355.1 uncultured Lachnospiraceae bacterium
AAAAGCCTCTGACCCGCAGACGAAAATGCTGATTTTATGCAGCCCCCACAATCCGGTGGGGAGAGTATGGACCAGGGAAGAACTGAGCCGGGTGAGCGAGATTTGCAGAGCGCATCATGTCATGGTCGTATCGGATGAGATTCATTCGGATCTGATTCTGGGAGAAAACAGACATCTGCCTTTCGGATGTGTGGACGATAGGGAGAGACCAGACTGCGTAATGTTCTATGCGCCCAGCAAAACATTTAATCTTGCCGGACTGCAGACAAGCGCGGCTGTCATTTTGGACCCTGAAATTCATGCGGCTTATCGGGCGGCGCTTCGTAAGAATCAGACATACAGCGCGACGCGGTTTGGAATTGAGGCCTTCAAGGCCGCTTACCGCTTCGGAGAGCCGTATTTAGAAGAGCTTTTGACTATTTTGAAAGAAAATTATATGTATGTAAAAAATTACCTGGAGAAATATCTGCCTGAAATCCGGCTGGCTCCGTTAGAGGGAACGTATCTTGTCTGGATGGATTTCAGAGAGTGCGGGATCCCTGCTGAAAAACTAAATGAATTTTTAATAAAGAAAGCAAAAATCATGATGGATTACGGGAGCTGGTTCGGCTCGGATTATGACGGCTTTGCAAGAATGAATATCGCATGTCCGCAGACGACGATTCAGACGGCGTTAGAACAGCTTAAGGATGCAATGGAAACGGTGCACAGAAGCTAAAAAATAAAATTGGAGGGACGAAAATGAAGAAGAGTGTAAAACTGACGGTATTACTGGCATTAATAACGGCGCTTACGGCATGCAGCAGCCAGCCCAAAAACGCATCAACACCGGCCGGAGCCGGGGAACAGCCAAAAACAGCGGAAGCTTCCCAAAGTGGACAGACGGCCGGAGCAGACAATTCTACGCTGACGGTTGCGTACCGGACGGAAGCGGCCAATTTAGATCCCCACAATAACCAGAGCCTGACGGCGTTCTCTCTGGAAATGCTGATTTATGACCGCCTGGTGGAAAAAAACGCGGACGGCGAGATTGTTCCTTCCCTGGCAGAATCCTGGGAGGTGATTGACGATACAACCATTCGTTTCCATCTTCGGGAGGATGTCTCTTTCAGCAATGGAGAAAAACTGACGGCAGAGGACGTGAAATATACGATAGAACGGGCAGAAACAATGCCTAACAGCAGTTCTTTTATGAAGACCTTTGACGGCGCAGGAACGACGGTTGTGGATGAGTATACCGTGGATTTAAAATTACACGCCCCCTTTGCCCCGGTATATAATTACCTGGCGTCGGCAAGAGGAAGCATTGTCTGTAAATCAGAGATGGAACGCGTTGGAAGCGACGCATACGGACGCAATCCTGTCGGCAGCGGCCCGATGGTGTTTTCTCAATGGGTAGCGGGCGACCGTATTGAACTGGTTCGCAATGAAACATATTGGGGAACGAAAACCGCGTATGAAAAATTTACCGCCCGTTTCATTGCCGAGGCTTCCAGCCGGGAAATTGAGCTGGAAACAGGCGGCGTGGACGTGGCTTTACATATCGCGTCCGGCGACATCGCTCGTCTGGAGGAGAACCCTAAAACTACTGTGTATAATGAGCCGGGGTATTCCCAGACCATGATTACCATGAACCAGAATACCTGCCCGTCTTTTAAGGACAAGCGGGTGCGGGAGGCATTTTATAAAGCTCTTGATATCGAAGGGATTGGAGCCACCATTTATGGAAGTACGGCGGTACCGGCTTACAGTATTTACCCTCCGGCGATCATGGGATACGTCCAGGCCGGAAGCGATTCCTATAACCCGGACGAAGCCAAAGCGCTTTTGGACGAGGCTGGCTTTGACTATTCTCAGACCTTTGAGCTGATGACCATGGATGACGCTACTGCCATCAGCGTGTGTGAAGCCTGCAAAAATATGTGGAACGCGGTTGGGATTCAGGTTGAAATCGTTACTTACGACCAGGCAACCATGACGGAAAAGGTGGGGGCCGGAGAGTATCAGATGCAGATTTCTTCATCCTCGGCTTCTTCCGGGGATCCGGACCATGCGCTGTATGAGTGGAAGAGTGAGGTTCACGGCCTTAATACGCCTCCGGAAATGATGGAATTAATTGCCAGAGGAGTACAGACGTATGATGCAGAAGAGAGAAAGAAAATCTATGCCGAGATTCAGGAAACCGGATGGAATTATTACGGAGAACTGATGATTGCCTTTTCCAATGTTACATACGGCGCCAGCAGCCGTGTGCAGAATCTGGATGTGCAGCCGGGCTCTGTGCCGAATTTTGCCGGCCTGACTTTTTCAGAATAACGATGGGAGGTAAAAATGCTCAGATATACAGGAAAAAGATTGCTGCAGATGGTGTTCGTTTTGCTGGGGGTCTCGTTCATTATTTTTTGCCTGATGGAGATTACCCCTGGCGACCCGGCGCGCCAGATTCTAGGGCCGGATGCTTCCGAGGAGGCAGTTTTGGCGATGCGGGAGGAACTGAGGTTAGACGATCCGTTTGCGGTACGCTATATCAGTTATATTGCCGGCGTCCTGCACGGCGATTTCGGAACCTCATATACAACGAAAGAGCCGGTCATTCATGAGCTGTTTGCCCGATATCCGACGACAGTCCTCTTTGCGGTTCTCACTGTGCTGATTGCAAGCCTCATAGGTATCCCCCTGGGAATCATATCGGCCACGAAGCAATACTCCTGGGTGGACAGCCTTTCCACGAGCTTTGCCATGCTTGGAGTATCCATTCCCACTTTCTGGCTGGGGCTTATGTTAATGCTGTTATTTGCGGTCAGGCTGGAGTGGCTGCCGGCCACCGGCTTTTACGGGCCCATTTACTGGATTCTCCCGGCAATCACCGTCGGACTGCCGGCATCCGCAGGCATTATACGGATGACCCGTTCCAGCATGCTGGAGGTCGTCCGGCTGGATTACATCCGGACAGCCAGGGCGAAAGGGCAGACCGAGAGAAAAATCATCTATGGCCACGCACTGGAAAATGCGATGATTCCGGTTATCACGGTGGTCGGCATTACCTTTGGCCAGAGCCTGGGAGGGCAGATCGTGACAGAACAGGTTTTTGCCGTTCCCGGACTGGGAAAGCTGATGGTGGAAGCAATTAATGCCAGGAATTATCCGGTGGTTGAGGGCGGAGTTCTTTTGATTGCTTTTGCATACTGTGTGATCAACCTGCTGGTGGACATCATCTATGCCTATCTGGATCCGAGAATCAAATCCCAGTACAGTAGCAGCGTAAAAAAACGTATGAAAAAGGAGGCGGCCGCTCATGAAGGGTAATCATAAAAGGACACGTCTGCTGAGCGTCTGGAAACGTTTTTCCAGAAGTAAAACGGCAATGCTTGGCCTGGCTGTTTTGTGCATATTTATTCTGCTGGCCGCTTTTGCGCCGCTCATTGCTCCCTATGGCTACGATGAGCAAAACTTAAGAGAGGCGTATCAGGGGATCAGCATGCGGCATCTTTTGGGAACCGACAATCTGGGCCGGGATACCTTAAGCCGCCTGATCTGGGGTTCCAGGATCTCCCTTGTGGTTGGTCTTTTGGCTGTGGCGATTGGCGCGGCCGTCGGCGGGTTACTTGGTTCCTTTGCGGCTTTTTACGGCGGCAGGATAGATTCTGTTTTGATGCGCGTGGTTGATATTATGATGGCGATTCCAAGTATGGTTCTGGCCATTGCCATTTGCGCCGCCCTGGGGCCGGGGTTAGTGAATACGATGATCGCCGTCGGGTTCAGTTCCGTGCCCACCTATGCCCGTGTGGTCCGGTCGGCGGTGCTGACAATCCGGCAGCAGGAGTATATCGAGGCGGCCGGAGCCATCGGATCAGGGAACTGGAGAACGATTGCCAAACATATTATTCCCAACAGTCTTGCGCCAATCATCGTCCAGGCCTCTCTTGGAGTCGGGAATGCCATACAGTCTGCCGCCAGCATGAGCTTTCTTGGTTTGGGGATTCAGCCTCCCACGCCGGAGTGGGGAGCCATGCTGTCCACAGGGCGTCAGTTTATCCGGGATTACCCGATGATGGTGGTTGCGCCCGGCGTTTGCATTATGTTGGTGATTAGTTCGTTGAATCTGTTGGGAGATGGACTGCGCGACGCGCTGGATCCCCGCATGAAGAGATAAGGGAGGCGCAGAATGGAAAATATTCTTGAGATAAAAGATCTTGGAATCCGCTTTAAAACGGATGACGGCATCGTGAACGCGGTAAACGGCGTGACGCTGGAACTGAAAAAAGGGGAGGTGCTGGGATTAGTCGGAGAGACCGGAGCGGGAAAAACCACAACGGCTCTGGCCATCATGCGGCTGATTCAGATTCCGCCCGGAGAGATCTGTCAGGGAAGTATCCTGTTTGAGGGCAGGGAAATTCTGGATATGAGCGACAAGGAAATGCAGCAGATCCGCGGGGACAAAATTTCCATGATTTTCCAGGATCCCATGACATCTTTGAATCCGGTCCGGACGGTGGGAGAGCAGATCGCGGAGGTAATCCGGCTCCATCAGAAGGTCTCGGCAGCGGACGCCATGAGAAAAGCCTGTGAAATGCTGGAGATGGTGGGAATCCCGGCCGAGAGAAGCGGGGAATATCCCCATCAGTTTTCCGGGGGGATGAAGCAGAGGGTGATCATTGCCATTGCCCTGGCCTGCCGCCCGGATCTGTTAATCGCGGATGAGCCCACAACGGCGCTTGATGTGACCATTCAGGCACAGGTGATGGATTTGATGGAGAATCTGAAAAAGGAGTTCGGAACGTCCATGATTTTGATCACCCATGATTTGGGGGTGGTGGCGGAGATTTGTGATAAGGTGGCGATCATCTACGCGGGAGAGATCCTGGAGTACGGGACCCTGGACGAAATCTATAATCATACGGCGCACCCGTATACGCAGGGACTGTTCGATTCTGTTCCCGATCTGGATAAAGACGTCCGGCGCCTAAAACCCATCGACGGTCTGATGCCGGATCCGACGGCTCTGCCGGCCGGCTGTAAATTTGCTCCCAGATGCGCGCGGTGTACCGAACGGTGTCAGACCGTGCATCCGGATATGACTGCCTTAAATGAAAACCATGGGGTACGCTGTTTTGCGGCTCTGAACAGAGAGGGGTGAGGACATGAGCGATCTTTTACAGGTGAAACATTTAAAAAAGTACTTTAAAACGCCGCATGGTATGCTGCATGCGGTTGACGATGTGAACTTTACGCTGGAAAGAGGAAAAACCCTGGGGGTAGTGGGGGAATCCGGGTGCGGAAAGTCGACGCTGGGCCGTGTGATCCTGAACCTTTTGGAGGCGACGGAAGGGGAGGTCCTGTTTGACGGAGAAAACATCGTGGGAGCAAAAGGAGCCAGGCAGAAGGAGCTCCGCAGAAAAATGCAGATTATTTTTCAGGATCCTTTCTCCTCCCTCGACCCGCGGATGTGTGTCAGCGAGATCATCGAAGAGCCGCTGCAGCTGTTTAAGATGTGTTCTAACAGCGCGGACAGGGAAAAGCGCGTGGCAGAGCTTATGGATACGGTTGGCCTCGCGAAACGGCTTGCGTACTCCTATCCCCATGAACTGGACGGAGGCAGACGACAGAGGATTGGAATTGCCCGGGCGCTGGCCCTGGAACCGTCTTTTATTGTGTGTGACGAGCCGGTGTCTGCGCTGGACGTTTCGATACAGGCACAGGTTTTAAATCTGCTTCAGGATCTTCAGGAGGAAAAAAAGCTGACCTACCTTTTTATTACCCATGATCTTAGCGTTGTAAAGCACATCTCCGACGAAATCATGGTGATGTATTTGGGTCAGGTGGTGGAAAAAGCGCCTGCGAAGGAGTTATTCCGGGATCAGAGGCATCCCTATACCAGGGCGCTGCTTTCCGCGATTCCATCGGCAAAGGTGGGTGGAAAGAAAGAGCGAATCCTGCTAAGAGGCGAGATTTCCTCTCCCGTTGATCCAAAACCTGGCTGTCGCTTTGCCGCGCGCTGCCTCTATGCAACAGAGGAATGCCGTAAGAAGCCATATGAGCTGTTTGAGGCATCTTCGGGTCATTTTGTAGCCTGTCCAAGATATAAGGAGTGGACAGAGAAGAAAGGAGAGTAAAATGGAAAAACCTTTGATTCTTGTGCCCTGCGAGCATGGGTTTGACAATGATATGCATATGAGCCGGTTTGTACTGAATAAAAGCTATGCCCAGGCGGTGACTGCCGGGGGCGGCGTTCCGCTTATGCCCGGAGATCCGTGTGAGGCAGAGCGGTATGCAGAAATTGCAGACGGCATGCTTTTAACCGGCGGTTCCGGCGTCCATCCGGCCCTCTACGGCGAGGTCTTTTTCGATGACGATTCCATCAAAGGCTCCAATGCAGTCCGGGACGAGATGGAGATGAAGCTTTTGCAGTGCTTTGTTGAGAGGAAGAAACCAGTCATGGGAATCTGCCGCGGCCATCAGCTAATGAATGTTTTTTTCGGGGGAAAGCTGATTCAGAATTTTCCAAAGCAGCTTCATCTGGAACACCAGAACGGAATCGCACATTTGGTGAAAGCAGAGCCGGATTCCATCGTCGGACGGCTGTTTGGCGCAGAGTTTATGACAAACAGCCATCACCGCGACGGGATTACAGAAGCGGGAAGCGATATTTTGATTACGGCAAAGTCTGCGGACGGCATTCCGGAGGCGATCGAACATCGGACTCTGCCCTGTTTTGGAGTACAGTGGCATCCGGAACGACAGAGGGGCGATTCCATGAACCCGTCATGCGGACCGGATATGACGCCGTTATTCACCTATTTTGTAAATTTATGCCGGAAGGGAAATTGAGAGAATGATTGATGCAAAAGAGATAAAAAAAGCAGTGATGGATCACCGGGAAGAGATCATCCGGTGCCTTGTGGAAATGGTTCAGACCCCCAGCGTTACGGGAGACGAGGTTCCTGTCAGCAGAGTATTCAGACGCTGGATGGAGGAAATGGGGCTGAAAGTTAAGACGTATGAGGCCGAGCCGGGCCGCCCCAATCTGCTGGCGGAATGGTTTGGACCGGAAAAGGGGCCGCGGTTTATTTTTAACGGACATATGGATGTATTTCCGCCTGTGGAAAGCGATCCTGGAATGTATGGCCCATGGTCCGGCAAGGTGACGGACGGGAAAATTTATGGACGCGGCACCGGCGATATGAAGGGCGGCGACTGCGCGGCAATCATGGCAGTGAAAATTTTAAAGGAGCTGGGGTTTGAGCCCAAAGGCAGCATCCTCTTAAGCTTTATGTGCGATGAGGAAAACGGAAGCCGTCTGGGAGCGAAGTATTTGATTGACAAAGAGCTTCTTAACGGAGATTTTGGAATCTGCATGGAGCCTACGGACTGCGAGATCCTAACACATCATGGAGGAATTTACCGGGCTTATTATACATATACGGCAGAAGGATACCATTCCCACGCGCCCCATCCCTGCGGAAGCGCCATTGATAAAGTACACCGGGCCATAGACGCGGTTCTGGAACTGGCGGAGGAAATCAACCGGAGGCCGAACCCGCTGTATGATCCGCCCTGTCTTTCCGTTACCACGGTCCATGCAGGGACGGCGACAAATCTGCATGCCAGCAAGGCTACGTTTTCGGTGGACCGGCGCTATATTAAGGGAGAAACCATTGAAAGCGTGCAGAAAGAAATCGCCGACGTTCTGGACCGGCTGAAGGAACAGGATCCGGGAATGGAGTACGAGGTGGAGGTGCAGTCAGACCGCCCCACACTGACCGTGCCGGAAGACAGTAAAATGGTGACGACCATGGAAAAAGCATGGGAAGAGGTGATGGGACGGCCGGCGAAATTCCGCTACTGCCAGGGAGGAACGGATGCGGCTTCGATTGTAAAGCATAATGGAATGCATATGGTGGTGTGCGGTCCGACAGACGGGCTGGTGATGGCGGGAAACGCCAATGAGTGCGTGGAGATTAAGGACCTGCTTTCCATGGTTGAGCTGTATGCTTTGACGGCCATGCGGATGCTTAGCTGACAGAATTTGCATAAAGTATAGTTACGATTTGTGAAAAACATAGTTGAGATTTGCGAAAGCATAGTTATAATTTGCAAAAACATATTTGTGAAAAATATATTTGCGGGGAGCATGGATGCGGAAAGCCGGAATCCATGCTCTTCGCAAAAAGAAAGACGGAAAGAGAGGTATAAAATGCAGATATCTAAAACAGAGATAGACGAGTATATCGCCCGGCACGGCGAAGAGATGGTGGATTTTTTGTCGGAAGTGCTGAAGGTGCCCAGCGTTACCGGGGATGAGCTGGCGGTTTCTCTTGTGCTTAAAAAGCGGATGGAACGTATGGGGCTTACGGTGGAAACCATCGGCGTCTCTGAGGACAGGCCCAACCTGATTGCAGCCTGGCAGGGGCCGCAGGATGGACCGTCCTTTTTGTTTAACGGGCATATGGATGTGTTTCCGCCGGTACCGGAAGAGGCGCCGGAGGTGTCCTGGTCAGGAAAGATTGAGGACGGATTTGTTCATGGACGGGGAGCCAGTGATATGAAGGGCGGAGACTGTGCGGCTCTCATGGCGGTCGAAATGCTCCGTGCCCTGGGTTTTGAACCTCATGGCAGGATTACTTTAAGCTTTATGTGCGATGAGGAAGCGGGAGGAAAAAAGGGAGTCAAGTATCTGATTGAAAAAGGGCTTTTGCGTGCGGATTTTGGAATCTGCATGGAGCCCAGCAATATGGACTTGATTTTAGGGCATACGGGGATTTACCGCTGCTATCTGAATTTTTATGGAACACCCGCGTCCTCCTACCGGCCGCATCCTTCCATGGATGCGTTGGAAAAATGTGTATTGGCGGCAGAGGCCCTTTACCAGCTGCGGGATGAGATACAAAAAAGAAAGGATCCTGTCTTTGGCTGTCCAAGCTTGTCGGTGACGACCCTTCATGCCGGGACCGCCACGAATGTGTTTGCCACAGAGGCAAGGCTGTCGCTCGACCGGAGGCTGATTCCCGGAGAGACTCATGAACAGGCGGAAAGGGAGATTCGGGATGTCCTGGCTGTTTTGGAGGACAGATATCCGGAGTTTTCTTATGAACTGGAGCTTATTTCTGACCGTCCGTTTTTGCAGACTGAGCCGGATTCGGCTGTGGCAAAGGCAATTTCCAGGGCAAATTGGCAAATCTTTGGAAAACCGGTTACGATGCGGTATCGCCATGGCGGCTCGGACGCGGCTTCTATTTTTGAGGCTTTTGGAACACAGATCCCCAACATCGGACCAGGGCAGGAGGCGGAGTGTGCAAAAGCCGATGAAAAAATACGGATCAAGGATTACCTGGATATGATTAAAATCTATGCTCTGACTTTGCTGGAACTGATGTAGGTTTATTCAGCAAGAGAGGAGGAGATTGCATCGACAAAATTGGAGACGACGCTCCAGAAGGTGTCCAGCTCTTCTGAGGTGTGTGTGGTTTGAAGTACCTGAAGCATTTTGTCCATACCGATGATTTCCTGAGATTTATAAGCGATTGCCAGTTTCATACCGGCAGGCGTGGGATAAATATGTACCGTCTTGGCATTTTTTACATGTTTGACGCGCTCAATCAGTCCTTTTTGCTCCAGCTTAACAATAATTTGCGTGATTGCGCCGGGAGTACGTCCCAGAAGCTGAGCCAGTTCGACGTTGGTGATACCGTGGCGCTCATTGATATTGATCAGCAGATGACGTTCTACAATGGTCGTCTGCTGATCTTTTGAAGGTTCCAGCGTACTGATATATTTTTCGTATTGGCTGACAAAACGAAACAGTATGTCCGCCCGATTGCTGTATTCTTGAAAAATCATGCGTGCTCCCCCTTTTTTTGTTACTGTTCAAGGGAGAGGGCATTTTCTTGCCCGTTGGAGACGGACGAGAACCATCAGGCGTTCGCACAATGTGGAAAAACGGATAAAATCAATCTTATAAAGCAAGCTTTACACCTGTTTTTATTCGTTTTCCCCGCCCCTTGAACTGTAACTTTCTTTTAGTTTACCAGATAATAAAGAGAAATGCAATTCTTGAAAAAAGAATGAGAAATTGGTAAAATGATGGAGAAGAAACGGTATAATAAAAAGAGAAACATGACAGGGAGTGAAAAGAACTTAGGGTATGAATAAATGTAAAATTACAGTGCTTAAATCTTGTTTTAATGAAGAACTGGTAAAGGAATATGGCGCCCAGGGGCTGACGCTGTGTCCGTTAATGAAAGAGGGACAGGAGTTTCTGGCGGATTATGAGATGCCGGAGGGATTCTGCAGCGTTGCCTGGAGATCCATCTATCCGAATGTATTTGCCCTATCCCACGGAGAAAAGGGGAGCGAGGTGAAATATCTGGACTGGGTAAACCGGGAAGGGCTGGCGATTGTCAGCTGCAACGATGCCCTCCGCCCGGTATATTTTAAAATTGAGGTAACGGATATTCCATCGGATTACGTTTCTGTTTCCTCCGCAGCAGGTCATTCGGAAAAAGGGAAAGAGACAAACGCCGTCGGAAACTGCGCGCTGCAGATGGGCTGATGTGACCAGCCGCCAGTTTTTATAAAACAGGCCGGTTGAGAACGGAATGTATTCTACATGATTTCCATGTAAGGGAGGTCAGATTTATGCAGAGTAAGACACAGATGATTCGAAAAGCCTTTCACAGCGCTTTTCCTTATACGATCCCGATTTTTGCCGGTTTCTGGTTCCTCGGACTGACTTACGGCATTTATATGAACGTATCCGGGTTCAGTTTCTGGTACCCGATGCTGATGAGTCTTACGATTTTTGCAGGGTCGGTGGAGTTCGTAACGGTTAATATGCTGCTGGGCGCCTTTCATCCCGTGCAGGCCCTTGCAATGACCCTGATGATTAACGCGCGGCATTTGTTCTACGGAATTTCTATGCTGGACAAGTATAAAGGAACTGGATGGAAAAAGTTTTATCTCATTTTTGGAATGTGTGATGAGAGCTTTTCCATTAACTATACCGCTGAGATACCGGAGGATGTGGATAAGGGATGGTTTATGTTTTTTGTTACTTTCTTGAACCATTTTTACTGGTTTTTTGGTGCAACGCTGGGCGGCATCTTCGGTTCTTTCATCCATTTCAATACAGATGGGCTGGAGTTTGTAATGACTGCCATGTTTGTGGTGATTTTCATAGAACAATGGCTGAAAGACCAAAAGCATACAAGCGCTCTTTTGGGACTTGGGCTTTCCGCCCTTTGTCTGATTGTTTTTGGCGCAGATCATTTTATGATTCCGGCAATGGCGGCCATCCTTGCTGCGCTTACTCTTATAAGAAAACATCCGGAGAAAGGCGGTGATGCCGCATGACGCTGACGCAGCAGATCATCACAATCCTCATAGTCATACTTGGGACCATGCTGACGCGTTTCCTTCCTTTTTTGTTGTTTCCATCGGAAAAACCGACGCCGGAGTATGTCCGGTATCTTGGCGTTGTTCTTCCTGCGGCGATATTTGGCCTGTTAGTCATATATTGCCTGAAGAATGTAAATGTATTTACCGGAAACCATGGTATCCCTGAATTTTTGTCGATTGCTTTGGTGATCATCCTTCACCTGTGGAAACGCCAGATGCTTTTATCCATTGTGGGAGGAACCGTTTGTTATATGCTGCTGGTACAGCTTGTTTTTTGACAGAGGACAGGCAGACGAATGATATCGGATTTTGGGTGTGGATAGAGCACTAGCCATTATCCGAAAAACAATATGGACGAGGTGTTCCTGCAGCGAATGCGGTATATTGTGGAATTCAAGCTTCTGGATGTGGAGACCAGAAGGGAGATCTGACAGAATGGATTTTCTGCATGGTTTTTTCCAGAGTCCTTGAATCCTTGGAAATTTTTCGCTATCATATAGGGGCAGGGCACAGTACAGGGATTGATACGTGTAATCTGGCGAAAGCGCTTTCGTAAAAAGCTTTCGTAAGGAGTCCATGTGTCCGACATAGCTTTGTATGAGAACAGGAATGGAAAAGGAGGAACCGAATGGGACATTTAACGACGAAGGATGCCTATAAAAGCCTGGAAGAGCGAATCAACTGGTTTACCCAGGGGGCCCCGGCATCTGAGACTTTATATAAGATCCTTCAGGTACTGTATACGGAGAAGGAGGCAAAATGGGTGGCGCTGCTGCCTGTCCGGCCGTTTACATTAAAAAAAGCCGCCAAAATCTGGGGAACCAGCGAGGCAAAGGCGGAGAAGCTTTTGGACCATCTTTGCGAGAAGGCATTGCTGGTGGATTCCAACTACCATGGGGAGCGGCAGTTTGTAATGCCGCCGCCAATGGCCGGATTCATCGAATTTGCCCTGATGCGGACCAGAGGGGATATTGACCAGAAATACCTGAGCGAATTGTATTACCAGTATATGAACGTGGAAGAGGACTTTGTGAAGGACTTATTTTTTGCGACGGAGACCAGGCTTGGGCGGGTCTTTGTGCAGGAGCCTGTGCTGACTAATGATAAGACCAATCATATTCTGGATTACGAGCGGGCAACGCATATTATTGAGGAGGCAAAGTACATTGGCGTGGGAACCTGCTACTGCCGGCATAAAATGTACCATGCGGGGCATCCCTGTGAGATTAACGCGCCATGGGATGTATGTCTGACGTTTGACAATGTGGCCCGTTCCCTTGCGGAGCACGGGGGCTATACGAGACTGATTTCCAAAGAAGAGGCGAAGGATGTGCTGGAATTGTCCTATGAAAGCAACCTGGTCCAGATCGGGGAAAATGTGCGGGAACATCCGGCATTTATCTGTAATTGTTGCGGGTGCTGCTGCGAGGCGCTGCAGGCGGCGCGGAAATTCAGCCCCATGCAGCCGGTGGCGACGACCAATTATATTCCGAAAATCAATCGGGATACATGCGTTGCGTGCGGAAAATGTGCAAAGGTATGCCCCATTCTGGCCATCTCCATGAAGAAGGGATCATCAGAAAAGGAGCAGCCAGTTATTGACGAAGAAATCTGCCTGGGCTGCGGCGTATGTGCAAGGAATTGTCCCACAAAGGCGATTCATCTAGAGAAAAGACCGATTCAGGTCATCACGCCGGTGAACAGCACGCACCGGTTTGTGCTTCAGGCCATTGAGAAGGGGACTTTGCAGAATCTCGTATTTGACAATCAGGCGTTTGCCAATCACCGGGCCATGGCCGCGGTATTTGGTACGATTTTAAAGCTGCCGCCGATGAAGCAGGCTCTGGCAAGCAAACAATTTAAGTCCATTTATCTGGATAAGCTGCTTTCGGTGTATGCGAAAAAGAAGAATAGATCAGAAAAGTAATCCGGGCCACTCTCTGCCTGACATATGATATATCATAGGGCTGCCGCAAAATGAGTTTTTCATACAAGATATAGGCTTCTGTTTGAAAACAACAGACTATATTGTGATGGACTTTTCCGTTTTGCAACAGCCCCATATTTTAAGAAAAACCGGATATGGGCGCCAAAAATCATATGATTTCCGGTCGGTATGTCTTAAGCCAGAAATTAATCTGAATCATATAGGCCATCATCTGCGGCGCCGCCATAAGCTGGCCATACCATGGTTTTCCGTAATCAGAGGGGCTCTCCAGAAACTGTTTCACCTTTTTCTTATCTAAAAACTGTAAAACTGGCGAGGAGGAATCGGAAAGGATTTCCTGTACCATACCGGAAAGGAGGGCCTCATAGCCCCTGTCATAGGTCTTGGGGTAGGGAGATTTTTTCCGGAACAGGATTTCGTCCGGGAGTTTTCCGCGGCCCGCCTGCCGTAACAGGTTCTTTACTATCCCGTCTTTTGTCTTCATTTCCCAGGGGATATTCCACAAATATTCTATGATACGATGGTCCGCGAAAGGAACCCTAGCTTCCAGGCCGTTATACATGCTGGCCCGGTCCATGCGGTTTAACAGCGTCTGCATAAACCATTTGAGGTTCAGATAGGAGATCTCCCTGCGCCTTGCTTCCTCAGGTGCTTCCCCGGGAAGGGAAGGAACTTGTGAAAGGGAGGTTTCATACGTTTCCCGGACATATTCCTCCATGCCAAGCTCCGACAAAAAGTCGTCGGATAAAAGGACCTGCCGGGCCTTTAAATCCATGGTCCAGGGGAAAGTATGGGCGCGGAAGCATTCTTCTTTATGAAACCAGGGATATCCGCCGAAAATCTCATCGGCGCATTCTCCCGTCAGAGCCACCTTGCAGAAGGGACTCACCCGGGAACAAAAGTAGAGCATGGAGGAATCCACGTCGGCCATGGCCGGAAGGTCATGGGCCAGAACGGAGTCCTTTAAAAGTTCTGTCTGCTCCTTTGTGGAGCATTCCAGAAAATGATGGTCGGAGTCCAGGTACTTCACCATACGTTCCACGAAGGGGCGGTCTTCGGAGGGCTGGAAAGAGCTGGCGCGGAAATTTTCATGGTTTCCGGCAAAATCAAAGGAAAAGGTCATGAGTCTTTTATTTTTCTTTTTCAGCTCCGCAGCGCAGATGGAGGATACCAGGCTGGAATCCACGCCGCCGGATAAAAAGGTGCAGATGGGAACGTCGGAAACCATCTGCCGCCGGATGGAATCTTCAATGAGAAAAGCCGTCTTTTCAACGGTATCCTCATAGCATTCCTCATGAGGATGGCTTTCCAGCTTCCAGTAGCGCTCTTCATGGATTCCAAAGTCAGAAAAGAGGAGATAATGGCCGGGAAGCACTTCCAGGATATCCTTAAAGACGCCCTGCCCGCTGGTTCTTGCAGGGCCGATGCTGAAAATTTCATTGAGACCCCGTTTATCCAGCTGCGGTTTTATCCCCGGAAAGCAGAATAAGCCCTTGATTTCTGAGGAAAAGGCTACATGACCGTCTGTGGAGGTGTAAAACAGAGGTTTGACTCCGGCCCGGTCCCTGCAAAGCATCAGACGGTTTTTCACGGGGTCCATGATGGCAAAGGCAAAGACTCCGTTTAAGAGTCGGACGAAGTCAGGACCGTATTCCAGGTAGGCGGACAGGATGACTTCTGTATCGCTTGTGGTTTCAAAGCAGTGCCCTTTGCGGGCCAGGTCTTTCCGAAGTTCTTCGGTATTATATAATTCCCCATTATATACGATTCCCCAGGTATGGCCGTTTCTGGTCTTTTTCATGGGCTGGCTTCCGGTGAGAAGATCGACAATGGAAAGCCGTACATGGCCAAGACCGAAATGTTCGGATAAAAAAACCCCCTGGTCATCGGGACCGCGCCGTTTCTGGGCCCGGTTCATGGAGGTTAAAACAGATTCGTAGAACCCCTGTTCTTTTGTAAAATCCCGTTCGGGATGGAAAAGGCCGGATATTCCGCACATAAATAAGTTCTCCTTTCCAGAATGTGAAAAAAGGGCGCCGCAAAATGCGTTATTCAGATAAGATATTAAGCACGAAGTGCTTTTTGCCCCATGGAAAAGCCCTTCTCCTATCTCATTTTTATATAGTAACGTAACAAGGTCTTTCCTGTGAAATGACAATACTGTTGCAGCTTGGGCAGGTCTGCGCGTTCATCGGGCTGCTCGCACGAAAATGCAATGCCTGTGGGCATACGTTTGCCTGTTACAGGCAGAAACATGCTGTGAGAAAGGCGCATAAAAATCCGAGAAAGACCGGGAGAAAATTCTTTCTGGCAAGTTCCAGAGGGCTTACGTCGCAGATGGCGGCCACAGGAATCAGTCCCCAGGGAACAATGGTGCCGCCGCCCACGAAAATGGCAGTGATCTGACCAAGGGAGGCCAGGACGGGGATGGACGCCCCCACGGCAGTTCCAAAGGTCTGTGCCAGAGCTCCGGTAAGGGGAAGGCCGGAAAAACCGGAGCCATCCAGCCCCGTGAGCGCGCCCACAGCCATCTGAATCACAGCAATGAAGTATTTATTTAAGGGCGCATGGGAGGCAAGCCAGACGGCCCAGTCGTTCATGATCCCTCCGGTAGTGGCGGTTCCGAGGATTTCTGTGACCTCTTTTCCTCCGAGAATGGAAGAGATTCCTTCGCCGCCCAGGAAAAAGAATGCGCCGATGGCAATCACCGGAGCAAAAATACGGATGGCAAAGAGAAATCCGTCGGTCAGATATCCGGTGATTTTTTCCAGGGACTTTTCCCGGAATTCAAGTACGGAGCCAAGACACATGAGAAGGACGGCAGTGCCGGAAACCAGGCTGGTGGCGTCGCCGCCTCTTAAATGAAAGACCAGCATGGCGGCAATATCCAGAAGGAAAGCCAGGGGAACGGCTGCCGCAAGAAAGCGGGCGGAGCCGGAGAAGGAGGGCCGATTTTCTTCCTGGGCAGACAGAGAGGACTGCGTAACTGTAAGATCTTTTCTGTTGATAAGAAATGCAAAGAGGACGGTTGCGGCGCCCATCACAAGAAAGACGGGTCGCCCCTCTGTTAAAATATCGCTGGTGGAAATACCGGCGGCTCCTGCGGAAATAGCCGGAGCGCCCTGGATTACCAGGTCATAGCTTAAAGCGATCCCGTGTCCAAAGAGGTTCATGGCCATGGCGGCCATCAGAGGATTCAGTCCGGCCCGGACCGCAAAGGGCAGCATGATCGCGCCCACCAGGGCTACGGAGGGAGAGGGCCATAAGAACAGGGAGAAAAGCAGCATGGTAAGGCCCAGAATCCACCAGGTGACAGATGGATTTTTCATGACCCGCGACATGGGCCGCATGAGAAGATAATCGCTTCCAAGTTCGCTTAGACATTTGGACAGGGATGTGACCAGGGCAATGGTGGCGATCACCTCCATGAATTCCCTGGCAGCATACAGCATGGCGCCAAAAACCGTCTGGATGCCTCCGATAAGACTTCCCATTCCAACGGCGCCCAGTAAAAAGAGGAAGCCGATGCAGACGGCGGGGGTATCCTTTCTGAGAATCATGACAGTCAGTATGACGATCACGCCCAAAAGGTACAGGAAGTGAAGAGGAGTAAGGAGAGTTGTGTTTTCCAGCATAAAAATTCCTGTAAGAAGAGATTTAGTTTAGGATATGAGAGGAGTAGAAAGTTGGTACCCTGTGCCCCAAAATTGTTTTCTGTGCAGATGGCGGTTTGGAAATTACCGTTCATTCCCTGGTCAATCCCTCCGTTTATTGACCGGGAGCCAGTATCATAATGGGGCCAAAGCATATGTCCTATCGCCGCAGGCAATCTTAAATGGGCATATGCAGTTACGTTCACAGGGTACCTGTGGACAGCAACGTTTGGAACGGCGTACTGTGGATGACCATACGTTTTACTGGAAAAACAAGACGATTTCGTATATACTGAGAATAGACAGTGAGCAACGGTTGAATTACAAAAACGGATGGGAGGTTTTTCATGCGGATTGAATCCATTCATATAAAAAATTTCAAGTCAATCCGGGATATGCGGATTGGGGCGATTGAAAATGCTCTGATTCTGGTAGGGAAAAATAACACAGGAAAAAGCTCTGTGGTAGATGCCATACGGGCGGTTTTTGGCATGTATCAGGTGTCAGAGGCGGATTTCAATGAAAAAAGGCAGAATGTGGAAATCAAAATCCGCCTTCTGATCACGGAAGAAGATAAGCGTCTGCTTCATGAGCTGGGAAAAGTGAGTATGTATAAAAGGTATTCCGTGTGGGAAAAGGACTTTTGCGAAAAACTGCCGTCTTTTAAAAAGGGGATTCTTTCCTTTGCATGTATCATCAACAGCCGGGGAGACGTGCGGTATGGCGATGGCTTTATGAAGAATAATCACAGGATTCCGGAGATTCTGCCAAAGCTTTATTACATTGATACCGACAGGAAACTTTCGGAATTCCAGGAAGATATTCTGATGTTTCAGGAGGATGAACAGCTTGGAAAGGTCCGTTCCGGCTGCTGTATGTTTGATTCCGCAAAGACCTGCAGCCAGTGCTTTCAGTGCATTGGTCTGATTGAAAAAAAGAATCCGGGGGAACTTACGATTTTAGAGACAGCATTACTTCTGGAATACAAAATGTATCAGTTAAATTTGAGGGAATTTGAAGAAAAGCTCAACAGGAATTACAGGAAAAACGGAGGTTACGACAGAATCCGCCTCACGCTCAGGACAAATCGGCAGGAGCTTTTTAAAGTAAATGCGGAGACCATCCGCGAGGCGGATAAGACAGCCGGCATGAGTTTGAGAAATTCCAGAAGGGCTTCCCCCATTGAACATTTAAGCAACGGCATGAAGAGTCTTTACATGCTGTCCATGCTGGAGACCTATACGGACGAAAAAGCCAGGATTCCCAGTATCATCCTCGTGGAGGCCCCGGAAATTTTTCTGCACCCTCAGCTTCAGAAGATTTCCAGCGAAGTCCTGTATCACCTGTCCAAGAAGAATCAGGTGATCTTTACTACTCATTCCCCGAACCTTCTTGCCAATTTTACAATCCGGCAGATCCGGCAGATCGTGCTGGATTCGGAGTACTATTCTGTGGTGAATGAGAGGGCGGATATTGATGTGATTCTGGATACTCTGGGATATGGCGCCAATGACCTTTTAAATACCAATTTCGTGTTTATTGTGGAGGGAAAACAGGATAAAAGCCGTCTGCCGCTGCTTTTGGAAAAGTACTATTCAGAGATATATGACGGGAAAGGCCGCCTGCAGCGGATTTCCATCATTACGACTAACAGCTGTACCAATATTAAGACGTATGCCAACTTAAAATATATGAATCAGGTCTACATAAAAGACCAGTTCCTTATGATCCGGGACGGAGACGGGCTGGATGCAGAGGAGCTGGCAGGGCAGCTTTGCAGGTACTATGAGTCCAGGAACGCAGAAGATGTGGACAGGCTTCCGCGGGTGACGAGGCGGAATGTGTTGATTCTGAAATATTATTCTTTTGAGAATTATTTTTTCAATCCAAAGGTGATGGAGCAGCTTGGAATCATAAAAAGCGAGGAAGAATTTTATCAGATTCTGCTGGATAAATGGAAAGAGTACCTCTGCCGCTTAAAGAGTGGGAAGAGACTTAAGAAGGTAATCGGCCGGGACCTTGAATCTCCTGAAGACGTGCGCCGATATATGGAGGAGATCAGGATTCACCTAAGGGGACACAACCTGTATGATATTTTTTATGGCCGGTATAAAAAAGAGGAGACAGAGCTTTTAAAACGGTATATTGACCTGGCGCCGCGGGAAGATTTCCGGGACATTCTGGATGCCGTGGACGCATTCCCGTATTTTGACAGCAGAAGACTGGAGGATTCCGGCATAAACCACGGCATCCGCCAGGTGTTTGAGCGTGTTTGAAAATTATCAGTTTCTTGTCAATATGTCGAAAACTGACAAAAATAGTG
>CAJUDN010000044.1 GCA_910585355.1 uncultured Lachnospiraceae bacterium
CAGACGTGTGCTCTTCCGATCTGGCTATTACCGATGCAATTTTAAACGGTGATTCTGTCGGCGCCCGCTGCGCCATGATTATGCATCTGACCTACAATCGTCAGATGCTTATGAAGATGGAGGCGGAGGAATTGTGCAAATGATACGAAAAGAGCAGGGCTTTTCCGTAAAGTCCTTCTTTTTTTTGTGCGAAACATAGAAAAATTGACAAATACATATGATGTATTGACAAAAATTGCCGAAAATTGTAGAATAAATCCAAGATAACATAAGACGTCAGATGTTATAGAAAAGAAAACAGGGAATAGCAGTTAAAAAGTAAGGGAATGCTATATGCAGGAGGTATGATTCGTATGGTTGGTGAAGCAGTTGCTTTAAATCCGGGCAGGCTTGTTTTTGCTGCTCTTGTTGGTCTTGCGCTCTTATTGGCGCTGATTATTAAGTTTAAGATCCAGGCGATGGTGTCCATTTTAATCGGCGCCATTACCATAGGTCTTCTGGCGGGAATGCCATTTGAAAATATTGTCACAGCGGTAAATGACGGGATTGGAAACACATTAAAGGGAATTGCGCTTCTGGTGGGGCTTGGTTCCATGTTCGGCGCCATTTTGGAGGTCTCCGGCGGCGCCCAGACTCTGGCGGTTTCCATGGTAAAATGGTTTGGGGATAAAAAAGCGGCCTGGGCCCTGGGAATCACCGGCCTTGTGATCGCCATGCCGGTATTTTTTGACGCGGGGCTTATCATTTTGATTCCTCTTGCGTTTTCCCTTGCAAAAAGAACAAAGCGTTCCTCGCTGTTTTATGCGATACCGCTTTTGGCAGGTCTGGCGGTCGGCCACGCATTTATTCCGCCTACTCCCGGCCCTGTTCTGGTGGCCACCATGCTGAATGTGGAGCTGGGATGGGTAATTCTTGTGGGAATTGCCTGCGGCGTGTTCGCCATGATTGTGGCAGGTCCTGTGTGGGGCTCCATCTGCGGCTCTAAGTATAATGTGCCGGTTCCGGACCATGTGGCGGAGCAGGAAGACTTTGATGAGTCCAAGCTTCCCAGATTCGGAACCATTGTAGCCATTATTATGATTCCGCTGGTACTTATAATTATGGATTCTCTTGCAGGGGTGGTTCCGGCGCTTTCGAGAATGCAGGGAATTTTTGGATTCCTGGGAGAGCCCTTTGTGGCTCTGTTAATCGCCACCATTGCAGCCATGCTGATTCTGGGAATCGGTCACGGCTACAATACAGAAGAGCTGGAAAAGATCATGACAAAGTCCCTGGAGCCCACAGGCCTTATTCTCTTAGTGACAGCCAGCGGCGGCGTGCTCCGTTACATGCTTCAGTATTCCGGCCTCGGCGATGTGATCGGAGAGGCGGTTTCCTCCGCGAATCTTCCTATTGTGATTGTGGCTTTTCTTGTAGCTGCCCTGGTAAGAATCTGCGTGGGCTCCGCAACCGTAGCCATGACCATGGCGGCCGGCATCATCGCGGCTATGCCGGAGATTGCATCCCTTTCCCCATTATATCTGGCGTGCACCACAGCGGCAGTGGCCGGAGGCGCTACCGTCTGTTCTCACTTTAATGACTCCGGCTTCTGGCTGGTGAAATCTCTGGTGGGAATGGATGAAAAGACCACATTAAAGACATGGACCATCATGGAGACTCTTGTGGGCGGTACTGGCTTTGTTGTGGCGCTGGTAATCTCATTCTTTGCATAAAACCTGTATCCGGTCAGAGAAAGCCGGATCATCAGCGAAAGGAAGGTATTCATATATGGAACTTAGAAGTCAGGAAATGAGAAAGCTGGCTCCGGAGCTGGATCCCCTTAGAATCGGAACCGGCTGGAAGCCGGAAGATCTGGAAAAGCCGCAGGTGATGATTGAGAGTACTTTTGGGGACAGCCATCCGGGCAGCGGTCATCTGGATATTCTTGTGGAAGAGGTACGAAAAGGAATTGAAGAGGCAGGCGGCCATGGGGCAAGATATTTCTGCACCGATATCTGCGACGGTGAAAGCCAGGGGACGGACGGGATTAATTACAGCCTGGCGAGCCGCGAGATGATTGCCAATATGATCGAAATTCACGCTAACGCCACCCCCTTTGACGCAGGCGTTTATCTGGCAAGCTGCGATAAAGGGCTTCCCGGGAATCTCATGGGACTGGCAAGGGCGGACGTACCTGCCATTGTGGTTCCCGGCGGCACCATGAACGCAGGTCCGGAAATGTTGACCCTGGAGCAGCTTGGCATGTACAGCGCCAGGTTTCAGAGAGGTGAGATCGACGAGGAAAAGTTAAACTGGGCCAAATGCAACGCATGTCCCAGCTGCGGCGCCTGCTCTTTCATTGGAACCGCTTCCACCATGCAGATTATGTCGGAGGCCCTGGGCCTTGCTCTTCCGGGAAGCGCCCTGATGCCGGCCACAAGCCCTGATCTTCTTTCCTTTGCAAGGGAGGCGGGAAGGAGGTCTGTGGAGCTTGCGAAAACTCCAGGAATGCGCCCCGGCGAAATCGTAACATTAAAGAGTTTTGAAAATGCCATTCTGGTCCATGCGGCCGTTTCTGGCAGCACCAACTGCCTTCTCCACATTCCGGCCATTGCCCATGAATTCGGGATCGAGATCACCGGAGATACGTTTGACAGGATCCACCGGGGAGCCCGCTACCTTCTGGATGTCCGTCCCGCAGGACGGTGGCCGGCTGAGGTCTTTTATTATGCCGGCGGCGTTCCGGCCATCATGGAGGAAATTAAGCCCTACCTCCATCTGGATGTGATGACGGTCACCGGAAAGACCCTGGGGGAGAATCTGGAGTCTCTTAAGAAAAACGGGTTTTATGAGCGCTGTGAGAAATGGCTGCGGGAATTCAATGAGAGGTACGGCGTGTCCGTTACAAAGGAAGACATCATACGTCCCTATGACAAGGCCCTCGGAACGGATGGAAGCATTGCCATTCTTCGCGGAAACCTTGCTCCGGAGGGGGCTGTGATTAAGCACACCGCCTGTCCGAAGGAAATGTTTAAGGCTGTTCTGCGGGCCAGACCCTTTGACAGCGAGGAGGAGTGTCTGGACGCTGTGTTAAAGCACAGGGTACAGAAAGGCGATGCCGTATTCATCCGCTATGAAGGGCCGAAGGGCAGCGGAATGCCGGAAATGTTCTATACCTCTGAAGCCATCAGCAGCGATAAGGAGCTGGGAAGAAGCATTGCCCTCATTACAGACGGAAGATTTTCCGGCGCGTCCACAGGCCCTGTGATCGGCCACTGCAGTCCGGAGGCCGTGGACGGCGGCCCCATTGCTTTGGTGGAAGAGGGAGATCTCATCGAGATCGATGTGATGGAGAGAAAGCTTAACATCATCGGTATCAACGGAGAGAGAAAAACGCCGGAGGAGATTGATGCCATCCTGGCGGAACGGAAGAAGAACTGGAAGCCCAGGGAAAAGAAGTACAAAAAAGGCGTGCTGAGATTATTCAGCGAACATGCCGTAAGCCCCATGAAGGGCGCATATCTGGATTACTAAAAAGGTCCGGGGGGACTGTGGCAAAACAGCAAATTTCTACAATATATAGTGTCAATATTTTCAGATATTGGATACATATCGTAGAATTACTGACTTTTGCGACGGCCCCATCCGGATTTTTATATGTGCACGGGGGGAAAGGAAATTGAAAAGGGCCAGTACTAGTACTACAGCGTACATTTAATATCATACTCACTTTTTGCAAAGGAATTTGCGTATAATTAGTAGTAATTACAACCGAATGCCGCAGCTTCACACAAGCTGATTTCGAAATGTACGCTCTAGCGCCCTGAAATCCGTACAGTGATCCGGTTGGGAAGACATACGATAATTTCCCCGTCACGGCTTATTTTACCCTGATGGATACATATTTTATCGGGGCAGGAAGCCTCCGAAATCCAGGCTTCTCCGTTTTCAATCACCAGATGGTTATGACCTCCGTTTGCGCCTTCAATGTCAAGCGCCTGGTCTTTCCATAAATCCAGGGTTTGGGTCACCGCGCCGTCGATGGAAATTTCCACCACAGCCGCCGGTTTGGAAAAAAAGAAATGGTTCCATAAAAATAAGAGAGCGGAGATAAGAAGAACGGCGCCGGCTAAAAGAAACTCCCGCTTCCCTGTTTTCTGACTGAAGTCTGACATGTGAACCTCCTTACTGACACTGGAGTCAGTATACCCCAAAGCGTGTTTGAAAATTGCTTTCCGTCATGCATGCCTTTTGGGCGGGTGTGCTTCGCATGACAAAGTATAACACAACGGAAACGGCAGTAGCAATGAAAAATAGTAACAGTTCTGAATTGTTTCGAAAAATATGTCTGGAATTGGTTTATGCCTTGACAAAACGGTTTAAATCCCTTAGAATCTGTACATAAAGTTCATAGGAAGGCTGTGATGGGGAAAAGTACGCGAGAGAGCGGTATTCCAGAGAGGAAGGAGTGGTGAAAACTTCCATACTGGCGGCGCGGAACCCGGCCCCGGAGCTCTGCATGAGAAATGCAGCGTAATTTCCGGCGTTAACGGAAGAAGAGGAGAGTTTCCGGCAGGTCCGGAAGCTAAATTGGGTGGTAACGCCGGCTGTCGGTCCCTTTGGGAAAGGCGGCTTTTTTTATGCAGCGGAAACTGCTGTAAAAAAAGTTCCGCTTAGGGGCGCACTGCGGCGGAAAGGAAAGTGCCACTGTCGCGCAAAAAAGCATTCATTAAATTTAAATGAGGAGAGAATTATGGCAAAGGACAAAAAAATGGTAGAGGCGATCACCTCCATGGAAGAGGATTTCGCCCAGTGGTACACCGATGTGGTGAAGAAGGCAGAGCTTTGCGATTACGCGAGCGTAAAAGGTTGTATGGTGATTAAGCCGGACGGATACGCAATCTGGGAAAATATTCAGAACGAGCTGGATAAGCGGTTTAAGGAAACAGGCGTAAGGAACGTGTATATGCCCTTATTTATCCCAGAAAGCCTTCTGGAAAAGGAGAAGGACCATGTGGAGGGCTTCGCGCCCGAGGTTGCGTGGGTGACCCACGGCGGCCTGGAGCCTCTTCAGGAGAGACTCTGCGTAAGACCTACATCTGAAACCCTGTTCTGCGATTTTTACGCAGGAGATATCCATTCCTACCGGGATCTGCCGAAGGTATACAACCAGTGGTGTTCTGTCGTTAGATGGGAGAAGACCACAAGGCCGTTTTTACGTTCCAGAGAATTTTTATGGCAGGAGGGACATACGGCCCATGCCACAGCTGAGGAGGCCCAGGAGCGCACCATTCAGATGTTAAACGTGTATGCGGATTTCTGCGAGGAGTTCCTTGGGATTCCTGTGATCCGCGGACAGAAAACTGACAAGGAAAAATTCGCGGGAGCGGAGGCCACCTATACCATCGAAGCGCTGATGCATGATGGAAAAGCCCTGCAGTCAGGCACCAGCCATAATTTTGGCGACGGCTTTGCAAAGGCGTTCGAAATCCAGTTTTCCGATAAGGATAACAAGTTAAAGTATGTACATCAGACTTCCTGGGGGATGTCGACCCGCATCATGGGCGCCATTATCATGGTCCACGGTGACAATGAGGGACTGGTGCTTCCGCCAAATGTGGCGCCCACTCAGGTGGTAATTGTTCCTATCCGCCAGCAGCAGGAGGGCGTTCTGGAAAAGGCGAATGAAGTGGCAGCGGCGCTTTCTGCTTTTCGCGTGAAGGTGGATGATTCCGACAAGACCCCGGGCTGGAAATTCAGCGAATCTGAGATGCGCGGAATTCCGATCCGCGTGGAACTGGGACCGAAGGATATTGAGGCCGGTCAGGCTATTTTGGTTCGCCGCGATACCCACGAGAAGATTACCGTAGCTCTTTCGGAAATCGGGGAAAAGACAGGAGAGCTTCTTAAGACCATCCAGAGGGATATGTTTGAGCGCGCCAGAGCGCATCGCGACGCTCATACCTATGCGGCTTCCAATATGGAAGAGATGAGGGATATTGCCGATAACAAGCCAGGCTTTATAAAGGCCATGTGGTGTGGATGCCGGGAGTGTGAGGAAAAACTGAAGGAGACCGCGGGCGTCACTTCTAGATGTATACCCTTTAAGCAGGAGGCCATTTCCGACGCCTGCGTATGCTGTGGAAAGCCTGCAAAGAAAATGGTTTACTGGGGCAAGGCATACTAATTATGAAAGAACGTCCATGGACCGTAAGGGATATGGCCTACGGAGGCCTGTTTACTGCACTGATTGCGGCCGGAGCATTCATAAAGATCACCATACCAGTTCAGCCGGTACCCATGCATTTTACCCTTCAGTTCTTTTTTGTGCTGCTTTCAGCCCTTCTTCTGGGAGCAAGAAGGTCTTTGGCCTGTGTGGCGGCTTATCTGGCTATTGGGCTCTGCGGAATTCCGGTGTTCGCCACCGGAGGCGGGCTGTCCTATTTACTTAAGCCCACCTTCGGATTCCTGATTGGCTTTGCGGCC
The DNA here is from genome assembly GCA_910585355.1 of uncultured Lachnospiraceae bacterium. Taxonomy (GTDB): domain Bacteria; phylum Bacillota; class Clostridia; order Lachnospirales; family Lachnospiraceae; genus CANRXD01. Next base: position 6,466 of record CAJUDN010000044.1, read on the forward strand.
GCAGGGTTTCTGACGGGAAGGGTTTTTGAAATCAGACGGAAAAATACCTTTTTCTGGCTCCTGTTTTCAGCGCTTTGGGGACTTCTGGCAGACTACGCCTGCGGAATGACTTATTTTTACGTGTGCAGCAATTATGTGCTTCATGTGACTGTTGGATGGAAGCTGGTGTTTATCAACTGTTTTCTGCTTACAGTGGGAGAGGATTTTATTTTATGCGTGCTGGCGGCCTTACTGGCCAGGCGCCTGATTCCTGTGCTTTCCGGAATGGAGGCCGGGCACAGGTAGAAGAGGCGGAATGTCCGTTTGCTGCGATTTTGCATATAGAAACAGGAGATGGATTCATGGGGATTGATATGCCATATGAGCCGGAATGGATCATAAAGACCATCCGCGCCCACGGGTTTGAGGCTTTTGCCGTGGGCGGATGTGTGAGGGACACGCTTTTAGGCCGTATTCCAGGGGACTGGGATATCACAACCTCGGCAAAGCCGGGGGAGATAAAGGCTATTTTCGGGAAAACCGTAGACACAGGACTCCAGCATGGAACCGTGACGATCATAAAAAATCATAAGGGGTATGAGGTGACCACCTACCGCATTGACGGTGAATACCATGACGGCCGCCATCCGGATTCCGTGGAATTTACATCCAGTCTCACGGAAGATCTGAAGCGCCGGGATTTTACCATCAACGCCATGGCATACAGCCACGAGACGGGAATCATGGATGAGTTTGGAGGAATGGAAGACCTGGAGGCGAAGGTGATCCGGTGCGTGGGAAAGGCTGGAGATAGATTCACAGAGGATGCCCTGCGGATTTTAAGAGCCATCCGCTTCGCAGCCCAGCTTGGCTTTTCCATAGAAGATAAAACGTATGCGGCTATTTTTGAAATTGCGCCGAATCTTAAAAAAGTCAGTAAGGAACGGATTCAGACGGAGCTCACAAAGCTTCTGCTTTCCGATTTCCCGGAAAAGCTTTCTATGGTAGAGGAGACGGGAATCAGCCCTTATGTGACGGAGGATTTTGGGAAAATCTTTCAAAGCGGAATGGATTTTGGCGTTCTGGCGCGGCTCCCCAAAGAAAAATCCATGCGCTGGGCCGGATGCCTGCGGCGTCTGGCGCCGGAGACGGCGGGAAAGATCCTGAAGGACTTAAAGTTAGATAATGAGACCATCACCAATGGACGCGTCATGGTAGAGGCGTACCAGCGCCCGCTGCATGCCGACAAAGTGGAAATCCGCCGTTTTTTAAGCAGAATGACCAGGTATCAGTTTGGTGGATGCTTATATTTAAAGGAGCTGGACGGAGACTTAAAGGCGAAGGAAGTCCGCAGGCTCTGGGAGGAAATTGAGGAGAGCGGCGACTGCGTTTCCTTAAAGACCTTGTCTGTGGGCGGAAATGATCTTTTAGAAGCCGGAATCGGACCAGGAAAGGAAGTGGGAGAGATCCTTAAATCCCTTCTGGAGCTGGTGTTGGAAGATCCGTCCATGAACCAAAAAGAGATTCTATTAAATCATGTACGGTCCGCGCGGTAAACGCGCAGATCTGCCTAAACATTACAGAATTTCGTCACAGTTCAAATGTCTTTAAACTGTGATGGCATACGGCTGTTTAGAATCTCTTCATATTTTGACTGGCCCTTTCATATTCTGGAAGTAGCTTAGAAGGGATATGGAGGGGACGCAGATGAATGACTGGAATACAGAGGTAACCGGGCAGTATGAGCTGGAAGTGGAAAATTTAAGAAAGGGCCGCGGCGCGTGGATTCTTGAGACAGACCAGGGCCTTAAGCTTTTAAAGGAATATAAGGGAAGCGTGAAGCGCCTGGAGTTTGAAGAGATGGTTCTGGACGCGGTAAAGGATGCGGGGACTCTGAAGGTGGACCAGTATGTAAGAAACCGGGAGGGGGAGCTTTTGTCCACAGCCGGGGACGGCACCAGATTCATTGTCAAGAGCTGGTTTTCCGACCGGGAATGCGACCTTAAGGACACAAGGGAAATCCTCTCGGCGGTTCGCCAGATTGCCGTTCTCCATAAGCTTTTAAGAAATGTGGAAGCCAGGGAGGAGTGGAACTTAAAATCCATGATTTCCCCGCCTCTTTACGAAGCCATGGATAAGCACAACAGAGAGCTTAAGAAGGCCCGCGCTTTTATCCGGGGGAAGCGGAGGAAAAATGAATTTGAACTCAGCGTGATCGCATGTTTTGACCAGTTCCTAGATCAGGCAAAATATGCAAGGGATGGCATGGAGCAGGTATTCTTACGGGAAGGGGACGCCTTAAAAGAATCATATTTTATCTGTCACGGAGAATTGAATCAGCATCATATTCTTGTGGGGAAAACTTATGTGGCAGTGACGGAATTCAACAAAATGCATCTGGGCCTCCAGGTGGAAGACTTATACCATTTTATGCGGAAGGTCATGGAAAAGCACGACTGGAACTTGACTCTGGGAAACGCCATGCTGGATTCTTATGAGAGGGTGCTCCCCATGTCAGAAACCGAGCGGGAATGTCTTTATTACCTGTTTTTATACCCGGAAAAGTATTGGAAGCAGATTAATTTTTACTACAATGCCAACAAGGCCTGGATACCTGCCAGGAATACGGAAAAGATTGAGGGACTGAAGGCTCAGCAGGAAAACAGGGAACGGTTCATACGAGGGATCATTTAATGTTCCGTGCCATTTAATGCTTTATTTTTTTACGGCGATAGAGTATAATAATGGTAACTGTTTTAATGAAGAAAAATTCACGAGGGGAGTTAGAAGCACATGAAAGATTACATGAAAATCTACCAGGAATGGCTTGATAATCCGTATTTTGACGAAGCTACAAAAAATGAGCTTCGCGCCATTGCAGGCGATGAAAACGAGATCAAAGAGCGTTTTTACATGGATCTTGAGTTTGGCACTGCCGGCTTACGCGGTATTATCGGCGCAGGAATTAACCGTATGAATATTTATACTGTGCGCCGTGCGACGCAGGGCCTTGCAAACTACATTAAAAAACAGGGCGGAGAGCACAAAGGCGTTGCCATTGCATTTGACTCCCGCCATATGTCCCCGGAGTTTGCAATGGAAGCAGCCATGACTCTGGCCGCCAACGGAATCAAGGCATATAAATTTGAATCCCTGCGTCCTACGCCGGAGCTGTCTTTTGCAGTGAGGGAGTTAGGCTGTATCGCCGGAATCAATATCACCGCCAGCCATAACCCGCCGGAGTATAATGGATATAAGGTATACTGGGAAGACGGCGCACAGTTTACACCGCCTCACGACAAAGGCGTAACCGCAGAAGTTCTTGCCATTGAAGACCTTTCCACCGTTAAGACCACCACGGAGGAAGAGGCTTTAAAGAAAGGCGTCTTCCAGATAATCGGAAGCGAAATTGACGACAAGTATATCGCGCAGGTTAAGGCCCAGGTCGTAAACCAGGATGCCATCGACCATATGCAGAAAAATATCACCATTATTTATACTCCGCTTCATGGAACGGGAAATATTCCTGCAAGGCGGGTGATGAAGGAAATAGGTTTTGAGAATGTCTATGTGGTGCCGGAACAGGAACTGCCGGACGGAAACTTCCCCACGGTAAGCTATCCGAATCCGGAGGCGGCAGAGGCCTTTGAACTGGGCTTAAAGCTTGCAAAGGAAAAGAATGCCGATCTGGTTCTGGCCACAGACCCGGATGCTGACCGCCTCGGCGTATATGTGAAGGATACAAAATCCGGCGAGTATATTCCTCTTACCGGAAATATGTCCGGCGCTCTGCTCTGCGACTATGTGCTGAGCCAGAAACAGGCCAAGGGGGAAATTCCCGCGGACGGACAGGTTGTCAAGTCTATCGTAACCACAAACCTTGTGGATGCAGTTGCAAAGCATTATGGCTGCGAGTTGGTTGAGTGCCTGACCGGGTTTAAGTATATCGGCCAGCAGATTTTAAAAGAGGAGCAGACCGGAAAAGGAACGTATATGTTCGGAATGGAGGAGAGCTACGGCTGCTTAATCGGCACGTATGCCCGCGATAAGGACGCCATTTCCGCAACAGCCGCTCTCTGCGAAGCCGCCGCTTACTATAAGGAAAAAGGCATGACATTGTGGGACGCCATGGTGGCCATGTATGAGAAATATGGATATTACAGGGATATGGTAAAATCCATCGGCCTAAAGGGGATTGAAGGTCTTGCAAAGATTCAGGAGATTATGGAAAACTTCCGAAAGAATCCGCCGAAGGAGCTTGGCGGCTATACGGTGATTTCCGCGAGAGACTATAAAGTGGAGACCATTACGGATATGGCCACAGGCGCCGTGAAGCCCACAGGTCTTCCGTCCGCAAATGTGCTGTATTATGATATGAATGACGGCGCATGGCTTTGTATCCGTCCGTCTGGTACCGAGCCGAAGATCAAATTCTACTATGGCGTAAAAGGAAGTTCCATGGAGGATGCCGACACCAGATCCGCGAAGATGGGCGAAGAACTGATGGCGATTGTAAATCAGATGCTGTAAATAGAAACATGCCTGCCGTACCGGCATCTGCCGGAGCGGCGGGTGTTTTCTATTTCATAAGAAAGACCTTGTTACATTAATGCATAAAAGTGAGATAAAAGAAGGTCTTTCCCATGAAACAAAAGGCGCTTCGCGCTTAGGATCGCACTGCGGCGGGGAGGAAGATATCGCTGCCGCGACCCGCCGCAGGCGGAGAATCCTGCAAAACAGGATTCTTTTTTACATGTAAAGGAGATTATCATGGACAACAGAAAATTTGTTTCGGAAGTAATTGACAATAAAAGGGATCTGATTGTAAGGGTCAGCGACGAGGTTTTTGATTTTGCGGAAATCGGATTCCACGAATTTCGGACGGCAAAGCTGTATGAAGAAGTCCTGAGGCAGGAGGGCTTTGCGGTGGAAATGGGAATTGCAGGAATGCCAACGGCATTTAAAGCGTCCTATGGAAACGGAAAGCCTGTGGTGGGTTTTCTGGCTGAGTACGATGCCCTGCCGGAGCTTTCCCAGCGGGGCGGCTGTACCAGACGGATTCCTGCGGATGGAGAAAATCCGGACGGCCATGGCTGCGGCCACAATCTTCTGGGGGCGGGGACTTTTGCGGCAGCCCTTGGGGTGAAGGCCTATCTGGAGAAGAATCCGGGAAAGGGGACTGTGGTTCTGTTCGGATGTCCCAGCGAGGAAAAGGGAAATGGAAAGACGCTGATGGCCAGAGACGGTATTTTTGACTGCCTGGACGTGGCCTATACCTGGCATCCAGGCGACGAAAACCGGGTTACTACGAATTCAAGCCTTGCCAATGTGAGCGTGTTTTTCCGTTTTAAGGGAGTGACTTCCCATGCGGCGGCAGCGCCTGAACAGGGTCGTTCCGCTCTGGACGCGGCGGAGCTTATGAGCGTGGGCGTCAATTATTTAAGGGAACATGTAATTCCCGAGGCCAGAATCCATTATGCATATCGGGATGTTGGAGGAATCGCCCCCAATGTGGTTCAGGGCCATAGCTGCGTCCACTACTTTGTGCGGGCTCCGAAATCCTGGCAGGTGCAGGAAATATATAAGCGTGTCGTTGACGTGGCCGAAGGCGCCGCAAAGATGTCGGGAACGGAGATGACCTATGAGCTTTACGCCGGGCTTTCTGACTATGTTCCAAACCATATATTGAGCGGAGTGCTTCAGGAATGTATGGAGGAGATCGGTGCGCCGGAGTTTGATGAGGCGGATTTTGTCCTGGCCAAGGCATTTTTAAACGAGACTTCCACGAGAGAAGAACTGGAAGCGAAAAAAGTATTTATCAAAAAGCGGTTTGGAGCGGAAAATCTGGAGGCGGTGATGGAGCGCCCGTTAGATACGTCCATCGCTCCCCTGGAGTGGAAGGGAGAAATCATGGCAGGCTCCACAGATGTGGGAGATGCCAGTTATGTGGTTCCCACAGCCCAGTTCAATATGGCTACAGCCACCCTGGGAACTGCCGGGCATACCTGGCAGATGACGGCTCATGGCAATACGGAGATTGCCCATAAAGCCATGATGGCGGCAGGAAAAGTCATGGCCCTCGCCGGAATCCGGGTATATGAAGATCCCGGTCTGGTGGAAAAGGCTAGGGCCGAATGGAAGGAAGAGACAGGCGGCGTTTACGAGTGCCCGATTCCAAAGGAGATCGGCCCCCGCCTGGAGGATGAATGATGTGAGGAAATGGATATTTCTGGTATGCCATTTTCTCAATACTGCTTGACATGGAACAGTAAGATACTGTATTATAGAGGCAGTGTGAAGAGACATTATCGTTTTCATGCAAATGTATATATGACCACTTCCCTGTGAAAACAGGAAAGTTAAGCCCAGACGGACAGGCGGGTCAAGTGCCGGCGCGGGAAACCGCATTATTGATTGAGTTAAAAGCTCAAATTTTATAAGTTGATTACTTTATAATCAGTGTAAGAAAAATTACACATCATCTTGTGAAACGGTCAATAAGAGCAGGGACAATATATTTGCGATTGCAGACTTTGAAACGATAATGTTCATAGGAAACGGAAGCGGCAGATGACGCCGGTCTCTCCAACGGAATCGGAATCGTAGAGCAGATGATGGAAATTTATCGTCTGCTCTTTTTTGTGTGTATATGCACAATCTCTTCACGCCCGTTCTGCTTAAGTGAACGGGAGTGGAGAGAAGCAGACGAAGAAAGCAAGGTACGGAAAATAAGAGGAGAAGTATGGACAGAGAAAGACAGAAGAGAGCGCCTATTTATGAGGCACTTAAGGCATTTGAGAAAAAGAGAGTGGTTCCATTCGATGTGCCGGGTCATAAAAGGGGGCGCGGAAACCCGGAGCTGGTGCAGCTTTTGGGAGAAAAATGCGTTTCCCTGGATGTGAATTCCATGAAACCGTTAGATAACCTGTGCCATCCTGTTTCTGTTATTAAAGAAGCGGAAGAGCTGGCCGCCGAGGCATTTGGGGCTGCCGGGGCTTATCTGATGGTGGGCGGAACAACATCCGCAGTGCAGACCATGGTTTTGTCGGTATGCAGGGCCGGAGATAAAATCATTCTGCCGAGAAATGTCCATAAGAGCGTCATGAATGCCATGGTGCTCTGCGGGGCGGTTCCGGTTTATGTAAATCCTGAGGTGAACCAAAAGCTGGGGATTTCTTTGGGTATGGAAGTGGAAAAGGTGCGTCAGGCCATCGAGGACAATCCGGATGCGGTGGCCGTGTTTGTGAACAATCCCACCTACTATGGGATCTGCTCTGACATTAAGACAATCGTGGAGCTGGCCCACGCCCGGGGAATGAAGGTGCTGGCCGACGAGGCCCATGGGACCCATCTGTACTTTGGAAAGAATCTGCCCATGCAGGCCATGGAAGCCGGGGCCGATCTGGCGGCTGTGTCCATGCATAAATCGGGAGGGAGTCTGACCCAGAGTTCTTTACTGCTTTTAAACAAGGGGGTCAACGCTGACTATGTGCGCCAGATCATCAACCTGACCCAGACCACCAGCGCTTCTTATCTGCTTCTTTCAAGCCTTGATATTTCCAGACGGAATCTGGCTCTCAGGGGAGAGGAATCATTTAAAAGAGTGGTCGAAATGGCGGAATACGCCAGAGGGGAGATCAATTCCATCGGCGGCTATTATGCATACGGAAAAGAACTGGTGAACGGAAACAGTGTTTTTGATTACGATGTGACGAAGCTTTCCGTTTACACCAGAGATATCGGTCTGGCGGGGATTGAGGTGTATGATCTTCTAAGGGATGAGTACGATATCCAGATCGAATTCGGTGACATCAGCAACATTCTGGCCTACATTTCCATTGGGGACAGAATACAGGATATTGAACGGCTGGTGGGCGCCCTGGCTGATATCGAGAGACTCTATAAAAAAGACAGCGCAGGCCTTTTATCCGGCGAATATATCTCGCCCAAGGTGGTTATGTCGCCTCAGAAGGCCTTTTATTCAGATAAAGTTTCCCTTCCGGTGGAGAAATCCGCCGGAAAGGTGTGCGCGGAATTTGTGATGTGCTATCCGCCGGGAATTCCGATTCTGGCTCCCGGAGAGATGATCACAGATGACATTGTGCAGTATATTATATACGCAAAGGAAAAGGGCTGCTCCATGCAGGGAACGGAGGATCCGGCGGTGGACCGTTTGCAGGTTTTGGCCTGCCCGTCCGGGGGCATCCCGTAATGTCTGCTCTTCGGGCGGGCGTTCGGCTTCTGCTGAACAACGAAGTATTAGGAGGGAACAGGAATGGAATTCTGGTTTTCGGAACTTCACACAGGAAATGTAAAGCTGTCAGTCCGGATTGAAAAACAACTTTTTTCCGGGGAAAGCGAGTACCAGAGAATTGACGTATTCGATTCTGAGGAATTCGGACGTTTTGTTTCTCTGGACGGTGAAATTGTGTTTTCGGAAAAGGATGAATTTATTTATGATGAAATGGTGACCCATGTGCCCATGGCGGTCCATCCCTGCGTGAAGAATGTGTTAATTATCGGCGGCGGCGACGGTGGAGTGGCCAAGGAACTTTTGCAGTATCCGGCGGTGGAGACCATTGATGTGGTGGAGACAGATGAAATGTTCGTGGACGTGTGCAGGCGGTTTTTCCCCGAAGTGGCCTGCGCTCTGGAAGACCCCAGGGTAAAGGTTCATTATGACGACGGTTTGCGGTTTTTAAGAAACAAAAAGGGCCGCTATGATCTGATTATCAATGATTCCACGGACCCTTTCGGACATACGGAGGGGCTGTTCACTAGAGAATTTTATGGAAGCTGCTATAATGCCCTGAAGGAAGACGGAATCATGGTGTATCAGCATGGAAGCCCCTTTTATGACGAGGATGAGGCGGCCTGCCGCAGCATGCACAGGAAGGCGTACCGCTCTTTTCCGATCAGCCGTGTGTACCAGGCCCATATTCCCACCTGCCCGTCGGGCTACTGGCTGTTTGGCTTTGCTTCAAAGAAATACCATCCCATCAGGGATTTTAAGCCCAAGGAATGGAATGCGCTGAATCTGGAAACCTGGTACTATACCACCCACCTGCACATGGGAGCGTTTATGCTGCCAAAATACGTGGAGGATTTATTGGAAGAGGAGGAAAATAAAAGATGAGCAGATTGATGATTATCGGATGCGGCGGCGTTGCTTCTGTGGCGATTCATAAGTGCTGCCAGAATGATTCGGTCTTTACGGATATTTTGATTGCCAGCAGAACGGTGTCCAAGTGCGACGCGCTCAAAGAGAAACTTCAAGGAACAACGAAGACAAAAATTTCAACGGCAGAGGTGGATGCGGACAATGCGGACGAGCTGACGGCCCTTATAAAGGAGTACAGGCCGGACGCGGTGCTCAATGTGGCGCTTCCTTATCAGGATTTGACCGTTATGGATGCCTGTTTAAAGGCCGGGGTTCCCTATATTGACACAGCCAACTATGAGCCGGAGGACACGGACGATCCTGCATGGCGGGCCGTTTATGAGAAACGCTGCAAAGAAAAGGGCTTCACCGCCTATTTTGACTATTCCTGGCAGTGGGCTTATAATGAAAAATTTGAGAAGGCGGGTATTCTGGCCCTTCTGGGAACCGGCTTTGATCCGGGTGTTACCAGCGTGTTTACCGCCTATGCCTTAAAGCACTATTTTGATGAAATCCATACCATTGACATTCTGGACTGCAACGGCGGCGATCATGGGTATCCCTTCGCTACTAATTTTAATCCGGAGATTAATTTAAGAGAGGTTTCCGCCAATGGTTCTTATTGGGAAAACGGGCATTGGGTGGAGACAAAGCCCATGGAGATCAGGAGAGAGTATGATTTCCCGCAGGTGGGAAAGAAAGATATGTACCTTCTGCACCACGAGGAGATCGAGGCCCTGGCAAAAAATATTCCGGGAGTAAAGCGGATTCGCTTCTTTATGACATTCGGGCAGAGTTATTTAACCCATATGAAGTGTCTGGAGAACGTGGGAATGCTGTCCACCTCTCCCATTGAATTTAATGGTCAGGAAATCGTCCCGATTCAGTTTTTAAAGGCGCTTCTCCCGGACCCGGCCTCCTTGGGGCCTAGAACTGTCGGAAAGACCAACATCGGCTGTATCTTTACAGGCGTGAAGGACGGAAAAGAGAAGACCATTTATATTTACAATGTATGCGACCATCAGGAGTGCTACAAAGAAGTGGGCTCCCAGGCCGTTTCCTATACCACAGGCGTTCCGGCCATGATCGGCTCTATGATGGTTCTGACAGGTGTCTGGAGCGGAAAAGGCGTATTTAATGTGGAAGAGTTTGATCCGGACCCGTATATGGAGGCGCTTAATAAATGGGGACTTCCCTGGATTGTGGACGAAAATCCCCGGGTTGTAGAGTAAGAAATATATGGGGCCCGGGAAAGCCGGAATTTAGCTTCTGCCGGGCCCATTTTGGGATGAATGAGAGGAGAACCATGAAAATACAGAATCTTCCCACGCCCTGCTATGTGATTTATGAGGGACAGTTAAGAAAAAACCTGGAGATTTTAAAGGCCCTAAGGGAAGAGACCGGATGCAGGATTCTCCTGGCTCAGAAGGCCTTTTCCTGTTTTTATGAATATTCCATGATCGGGGAATATCTGGACGGAACCGCGGCCAGCGGACTTTTTGAGGCGAGGCTCGGCCATGAGGAAATGGGAAAGGAAACCCATATCTTCGCTCCGGCCTTTAAGGATGCGGAATTTGGAGCTGTCACTGACATTTGCAGCCATGTAGTGTTTAATTCGTTTGCACAGCTGGAAAAGTATCATAAGGTCTGTGAGAAAAAGGGCGTGAACGTGGGAATCCGGGTGAATCCCGAATGTTCCACCCAGGGGGCCCATGCCATTTACGACCCTTGTGCGCCAGGCTCCAGGCTGGGCGTGACCGTTAAGAACTTTAAGGAAGAGTGGCTTCCTAAAATTTCCGGTATTCATTTCCATACCCTCTGCGAACAGAATTCCGATGCTCTGGAACGGACACTCCTGGTGGTGGAGGAGAAGTTCGGGGCTTATCTGCGGTCCGGCCATATCAAATGGCTCAATATGGGCGGCGGCCATCATATTACCAGGGCAGATTATGATCTGGATACCTTAAAGCGGTGCATTCGCCGGATGCAGGACACATATGGTGTGACCGTGTACCTGGAGCCGGGAGAGGCCGTGGCTTTAAATGCAGGCTGTCTGGTGACGGAGGTAATGGATATTGTGGAAAACGGCGTAACGACGCTTATTTTGGATGCGTCGGCTGCATGTCACATGCCGGATGTGCTGGAAATGCCGTATCGGCCTCCCCTTAGGGACTCGGGACTTCCCGGGGAAAAGTCCTGTGAGTACAGGCTTTCTTCCTGCACCTGCCTGGCCGGGGACGTGATCGGGGATTACTCCTTTGACCATGAGCTCCATGTGGGGGACAGGCTGTATTTTGAGGACATGGCTATTTATTCCATGGTGAAAAACAACACTTTTAATGGAATCTGTCTTCCGTCCATTGCCGTTTTGCATGAGAATGGAGACTGCGAAGTGATTAAGTCCTTCGGGTATGAAGACTTTAAAATGCGGCTTTCTTAGAGCGTATTTAAAAATTGCTTTCTGATAGCTGTGCGTTCCACTTCGTGGGAGATTTGGCCCAAATGAACGCGGCGTAGTAGACTGACGCGTTTACACTTTTTATGGGAGTAGATATGGAAAAATACAGAACGACTCCGGCGGAGGACGGGTTTTTTATGCCGGGGGAATTTGAATCTCATGCCGGGTGTGTTATGATCTGGCCCAAGCGGCCGGGAAGCTGGAATTTTGGGGCCGCAAAAGCCAGGGAGGCCTTCCGGCAGGTGGCCTGGGCCATCGCAGAGAGCGAACCCGTTTACATGCTGGCGGAAAGCGATGTGGCTTCCGGGGCCAGGGATATGCTCTCGGAAAGGGAGACAGTTTGCGGGAGCAGGGATATGCTTTCGGAAAGGGAGACAGTTTGTGGGAGCAGGGATATGCTTTCGGAAAAGGAGACGGCTTTTGGCATCCAGGTGATTGAAATGGAGTCAGACGATGCATGGGCCAGGGACGTGGCCCCCACCTTTGTGGTGAATCATAATGGCGCAGTCCGCGGAATCGACTGGGAGTTTAACGCCTGGGGCGGATGTGTAGACGGTTTGTATGCTCATTGGGAAAAGGATGATCTGGTGGCCGGCAGGCTCTGTGAGCGGCTGGGGTATGGGTGCTATGAGGCTCATCCTTTTGTTTTGGAGGGAGGCTCCATCCACTCGGACGGAGAGGGGACCATCCTGACCACAGAAGCATGCCTGTTAAGCGCCGGACGGAATCCGAAACTTTCAAAGGTAGAGATTGAAAAACGACTTAAGGCGTATCTGGGAGCACAAAAGGTGATCTGGCTTCCCTGCGGCATTTATAATGATGAGACGAACGAACATGTGGACAATATCTGTGCTTTTGTGAGGCCCGGGGAGGTGGTGTTAGCCTGGGCCGACGAGCCGTCAGATCCTCAGTATGAGATGTCCCTCCGGTGCCTTAGGGTTCTGGAGCGGGAACTGGATGCAAAGGGAAGGGCCATAAAGGTTCATAAGCTCCCCATTCCGGCCCGCCCCGTCTGTGTTGGTGAAGAGGATGTAAAAGGATATAAGTTCGAGCCGGGGGAAGATGTGAGAGAGGCCGGAGAGCGGTTGGCGGCAAGTTATGTAAACTTTTATATTTCCAACGGCGGCGTTATCGTGCCGCAGTTTGGAGACGAGAATGATGGGCGGGCGGTGGAGATTCTTTCCGGACTTTTTAAGGACAGAAAGGTATATCCCATTGCGGCCAGGGAGATTTTGCTTGGCGGCGGAAATATCCACTGCATCACTCAGCAGATTCCGGCAGGGAAGAAATTTTCGCCGGATGGCAGGGAAGATTTCGGCAAAGGAGGAAAATAGTTTATGGGTACAGTGACAGTGGCAGCGGTGCAGATGCGATGCACCGGCCGGGTGGAGGAAAACATTGCCAGAGCGGAAAGCCTGGTGAGGGAGGCGGCGAAGGAAGGCGCGCAGATCATTCTTCTGCCGGAGCTTTTTGAGCATCCGTATTTCTGCCAGGAACGACGGTATGAATACTATGCCTTTGCAAAGCCGGTGGAGGAAAATGACGCGGTCCGTCATTTCGCGGGGATTGCCAGGGAGCTTTCCACTGTGCTTCCCATCAGCTTTTTTGAGCGGGATAAGAATCGCCTGTTTAATACGGTGGCCGTCCTGGATGCAGACGGAAGTAATCTTGGAATTTACAGAAAGACTCATATCCCGGATGATCATTACTACCAGGAGAAATTCTATTTTACGCCGGGGGATACGGGCTTTCAGGTCTTTAAGACCCGGTACGGAACCATTGGTATCGGCATATGCTGGGATCAGTGGTTCCCGGAGGCGGCCAGAGGGATGGCCGTTAAGGGAGCGGAACTCCTTTTTTATCCCACGGCCATCGGCAGCGAGCCCATTCTTTCTGTGGACAGTATGCCCCACTGGCGCAGATGCATGCAGGGCCATGCGGCCTGCAATCTGATGCCTGTGGTGGCGGCCAACCGGGTGGGGCTCGAGGAAGTAGTTCCCTGTGCAGAAAACGGCGGTCAGAAGTCAGCCCTTCAGTTTTACGGCTCCTCCTTTATTACAGACGGTACCGGAGAGCTTCTTAAAACCATGGACCGCCAGTCGGAGGGCGTGATCCTTGCAGAGTTCGATCTGGATGCCCTGGCAGCAGACCGCTTCTCCTGGGGGTTGTTTCGTGACCGGAGGCCGGAGGTTTATTAAAAACTATTTTCCTCTTTCAAAATAGATGAAACTTTTTCATCAGGAGAAAATTAACTCTGGAAATAATTTAGAATATCAAATAAATAAGGAATGTTGTTCAATCAGGTGCTTTATTTTTTTATTGTCATAAATAACCAGTTTGTTTCGCGTATGCTGTGCAATATGTTCAGTAAGCAATTTTGAAAAAATTTTGTTGCAGGTTGAAACATGAATAAAGAGGATATCAGCAATTTGCTGTTGAGTCAGATTGCATTCGATGGTGTAGATTCCATTTGAATCAGGCATGGAACATTGACACAGTCGATCCAGCCATGTAAGGATTCGCAGACTGGCGTTTAAGCCGGCAGTGACCAGGAGACGTTGTCTCAGCATGGTTGAGTAGCTGGAGGCGCTATTGACATACTCATCGAATACCTGACGATCCTTTTGAAGGAAGCCATAAAACTGGTCTTTTGTGAATGCGATAATGATGGTGTTTTGCGCTGCTGTGACAACAGGGATATTCCATTCTTCTGTATTCATAACCAGATCGTTAAGCTGCAGACAGCCTCCCTGACGGCAATAACAGAAGTCTATGGGCGTGCCATTATCGCGCTTGCTCCATCTTACCTTGTCCTCCAGCATTTCCCTGCTGGTCTTGCTGAAATGGAGACTGTGATATAGGTGGTATTGTCCATCTGCATGGAGAAGCTGCCGTCCTGTTTGTTGTTGACCTGTGTGGTCTTGGTCATGTCAGTGCTCATCTTTCGCCTTGCTGCGCTCCTGTCGGAGTTTGTCCAGTTTGTCGCTCACGGAGCAGTCCTCCTCTCTGGTTTTAAGCAAAAGCAAAGCGCCCAACCTTTTACGCTCGAGCGCTTTGCTTACAATGTACGGTTGGCTTAAGATATCATATCAGTATTATCCGTCCACAATTCGCACTGCGTCATGACGGTTTGCACTGCATCGTCCATACCCTCCGGCGGGTAGCGATGCTTCCGCAAAAGTTTCTTAATCATCATACGCATTTTGGCTCTTGCGGAGTCTCGCTTCTGCCAGTCTATAGTACGGTTTTTCCGCAGGGTATCCGCCAGTTCTTTGGTGATTGCAATCAGTTCTTCATTCTCATAAAAATCCTTGATGGCCTGCGGCTTGGTGAGTGCGTCATAGAATGCAAGTTCATCCGCCGTAAGTCCCAGTTGGTCTCCTTCTTTTTGTGCGGCGGCAATTTGCTTGGCAAGGTTCAGCAGTTCCTGGATAACTTCTTCATTCGTCAGCATACCGTTTAAGTATCGGTTCATTGCACTCTGGATGATCTCGCTGAATTTTTCGGATTTGACCACATTGGTACGCCGATAAATCTGAACCTGCTCGGCAATCAGTTTTTTCAAAAGTTCAACAGCGAGATTCTTCTCTTTCATCTTGGAGATTTCCTCCAGGAATTTTGGATCGAACAGGGAAAATTCCTCTGATACATCGGAAAACAGGTTAATAACACCCTCGCTCTTAACACTCTGGCTGAGAAGCGCATTGACTCTGGCGTTCATCTCCGGCAGAGAAATTTTCTTTCCCTCGCCTTGGTTCATGAGGCGCATAGCAAGTACCCGCACCGCTTCAAAAAATGCCGCCTCTATGCGATGATCTTCTTCAACAAGGGAAGAACAGAGGGAAAGCGCCTGACGGAGCATAAGGGCTTCTTTGAGGAAATCCTCCCGCTCTCTTTCTCTATCAACTGCAACGATAAAGTTGACAGCGCCGCTGATCGCTTTGGAGCGTTCAAGGTCAGTCCCTGTCGTGAATTTGGAATAATCATATCCGTGGAAAATGTCACGGCAGATAGATAGCTTCTCCAAAAATTTCGGATAGGCCACCTTCGCAACATCGGTATCGCCATAGTTCTTTTTGTCACGGGAGGTGTAGTCGTTCATCGCCTCTTTCAGTGCGGCGGCAATGCCCACATAGTCAACGACAAGTCCGCCTTCTTTATCAGCGAAAACACGATTGACACGGGCGATAGCCTGCATCAGATTGTAGCCATGCATGGGCTTGTAAACATACATCGTAGCAAGAGAGGGAACATCAAATCCTGTCAGCCACATATCCACTACAATAGCGATTTTCAAAGGACTGTCGTTGTCCTTGAACTGTTTTGCTAACTCGTCCTTATGGCGCTTATTGCCGATGATAGCCCGCCATTCTTCCGGGTCTTTGTTGCTTTCCGTCATCACGACAGCAACCTTCTCCGTCCAAGAGGGGCGCACCTGCAAGATACGGTCATAAATCTTCATGGCAATAGCGCGGGAATAGGCAACAATCATCGCCTTGCCAGTCAGGAGATTTGCGCGGTAATTCTCGTAATGGTCGAGAATATCATCTACCAAGGAGGCAATCGTCTGTTCATTGCCGAGGATGGCTTCCATCTGCCCAAGCTCTCGCTTACTTTTTTGAATCACTTCCGGGTCAGCATTGTCCGCCATCAAGTCATATTCTGCATCAATCAAACGCAAGGTCGCTTCATCCAGCTTCAGCTTGATAACCCGGCTCTCATAATATACCGGTCGGGTGGCACCGTCCTCCACGGCCTGCGTCATGTCATAGACATCAATATAATCGCCAAATACTTCTCTGGTACTTCGGTCTTTTGTGGATATGGGCGTTCCCGTAAAGCCGATATAGGTAGCGTTTGGGAGACTGTTTCGGATGATGCGGGCAGTTCCAACCTTGATCTTTCCCGTTGCGGCATCCACTTTCTCTTTTAGTCCATACTGCCCCCGATGAGCCTCGTCAGCCATGACAACAATGTTTCTGCGTTGGGAAAGCGGCTCGCTGGACTCCTCAAATTTCTGCATGGTGGTGAAGATAATGCCGTTGGCCTGCCTACCGTCAAGCAGAGATTTCAGGTGTTCCCGGCTTTCAGCCTGAACCGGTTCCTGGCGCAGGAAAGCTTGACATTTCGCGAATTGTCCAAAAAGCTGGTTATCTAAATCATTCCTGTCTGTCAACACAACGATGGTCGGACTATCCAGTGCTTCTTGCAGCCGGTGGACGTAAAATACCATCGACAACGATTTGCCGCTGCCCTGCGTATGCCAAAACACGCCGCCCTTGCCATCAGTTTCCGTTGCGTGTTTTGTAGAAACGACGGCCTTGTTTACAGCAAAATACTGATGATACCCGGCAAGTATCTTGAATTGTTTTAGGCCCTCGTTGGAAAAACAGATGAAGTTTTTAATAATATCCAGCAGACGCGCCCTTTCAAAGATGCCCTCAAAGAAAGTATCAAACTGGGCATATTGCGTATTCTCATAATTGCCGTCTTTGGTTTTCCATTCCATAAAACGGTCTTCACCGGAAGTGATGGTGCCGGCCTTGGAGGTTAGATGGTCGCTCATGACGCAAATGCAGTTGTAAATGAACATAGAAGGGATTTCGTGCATATAGTTCCTGATCTGCACATATGCCTCCGAGGCGTCCGTCCCCTCTCTGGATGGGGATTTGAGTTCCATCAGAACGATAGGAAGACCATTCAAAAACAACAACACATCCGGGCGCTTGTTGCTGTTTTCAATAAAAGTCCACTGATTGGCAACGATGAAGGAGTTATTGTCAGGATTTTTGTAATCCACAAGATAGACAAGGCCGGAGCATTCCTCGCTCCCCGCAAAGTAGCGCACTTCAACGCCATGCTGGATATAATCCATAAACACGGCGTTCTTCTGGACCAGCTCGGCGTTTTCAAAGTTTTTCAGCTTGAATAGTGCGTCTGCGATGGCCTCCCCCGGCATGGAAGGGTTCAGCCGGTGCAGAGCGGTCGTGAGTTCCTCCTCATAAAGCGGGCCGTAAAAATCCCGCTCCACATCGGGGCCGTAGACATGGCGGTAGCCCATGTTCTGAAACAACTCTATGATGGAATTTTCATAATCAGCTTCGGTATATAGTCCCGACATCATTACTCCTCCCTTGTCCCATCTGCATATTAGTCTTCTGCTTTCAGCCGCTTGATAAGTTGTCTTGCAAACAACAAGGCTATTTCATCGCAGGAATAGTTTCTTGAATCGATTGCTTGAATTTCCAATACAGACGGATATTTCTTTCGCAAGTCATCATTGGTAATATTATGGACGATAGGAAGTATGAGTTTTTGTCCATCTCTGTTTTGACGATTCAAAAACTCGTATAACTCTTTCTCCGTCCATTCACGATCAAAGAAATTTTCAGATATGACAATAATGGCAAATTCCGCTTTCTTTGTTCCTTCTAAAATGCGGTCCTTCCATTTATCTCCCCATTCAAGAGATTTTTTGTCATAAAAAATTCTCACACCCAGTTTCTCTAAAGAACTATTGAGTTCATCAACAAACTGTTCCTTATCCGCATTTGCATGTGAAAGGAATACGTCATACTGTGGCAAAGTCCTTGCCTGATACGCAGGAACTAACCTTTTTTCAATGCCATTCATTTCATCTATAAAATCACGGTCATTAGCTATACTATGAAAACAGGACACAAGTTGAGGGAAGCAATCCAATGAACGATGGAAAAGCAACTTTTTTATTCTAGCTGCAAGAGAGTGGCTTTTAAGGAATTTGTTGAAAAAAATCTCTGCATCGTTAATCCAATCTTCGCTTGGCCTATTATATTCTGCCATATCAGTTCCGATGGGAGCGGCATTTATCGGTTTCTTTATAGTTTTGGCCCTCTCCAAAAGGTTGGATAATTCTCTTTCAAACTGGCTCATTGCGCCTAACTCTTCTTCTTTCATATATTCTTCATAAAGATAGCCATCTTTTAGCACCCGGATGAAGTAGGGATGATTGTCTGCCCATTGGGTAGAAATCATTCCGGCTTCGGAGAGTTCTTTGAAACAGCCTCTAAGTATGCTATCCGCTCTCGTGTCAAGGCTTTCAAACCTGTTTGTCCAATATTCCGGCGCTTTCTCATTCTCTATAATCTCTTTGAGAACGCCGAATGCTTCTTTTGATATTCTATTCATTCTATATGGTTACCTCCCATAGTAAATTCTTTAGGTTAGAATCGATGATGGGGTAAACGAAAAAGCAGTTTTGGCA
>CAJUDN010000045.1 GCA_910585355.1 uncultured Lachnospiraceae bacterium
ATACTCACTTTTTGCAAAGGAATTTGCGTATAATTAGTAGTAATTACAACCGAATACCGCAGTTTCACACAAGCTGATTTCGAAATGTACGCTGTAGTACTAGTCTTCTTCTACATGAAACTGCTCTGACATCTTATCAATTTCAGATTCGATTCCTGCCGCCTTTCTCTTTTTCTCCCGATAATCACGGATAAACGGCCATCCAAGACTTACCAAAGCAACGCACAGAAGAAGCCCGCTCAATGGACGGGTTAAAAATGTGAGAAATCCGTCATTGGTATATGTGAGACCCTTCCGCAGATTGCTTTCTAACATCGGCCCTAAAATATAACCCAGGATAAATGGAGATGAAGGCAGATTTCCCAATGCCATTATGATACCAACGCCGCCCATAACAAGCATCAGCCAGCAGTTGAACATGGTTCTCGAATCAGAATATGCGCCCACCACGCAGATTACAAAAATTGCTGCATAGAGGTAGCAGGTCGGCGTCCGCAGAACATATGGAAACAGCCGCATTCCCATGAATTGTATCGCAAGAACGAGAACTGCCCCTAAAATAAGAACTCCAAAGAAGCAATACACCAGCTCCGGATTGTTGACCATCAGCAGAGGACCTGCATCAATCCCATGAATCATCAGCCCCCCGATTAGCATAGCTGTCGCCGTATCCCCCGGAATTCCCAGTGCAACCATGGGGATGATGGCCCCTCCGATGGCCGCATTGTTGGATACCTCCGACGCAATGATTCCTTCATCGCAGCCTGTGCCGAATTTTTCCGGATGCTTGGAGGAGGATTTGGCCTGGGCATAAGCCACCAGATTTGCCAGCCCTGCTCCAAGGCCGGGAAGGAAACCAATCCACAGCCCCACTATAAAGGACTTAATAACTAAAATATAGTGGGAAAAATACTCTTTTATAGAAATTCCAAATCCTATAATCCCTTTCGTATCAATTTCAGGAGTTGCCGTGTCTCCTTTTGCAAAGTTTTTTACAAGGGTACCAACTGCAAAAAATCCCAGCATCAGACCGATCTGGTTGATACCTCCAAGAAGGTTGCTGACGCCGAAAGTAAATCGTTTCGCCCCATCAATTGGCGCGATGCCGACGCAGGAAACCATCATTCCTAAAAATCCGGCCATCAGCCCGTTAAACATATTCCCTTTAGACATTGTCACCACAAGAATAATCGCACAAAAGCAAAGGGAAAAGATTTCCCATGGTCCCAGTTTTACCGCAAAACGGGCAAGAACCGGACAAAAAATCATTGCAATAAAAATACTGAAAAACGTACCGATGAACGAAGATAAAATTGCAATCCCCAATGCCCGGGAAGCTCTTCCGTTTTTTGCCATGGGATAACCGTCAAAGCAGGTCGCCACAGATGCCGGCGTGCCTGGTACACCGATTAAAATAGCGGAAATCAATCCCCCTGAAATGCCGCCCACATATATGGCGCCAAGGAATAAAATTCCGGTAACGGAGTTCATGCTAAAAGACACCGGAAGCATTAAGGCGATACCGGTAGTCGCAGACAGGCCCGGCACTGCTCCGAAAATAACACCTAATAAAACGCCCCCTATGATTATTGCCAGATTCGATATTTGAAATAAATTACCCAGTACTGTTAACAGCAAAAAATCACCCCCTATCTAAAAACCTTTCCTGTCGGAAGCGTTACGTGAATTACCATCTGGAAAACAACGTATAATATAGCAGTCGCAAAAGCCGAAAACAGAACCAGAGTAACCGGCCGCAGCTTCCGGTCTTCCCGCATGGACAGTACCAATAGTGCGGAAAAAAGCGGTGTGGAAATAAGATAACCGAACCAGTCGATGGAAAGTAAATAAAGAATTAAAAGTGTGAATACGACGGCTGTTTTTTTCCAGCCGTTTTTTGTAAGAAAAGGACTTTCTGCCTTCTTATATTCCGTAAGTATTTTTCCTATACTGCATAGGATTAAACCAGTCGCAGCCGCAATCGGGAAAAACTTAGGTCCGACATCTCCCTGGGCGCCAATATACAAAGACTGCAGCTGTGACGTCATATATATAAACGCGCCGGCAAAAATTATGATAAAGATACTGAATCGTACATTTTTGTTTAATTTCACGCCCTTATTTACCACCTTTCGTTTAAAGTCAGGGAACCTCTGCTGCTGCAGAGGTTCCACCCATGTGTTAATCGCGGCCAGGAGCAAGAATATTCAGACTTTCTGCAATTGCATGATAGCTTTTATATAGCTGATTTACGGTTTCTGTCGCTTCGATATTATCTTTCCAGATTGTCTGTTCCTGGTTCATCTCAATTAATCTCTTCTGGACCTCTGCATCAGTAAACACCTCTGTGAAAATCCGGTTGATTTCAGCGCACAGCGCATCATCCATTTTAGGTCCATAAAGGAAATTGCAGTTTCTCACGGCAATGTTTTCATATCCGGCCCCCTTCAAAGACGGAACATCTTTTAATGCCTCCGGAGTCGCGCTTCCCGGCTCAGCCACACAGCAGAGTGCCTTTAACTCTCCCGCTTCGACATATTGAAGAGCGGATACGCCGCTGACAACCGTGGCCTGTGTGATTCCACCCATCAGGGATGTAATACGGTTGGCATCGGTACCGTTTTCAACATAGTTCCAGCTAACTCCGAGACTTTGTGCACAGCTTTCTGCGTAATAATGAGAAGCAGACCCCAATTGCATTCCAAATACTAATTCTCCCGGATGCTCCTTGCAGTAAGTCACCAGGCTATCCAATGTATCAAACGGAGAATTCTTTGGTACGCATAAGTAAACGGGAGACAGAAGATCTGCGCCTGCCAGCACGCTGAAATCCTTTGTCGGATTCAGATCATGAATCCCCGCAAAGTAGCTTGTGAACCAGGACGGTGTCACCCATCCTAAGATACTGCCGTCCGCGGGCGCTTCTGCAATCGTATTATAACAAACCGCGCCATTTCCCTCGGTCTGATTTACAACAACAAAATTGGCCCCTGTTTTCTTTCCTAACGCTTCCCCGAGGATTCTTGCACAGAGATCAGAGTTGCCTCCCGCTGCAAACGGTAAGTATATTTCAACCGTTTTTGTGCTGGGCCACACGGCGGCTTCTTCGTTGGAAACTTCTTTGTCAGCGGCTTCGGTCGTGTCTTTGGGCGCTTCGCTGGTGTTTTCTAAAGCCGCAGAACTTTCCTTCGTAGTCGTCTGCCCGGAACAGGCTGTTATCATGCTGACGGCTGCTGCTGCCATAAGTAACATTTTTACACTTTTCCTCATTTCAATATCTCCTCCTGTTTTTGTAAATATAATAGTTCTTCGTTTTAGCGAAACGATTACAATGATTTTCCACGGCTTGTTATAGGAACCTTATCAATGACTTTTCCGCCCCGTACCAGATAAATCCAGTCATGTAAATTGATGGTGGTGCAGCAATGGCCCGGAATCAGACAGTACCTTTCCCCAATTTTAGTATCCAGCCCTGTTTTTAAAGTACAGCTGTGTTCCTCACTTAATTTCAGCCCGATACCGGGAAATTCTTTGATTTCCGGCATGGCCTGGTCGAGGGATACCGATTTTCTTCCTGCATCCATAATCGTAGTATCCCCACTCTTGCTGATTACAGTCGAAAGGACAAATAAAGAATTCTCAAACTTCAGTCCCAGTTCCCTGTAAGCCATATCCATGAAAATGTAACTCCCTGCCTGAATTTCCGTATAAATGCTGTCGGCTTTTCTGAACTCCACGGTACCAGTGCTTGCGCCGCTTACTTCCTTAACGGGAATTCCACGACTTACAATGTAGTCATAAACCTCCCGGAGCCGTTTTTCGACGTTTTCCGACTCCTTTTTACGCACTTCATAGCTGCATTCATGGGATAAATGTCCCGCATATGCCTGTATCCCTTCAAATTTCAGATGCCTGCAAAGACTAAGTTTCTTCGCCAGCTCATAAAACGCCTCCGGAGTATCCACTCCACACCGTTTCATTCCGATTTCATATTCGACCAGGCAGTGTATTACAGAGTCATGAATTTCGGCTGCCCGTTCCAGGTCATCAATATTTTGGCTGTTATCCACAGCGACTGTCAGATAGCACTTTTTAGCCAATGCCGCCAGAGCATAAATTTTCTCTAAATCCACGATCTGGTTTGCAATCAGAATGTTCTCAATTCCTGCCTCTGCCAGATCCTGCGCCTCATTTAATTTCGCACAGGTAATCCCTTTCGCCCCTTTTTCCATCAGCATGTGGGCAATTGCCGTACATTTATTGGACTTATAGTGTGGACGGAGCTTCATGTGAGTGCCGGCTAAAAAAGAATTCATTGTCTCGCAGTTCCTGTCAAATACATCCATATCAAGGATAAGCGCCGGGGTTGGAATCTGATTTATGTTCATACTGGTTATTCCTCCTGATCCTATAATTCGATACCAGTTAATTTGGAATAGTACTTAATCAGGGCACTGTGATCGCACTGGCCGCACTGATCTGCATGAAGCTGTTCGAGCATCTCCATAACGATGCTCGTTAAAATCATCGGAGAGCCCGCATCATGTCCCGTCTCAATTGCATTGTTTAAATCCTTGATATGTAAATCAATACGGAATCCCGGTTCAAAATTATGCGCCAGCATCATTGGTACTTTTGCTTCCATAACAGTGCTTCCGGCAAGTCCTCCGCGAATTGCCTGGAATACCAGCTCCGGACTGATTCCCGACTTTTTCGCCAGCATAAACGCCTCTGCACATACCGCGATATTGCCCGCTACAATTACCTGATTTGCCAGCTTGGCCATATTTCCGGCGCCGATTTCCCCACAGTAAATTGCCGAAGAACCCATGGACAAAAGAATCGGTTTCATCTTCTCGAAAACTGCCTCTTCTCCTCCTACCATAATGGATAAGGTTCCGTCTACCGCTTTGGGTTCTCCGCCGGATACAGGAGCATCCAGCATTGCAATATGTTTTTTGTCACATGCCGCTTTTATTTCCCTTGATGCGGCAGGCGCGATGGAGCTCATATCAATCAACACGGAATTTTCTCTGGCGCCGCTTAAAACGCCCTTTTCGCCCAAAACAGCGCTTTTTACATGGGGTGAATTGGGGAGCATCGTAATTATAATCTGACACTGTTTTGCAACCTCCTCGCTGGAGGCGGCCGCCCTGGCGCCATCTTTTACAATCGCTTCCATGTTTGCAGAATTCACATCATATACGACCAGTTCATGCCCTGCTTTCATCAGGTTTCTGCACATTGGTTTTCCCATAATTCCCAAACCAATAAATCCAAGTACCATAGCTTTTCTCCTTTCAGTTAAGTCTATATATTTTCTGTAAATAATTCAATATCAATGTAACTTTTTGAATTATTTATTGTTAATTGTATTTTAACATACTTCATTATATTTAAAAAGCAATTATTTTATATATATAATATGTATAAATTAGATATATAGTGGCAGCATCATCTGTCTTCCGGTGTGGCGAGATTTTTCTATAAGATAAAAAATGCCGGGAGCATATCCCGGCGGCTTTTGTTTATATTTTGTTAACCAGATAGGTATTGGATAAAAATTCTTCCAGCTCATGCAGAAATAACCGAATATTCGGCTCGTCACTGTCAACAAGATGTTTGGATGCGACCGCATAACAAATTCTTTGCGCGGGAGGGTCAGACAATTCTCTTATTTCAAAACCATACTGTGCAGCCAGCACAAGAGCGACGGAATGCGGTACAACAGACCAGTTGCCTTTTTCTGTCAGGAAATAGGGAATCATATTGGGGGAGGTTAAGTTTACAATACTGGGGGAGGTTGGCTTCCACCAATAATCATGCCATCGCTGATATTCCGGAGACCAGTCGTGAGCGACTTCATGAACAGGATCAAGTTCTTCCGGGTGTATGAGTTCGTTGGATTCTCCATGCCCGGGGGACAGCCAGAGCAGACAAAAATGCTCTTTAAAGACCGGTTTCGTATAGATGCCCGGATAATTTGCCCCCGAATTAACCAGGCCGATATCCAGCTTTCTGGATTCAATCAGAGCATAAATTTCTCTTGTATGATGGGAATATATCCCCATTTCCAACATTGGATATTTCTTTCTGATCATCTGGTAAAAGGCAGGAAGAACATAAAAATTCACGCTGTGAACAGCACCGATCGTTATTTTTGTGCGGACCTTTTTCTCTTTCAGCCCCGCCGCCTTTTCCTGAAGGGTAATCCACTGGTTGCCGATGGAAATAAATTCTCTCCCATAGTCTGTCAGCATAATTTCTTTCTTGCCTTTATCTCTTACAATTAACTGTACCCCCAGTTCTTTTTCCAGCAACATAAGGCGGCGGCTGAGATTGGACTGGGACATAAAAAGCGCGTCTGCCGCTTTGGAAATGGAATGATATTTTACAATTGATAGGAAAATCTGTATATCCTGTGCATCCATTTTTCGTCCCTTCCTTCCTGTGCATAGTCTGATTATTATAGCAAAAATGCGGAAAGATTGCAAACATCGAAAAGTTTTGTTATACTTTTTACAAATATTAAAAAGGAGGCCCCTATGGATACTGTGGAATTTCGGGATATGGCGTATGTGCTGGCTGTATATGAGAACCGGAGCTTTTCAAAAACTGCTGAACAGAAATTTATATCTCAGCCGGCTCTAAGCAAAACAGTTAAAAAAGTGGAGCGGCATCTGGGAATTACGATCTTTAACAGGGGCTCGATTCCTCTCACAGTCACCCCGGAGGGGGAAATGATACTGGAGTATTTCCGCAGGATTCAATCTGACTATCAGGAAATGGAACATTACTGCGATACCGTCCGAACACAGAAAAAGTGTGACCTGACCATTGTATCCCCCTCTTTTTTCTGTACGTATATACTTCCGCCGGTTGTCTCAGATTTCCAGGCTGCCAACCCGGAATATGATATTAAATTGATGGAGACCAATGACAGCGATTTAAGGGAATTTTTAAAGGCGGGAATTGCCGATATCGGCATTTCTGTCGACAGTGATACGCCGTCATATCTGGAACTTACAAAGCTGAAAAAGGAGATGATTATCCTGGCGGTGCCCTCTGCCTATGAGGTCAACCGTGGGCTCGAAGCGTTTCAATTACGCTATGACGATATGATTCACGCAAGGGTCCAGAACCGTGAAATCCCCGGGGTGCCGATGGAGGTGTTTTCCAAAGAGCGTTTTCTATTTCTCAAAAAGGGGAATGATATCTGGCAGAGGGGAATGAAAATATGCCGTGATGCAGGATTTTCCCCACGGATTGTAATGGAGCTGGATCAGCTCCTGACCGCCTATTATCTGGCTGCGGCTGGGGAGGGAATCACTTTTACCCGTTCCAATATTCCCTGCTATACCGGATACACAGACAAGCTTCGCTTTTATAAAATTGATCATCCGGATACGGTCCGGCCGGTACACATTCTCCAGAATAGCAGCTGTCGGCTGAGTGAAAAACAAAAGAAGTTTACAGAGTTTTTAAAACAGTATCCGCTTCCTGGTTTGCGGACATGAACAATCCCAGGGAACAGTAACTATTCCATTTCAGACATAAATATATGAAGAATCCGATATTAGACTTTTACTTTCCGGGATGGTATTGTTAATGAAAGAGGGTAGTTTTTGACACTATCATATAGTAGTGGTCAGGCCTTGCATCTTCTTGCCCGTGCAGCGCGGACAAGAAGCACATACTATCTTTCTTATGAAGATTCCAGATAAAAAACGCTTATGGAAACATGCTTTCAATCCGCTTTTTACTCGGAATTTTCGCAAAACTGAACGGTTACTAATAAGAGACAGGAGGCAGAATATATGACAATTAAAGAAAAGTTTGAAACCCTTGGCATCGACAATGCCCCCGGCCAGGAGGCGCTTCAGAAATCCCAGACCCTTGATCTTCGCGGTGAAAAGCTTCCGGGAACGCCCGTTGACTTTTCCCATGGCGACGTGGATGCCCATACTCCAACGCCGGGCAGCTTCGACATATTTGCAAAAGGAGTTGAAGAGGGCGGCGCACAGGCCTATACCCCATACCGGGGAAGAAAAACAATCCTGGAACATGTGGCCAAAAGCCTTTCCGCTTTCACCGGTGCCAGAATTGACGCTTCAGAAAACGTAATTCTGACGCCCGGAACCCAGGGAGCGCTCTTTCTCGCCATGGGCGCCAATGTTATGCCCGGTGATAAGGTTGCCATTGTGGAACCCGACTACTTTGCCAACCGGAAAATGGTTGAATTCTTCGGAGGGGAACTGGCCGCCATTCCCATGGACTATATAGATACAAAGTCTGGCTCCGGAATCAATCTTAAGGCATTAGAGGAAAGCTTTGAAAACGGCGTTAAGGTTTTCCTTTTCTCCAATCCCAATAACCCTGTCGGATGCGTATATTCTTATGATGAAATTGTGACCATCGCCGCTCTCGCAAAAAAATACAATATTACGCTTATTGTCGACGAGCTGTATTCAAGACAGGTGTATCCGGGTATCTCCTATACTCACCTTTGCGCTCAGAAGGAGATTCCCGAAAATCTGGTTACCATCATCGGGCCGTCGAAAACAGAATCATTAAGCGGCTACCGTCTCGGCGCTGCGTTTGGAACGGCTGAAATCATTGAGCGTATGGAAAAGCTTCAGGCAATCATGGCGCTGCGGTGCAGCGGCTATAACCAGGCGGTTTTCATGACATGGTTTCGTGAGCCCGAAGGATGGATGGAAGCGCGTGTGGCCGCCCATCTGGAAATCCGGAATGCTATCATGGAAAAACTGAACGGTGTCCCAGGCGTCTTTGCGAGGCCCACCGAAGGCGGAAGCTACCTGTTTGTAACAATACCGGAGCTGGACGTTTCTCTTCACCAGTTTATCCGCATTCTTCGTGAGATGGCCAATGTCATTGTAACCCCGGGAACAGAGTTCGGTCCGAACTTTTTGCACCAGTTCCGGATTAATTTCTCGCAAAACAAAGAAAACGCAGTCGCGGCGATTGAGCGTCTGCTTGTCATCATGGAGCGCTACCGCAAAAAACAGGAAGGCGAGGCATAGTCGGGGAAATGGCATGAGATAAGAGCAGCCTGTGCGGGGATGTTACAAAACAACAGATTCCTGCAATATATAGTTCCAATATTTTCAGATATTGGATACCTATTGCAGAATTACTGATTTTTGCGGCAGACCCTTCACAGGCTGCATTCCTTTTCCCGAATGCTTCCTGTTTTACGGGCAACCTCTGTAAGCCAGTGTTTTGCCCGTATTATATTCAGTCAAATCTTTTTTTCTGTTCTCTCATCTGCCGTATTGAATTTTCCAGCTGTAGCCACCACTGTGCCGTCGAAAATCCACCTTGCTGATGAACGGACATATCCGATACAGCGGGCGGTGCCAGAGTATGCTTGAAAACTGCTTTCCGTCAACTATTTGTCACAGTTTGCGGCAGATTTGGTCTGAACGAGAGAGACGTAGTGGGCTACGTCGACCGAATGGGGGTAAATCTGCCGCAAGGTGGGGTATGCAGATGGCGGAAATGAATTTTCAGACACACTCTATTCTGGCAGTTCAAAAAACAGCCCGGCAAATACTTCTCCTTGTTGTTGCCCATTTTTATAGAATCATATATACTGTTATATAGAAAGAGGATGAATAAAATCTGGATAATAAACATGGGACAAAAGTGGAACCCTGAACCCTGTCTGAAAGCGTCGGAATGGAATTGGAAGGTTCCAATCATCTTCTAGAAAAATACCACAAAACGCGGAAACAGCTTTAGTTATGAAATTATTTTAAAAGAAATGCAGCTTTACGCTATTTACAAAATACGGCTTAAGGTGGATAAAGAAATGCTTCTGATTTATGCATATATCAAAAAGTTCCGTAATTATATGGAACAGGAAATCTGTTTTGACAGCAGCTATCATGTGAAATTTTCTGATGGCCGGCTTTCCATTTCTTTTCTTGGAAAAAGCGCGGAGGAAGAGCTGATCCGGGGAGCTAAAAAGCCGGACAATCTTCACTTGCTTGTGGGAAAAACCGGATCCGGAAAAACAAATCTTCTTCAGCTCATCGGCTCCAGTTATAATACCAGATCCCAAAGGAAATGGGACGGCGAGGAAGATTCCTATTTCATGCTTTATAAAATCAATGAAAAAGAGTTCTTTCTCGAAATATGTGATGTGGATATCCGGCAGTTTCCTGCGAAAAAAATGCGTGAAGATAGGACCATGCCGGATTTTATAAAGGAGAATGCCCGGCGCATGGACACGCTGAGGACTGTGCGCTTCTCCATAAAGCGGCCGCCTGCCGTGGGAGAAACAGCAGATGTTTTTACGGAAATTCAGGAATATGGATACAAACGGGAGATTTCCAGTCTTCCGGCCAGAGATATGGCTCTGGTCATAAACTGTTACGATATCCATGCCTTTGCCCGTCCGCCCTATGAGGATGAAAGGAGAATGCATGATGCCGCGTCCGGGTCCTGGATTACCAGGATGATTCTTCCCTATCACCGGACCTCTCTCTGGAGAGTATGTGATTATATAAGGGATTATCTGACAAATGTGGAGCCGGGGGATGGGAAACGAAAGGTGTCCCTGGTATTGTCGACTCATAATTTTGCCGAGAAATATCCGTTAAAACTTTCGGAGGCAGTGGATAACGAATACTGGACTTTTTATGAAATGAAACAGGATGAGCAGCGGGCTGTTTTTGACGAAGACGCGAGAAAACGCCTGAGAGGCAGAAAAAAGAAAAAGGAACTTACAAACAAGCAGATGTTCCTCCATGATCTATGGGCGGATTATGGGAAGTATTTAAGAAAATGGGCGGAGAAAATCCAGAGCTATACGGCAGAAGAGAAAATTCCGGAGGAAAATCTGGACGCTTCCGGTACACAGGACGTTTATCAGGAATTTCTGGATTATTATACGGAAAAAGAATACAGCGAAGACATTGACGCGGCAGTGCTTCCGGACGGCGAAAAGCTTTCCATTGTGAAGAGGTGCATCTGGCTGGCGGAATATATCGACCGGAAGGATACCGGAGATCCCCATGGACTGCTCTGGCAGATTATGGATGACGTCAGGGATATCGGAAACTTTCTTTCAAAGCTGGATGAAAAATATTTTACAGTGGATACCTGCACCATTCCCGTCGTCGATATGGCATTGCCGGAGTACCGGGAGCTATTTGAGGACTTATTCGAGCGTATGGAGCAGTACACTCCCGATGATGCCGGTATTTTTACAGAAGCGCTTCTGCCCTATGAACTGACCTGTTTAAGTACAGGGGAATACCAGTATGCGAAGGTCCTCGGGGGCATGGAGGATTATCTGGCTGTATTTGCGCGCAGCAGAGGCCAGAAAAGAAATCTGGATAAGATCATACTCCTGGATGAACCGGAAGCGTATATGCACCCGGAGCTGGCGCGGCAGTTTCTCTCCCGTCTCTACCGGATTATGGAAAAGCATTCGGATTCCGGCACTGTACAGGTTATCATCAGCACCCATTCCCCGTTCATGCTGTCCGATGTGCTTCCACAGGAAATCACGCGTCTGGACATAGACCGGGAATCGGGAAACGCCATTGTAAAAAATGGGTCGGAAAAGGAATATTTCGGAGCTAATATTTATACGATTCTGGCCGACGGCTTTTTTCTGGATTATACCATT
Source organism: uncultured Lachnospiraceae bacterium (assembly GCA_910585355.1). Classification (GTDB taxonomy): domain Bacteria; phylum Bacillota; class Clostridia; order Lachnospirales; family Lachnospiraceae; genus CANRXD01. The sequence goes on from CAJUDN010000045.1 coordinate 11,663, forward strand.
GGAGAGTATTCCAGGAATTTTCTCCAGGATACATATTGGAAGCTTATCACATGCAAGAGGCAGAAGATATCCGGGACGGAAGGGATGCCGGAGTTTCTGGCGTCGGTCAGAGATATGGTTCCCCATATCGGCGACCGGCTGATCCGAAAAGCGTTTGAAATCGCATTGGAAGAACTGGATGCCCCCGAGAATTTTGAATCATAGGATACCGGAGGAAAAAGATCATGTATGACACGCCTGTGCGTCAATACATGACTTGGAGACCGGCAAAATACTTTTTGACTCCATATCGTAATATTTAAGGAGAGGTACGTATGATAAGAATTCCGATTAGTCCGGACCGGCTGGCAGAGGCGTGCGAGGCCCACAGGGCCGCTGTAACCGCATATGTAAAAAGACAGACCGGAGAATATCAGAAAAAACTGTATGGTGAAATTACAAAGATCATGTCGGCAGACGGCGATTTCGACACCGCCCAAAGGAATGATGACTGGAAATGGCTCGCGGATTTCATCTTGGCGGATATGGATTCTTTAAGAAAGCTGATTACCCATCCCGCGGATCTTCAGTTTGAGGAATTTCGAAAGCTGTACTCCGGTTATTTCAGCGCGGGAAGCCAAAAATATGTGGACAGCGTTACAAAATATAATGCCTATGCCTTTATTAAAAATATTGGGCTTACTGTATGTCCGTATTGCGAAGAGGAATACCTGGATGTCATTGAAACCTCTGAGGGAGGAAAGAAGCGCACCCTTGAGATTGACCATTTTTTCCCGAAGGGAAAATATCCCGCTTTAGCGATGTGCTTTTTTAATCTGGTTCCCAGTGGACAAAACTGCAACGGGCTTAAGCTGGAAACAGACCTTGGCATGAGTCCTTACGAAAATGGTATTGACAAATGTACATACCTGTATCCGGACCTTCCTATGGGCGTCAATATGGAAACTGTCGCGGTTGAGGACTGTACGATTCATTTTCATCCGAAAGCTGGAATGGTACAGAATGTTCAGGTTCTGTATCTGGAGGAAAGGTACAAAAAATATAAGGATAAGGCGCATAAATATCTGACACTTAAGCAACAGTACAATGATGAAAAGATTGAAGAGATGGTAAGACAGGGTTTTTTTAAAAGTAAGGAGCTTGCTTACCGGTATCTTTATGAGGAGCCTCTGGCGGACGATGGAAAACAGAGACTTCTGACAAAGCTTAAAAGGGATATTACAGGCAGGGAGTAAAAGAGTCTTTTCCACTGCCTGACAGCCTGGGTTTCAGACGGATTGCGGAAAGAATTTGTGTAACAATTCAGAAGGTATCTGAACTTCCTGTTACAAATCCGTCGGCAAACAGTATCAAACAGCATCAAAGTGGCCGTATTTCCTTGTAAATTCAGTGCTTTTGTGGTAGTCTAAGAATATCTTAATGGTGGGTGTTTTGACCTTTTGCCACTTTCGGCGGCGAGGGTATTAAAAATACCAGAAAGGTTAATTCAATGGATCCTAAAGTATTATTTGTAAAGCAATTCCTGGCAACGTTATTTATCGATGAGGTAGGTACAATACCGATTAATAATGCCCTTTTTAAACAGGGAATGGATCGGATGGCGGAATATTTTGATACCAATAAAAAAAATTTGGGCCCGTATGTCAACAAACTAGATTTGCTTTTTCTAAAATATTCGACACGGGGAGATTACAGCCAGTTTTCAAAAGTAATTGAAAGCTTCAATGGACGTCTTGTGTCTCTGGAAAATCCATATTATGTGAAAGCCAATATCCGGCTGGAAAAAAACTATGCAGATGAACTGGTTCAAAACAACAGCCTTGGTATTGACAGACAAATCATGCAGGAAATTGCCGATCAGTTCAGAATCGGAGCCGGTCTTTCATAAGAAAAATTTGGAGATGTGCCATGTCATTCTACGATTTATTTGAGGAAGAGCCCTTTAAGGAAGTATTTAAAGAGGTAGAAGCGTTTACCAGCCGGAAGTTAAAGAACTATAACGCTCATCTTGAAAGTATCAAGCTGAGTAGTCGGAATAAGGAAATTTTTGATGCCGTATGGGGAAATATTGAGTTTTCTGCCGGTGAAATCTATATTCTGGACTCCCCGCTTTTGCAAAGACTCCGTAAAATAAAACAGCTTGGATTGGCATATTTTGTATACTGCGGAAGTGATTACTCGCGCTTCTACCATACGACCGGCGTAGTCTTTCTTGCCGACAAAATGGCCACTTCTTTAAACAAATGTAATATTAATTCTAAAAGGGACCAGGACTACTTTAAGGCAGTCGTGCGCTTGGCGGCGATCTTCCATGATGCCGGGCACATGTTTCTAAGTCATGTTTCTGAACACTATTTTGGAAAAAGTCCTCTATATCCGCGTCATGAAATCATTAGTGAAATGCTGGAAGAATTTGAACGCCGTGCGAGAAAAAGTATTTCTCTGCATGAACTTTTAAGCTGCATGATCGTAAACACCCCGGAAGTAAAGCGTCTTCTTGAGGTTGTGGGAAAACGACTTGAGGGTGTTCCGATAGATTCTGACGAGAGCCTGGAATCCTTAGTGGAATATATTTCAGGCTTGATTGCCGGTGTTCCGGTCGACAGAAATGTATTGCCATACAGCAGCATAATTAATGGGCCGATTGACGCAGATAAATGCGATTACCTCTCCAGGGATTCCCATGTTACCCGCGTTCCTGTCGCAGTGGATATCTCCAGGTTGACTCAGAAACTCAGCGTAGTGGAGACGAAAGAAATAAATACATCGGATTTGTGGCATATGGATTCCGATTCTTCAAAGCCATTTTATGAACTGGCAATAGCGGATTCTGCTGAAAAAGCATTATTCCAGTTAAGTATTGCCAGAACGATCATGTTTGACAGTGTATATTATCACCATAAAGTATTAACTGCCGAAACAGAGTTAAGAGGGTTATTGAACGAACTGTCAAACCTGCAGGAACCTGTTTTTTCTTCTTTTTCAGAAATTCTGGAATATACAGACAATGACTTCAGCCGATATTTCTTTGAACAATTAATGTCCTCACGGACAAGAGCGGATATTGAAAAAATCCAAAAGGTGCAGCGAGAATGGGATGATATCCTCAGCCGGAATATGGCAAAAAGAATTGCCTGCATCATGCCGGAATTTCTTCTGGGAACTCAGAGCGCAAAAGAACATTTATTTGATGACGTCCTGACAAACCTGAATTCAGACGCAGAAAGAAGTTTACTGAAACATTTGAGAGAACAGTATGAGGAAATCAACCTGCTTTTGGGAAATGCGGAGGCTTCAAAAGAGGAGAATAACATTCTAATCATCCAGCCGCCCAATATCCTTTATGGACACAGTAAAATACAGGTTCCCATTAACCTTTATAATGGAAAAAAACGTGAGTTCCGCGGCTATGAACTTGTCAGCAGCCGTGAGACCAGCAGCTCCGCCTCATATTTTGTGACCAATGCGGAAAATAAACACCTGATGTATCTGGCGCTTGAAAAAGTACTGTATAGCCGATACCACGTTCTTTTAAAAGACGAATGTGCTGCGTGTGGAAAATTCGGCCAGGCAGATGCCCGAAAATACTACACACAGCTACTGAATAAAGGATATTATGATGATACTCCGGAGCTAGAGTGTGTCTGAAAATTAAAAATTGCACAAAATCTGGCGAGAAATAGTACAAAAATGCTCGTAAAACCCGGGTGAGCATGTGTTTAAAAGCGATATAACGGGCCGACTGTAGTACTATTTTTGTCAGTTTTCGGCATTTTGACTAGAAACTGTTAATTTTCAGACACACTCTAGTGCGGGATTCTATTCTTTATCAATACATACAGGAGAACCAGATTCAACAAGTGAAGGAAAAGTTTTCCACCTATGAAGGGCCCAATGGTTACCTGGTCGGAGCAGAAGAAATTCGATATTTTTTTAAGCAGATCATATGTGCCTGTGAGAAAAAAACGAAGGCCAGAAAGCTTGTTCAGGGAATATATCGTCTTTTAATGGCCGCTACATTTTTGGACAGAAATTTTATTGTACATAATCTGACCATGATGCTGCAAAGGGAAGCTATCAAAGATAAAGAGATCCTGCTTCTCCCGTTAGGAGGGCCAGGCGACAGCGGAAAGCACCTCATGTATTATTTTAATGATGTTCGTCTGGATAAGACGAATATCATAATAAAAGAAAATCTTCCGGAAATTCTGGATGATGAAGAACGAATGACGGTGGTGTTTTTTGATGACGGCTCTTATTCCGGGAAACAATTGCTTTCCATTATGCAGGAATATATGGGAGTGCCTGCCTCAGAACGGGCAACATCAGAACATCATGTGGAAACGCTGGAACCCAAATACCGTGATCGGCTTAAAGCAATGACAGTGATATACTGTTACCTTATGTTCAACCCTGAAAACCAGCTCAATACAGAAAAAGCCTTACATGAGCTTGGCATAGAAAACGTAACATTCCTATATGCTGAAAGTATGGCTGGCCGTCTCCTGGAGAAGACAGATATATTTGAAAGTGCAGAACAGCTGCTGCTGGTTAAAAATTTCCTGGAGAACGTGGGATATGACATTATCGTTTCACAGAAAAAGCAGAATGGCTGCTTTTCGGAAAATTGGAATGAGGAACGGGCGCGAAATTCAGCTCTGGGGTATAATAATTCCCAACAGATGGTATTTTTAAAAGACAGTGTGCCAACTTATACCATTACACCTTTCTGGTTCGAAGGGACATATCGGGAGATGCAATGGAGGCCTTTATTTAAGAGGACAATAAAAGATTAGATGAAATGCCCGAAACAGCCAGGTATTATCCGGCATTCACAAAAATGAAAATATCCCGTAGGGGCTCCTGAGCCAAAAGGCGCTGGGTTCTGCGGGATATTTTTCTGATTTCTTTATTTTATAATCTGCTGAATCGTTTTTCCAATCGCTTCCAACAGTTTTGGGAGGGCATCAGGTTTTTTTGCAGCTTCCTCCCCTGCTTTTTGAATAAATTTTTCCACCCCGCCACGAAACGACGGACTGTTTGTCAACCTGTTCAGATCATTTACATTCATACGATTCTCCTTTCCTGTTACAATACATTTACTGCTAATCTTTCTGACTGTCAGATCCTTATCCGCCCTCCTGCTTAAGCGGTCACAGAAATAGGGCAATCGGTATGCCGGCTCCTTTTCCCGGACGTAGTATCTGAAAATCAGATATAAAACGAGTGCCGCATGGGCATCACCCCTTCCATACAGGTTGGATGACTTTTAAGCAGAGTGGTCTGCTTCACTTTCTGTGATTGTTTTTAAAATTCAAAAGAAAAAGCAGACGGCGCAGGAATTCTGTACCCAGCATCATAAACTGGATTTTACACCAGGCCGGAATCCTCTGCCTGAGTTTAACACCCGGAAGATACCATTTCACTTTTTTTAAGTCCCATATAATTTTTTCACATTCCATTAAAGAAAACAAAGCGCTAAAACGCTGTTCCCATAAATAACGAAGTAATTTTGATCTTTCCGGCGAAGCAATGGCTTTCTCTGCAATTTCAATCCCCCGGCTGCAATAAGTACAGGCGTCTTTATATCTTTCATGGCTCATAGCCAGTCTTGACTGCATTAGGCAAATCTGTGCACAATAGGGATGTTCCTTAAAGCCGAGTCTGCAAAACACTATTTCAAAAGCCTTTTCAAAGCATTCCCCTGCCCGGTCAGCGTCTCCATCTTCGTTCTGATTCATATAACACCAGCCGAGTCCGGTCAGCTGAACGGCTATATCAAGATGGTCCATTTCACCGTAAAGGGTCTTGAGAATATCTCCTGCCTTTTTAAAAAGACAAATCGCCGCTTCATTATTCCCGGAGGATTGGATCCTTATATGCCCCAGATTGCAGTACGCATGTGCATATGCCGGAATTGTTCGGGAGTTCTGCTTAAAATACAACTCACAGTCTGTTATGATTTTATAGTATTTTTCCTCCGCAATCGCAGTCTGATTCCCCAGAACCAGAACATGCCCCTCAATATTGGCCAGGTCCATACTGTGCTCAAATATTTCATCCTCTGTTAATTCTTCTTTACAGAGAGTGAGCTGCTTTCCTGCGGCTTCTGCTGCCAATCGGGTTTCTCTTTCTTTCTGCATGTCGTCATAGAGATATGCCTCCAGTCGCTTGAGCTCAAAATACCGCATTGGGAAATCTCTCCGGAATTCTTCTTCCAATGGCCGGACTTTTTCGAACATCTGCTGCATATTCTGATAGCGCCCTTCTGTTTCATACAGAAAAGCCAGGGCCAGGCAGCCAAAGGCATGGACGATTTTCTGACTTTCTTCATTCTGAACTGCCTGTTCCAGATGTTTTTTAGCCGCCTTAAGATTACCTTTCCGAAGGAGGTACTCTCCAACGGTTTCATGAAGGCACCCGGACGCCTCCATATTGCAAATCTGCCTTCCCTCTATGCCTGAGAGCAGCCATTGTGCATGCATAATGACACATTCTTCTTCTGAAAATGCATATGTACCCGGGATGATACGAAAAAGACGCTTCTGCAAATACGCAGCAAGCCGCTCTATATAATTTTGCAGCTCATTTTCCCTCATCATCTGAAGTACTTCATTTTGTGTCAGCTGATTTATCTGGACCAGATTCCCATGTCTTTTAATAATGGAAAACCGGAGAAGCCCCGATATTCCATCATTCAGCCGTTCTTTGGAAAAGTCGGTCAGCTGTTCCAGAAACGGTATGCAGATATAATCAGGATTCAGAATACTGCACCAATGCAAAAGGGCAAGTGCATCTCCCATACAATCGTCAGTCTCTGATTTCTCCTGCAGAAAACCGTATGGGGATTTACATCCATTATATTTTTCTATTCCTGCCAGGCCGTTTGCTTTTTTTTAACTGCACATTATCATGGAGAAAGTACTCAATATCATCTCCGGTTGTGGCCATGTAGGAGGCGGCCAAGGCCAGCCCATGGGCATTTCCGCCACAGTAGTGATTCAGGTGGGCAACGGCCGTTTTATCCATCCCGGCGCCCGCGTTTTGCTGAGGACTCTTTTTCGCCAACAGCTGTGCGGCCTCCTCATCTGTCATTCCAGAAACAGGAATCAGAGATTCTCCTAAAGAAGACAGGTTGCCGCGGCATGTGGTGACCAGGTAATGGCCTGTTTCGGGGAGAGATGTGATATATTCAAACAGATCGTCTTCTGTGACACCATCAAAAACCACAAGATAATTCCTGCGGTTTGAAAGAATTTCACGAAACCGTCGTTTGTAATCTCTCTCGGAAATATGTACCGTTTCAGGCAGCAGACCGCCGCTTTTCCTAAGGAAATCATAAAGGCTCTGCTGAAAATTTTCTTTAGAGGCACAGCTTAAAAAAATGACGTCTTCCTGTGAAATTTCGCAGGCATAGCTTAACGCAAGCTGCGTCTTGCCGACTCCCTCAGCTCCTGTCAATACCACAAATCCGGATGCCTTTAATCTATCTGAAATCAGCTCCAGTTCCTTTTTACGTCTGACATTGTCCGCCAGACGGGCAGATACTCCCGCAGGTAAATAAGATTCCCGGAACCGACATCCCACACGTCTCGTCAGCTCAAATATGAGTCTGTCGAATTCAGAATAATCCTTATCCCTTACCGTATACCAGATCGGCTTGATTCCAAGGCTCCACAGCCTTTTCTGTTCCTCAATAAATTCGTCCTCATCATCCGGCGCGTTTAATATGGCATAATGGCAGATATGATAGTTTTTCTCATACAGCGCTTTACGAAGTGCAACCACCTTATCTGACTTCAGGCTGGCTCCTATAAACAGCAGCATTTTATTTTCAAGGAAAACACGGAACAGGTCTATAAATTTGTTATTGCTGTATAAAGAGTCATACTGTTCTTTTGTCAAAACCCAGGTATCTGTCTTTTCAATGTCTCCATGGATTTTCCAGAGACAAAGCTCTGATGCGATCATTTTGTCACGGATGAAGCCGGTTTCTCCGGTCAGACCCACTGTAACCGGGCGATTGCTGCCGCGGTATACCCATTCAAGCACCTGATCCAGATTCGTTGTTATCATCGGCCCCTGGAATAACCTGGGGAACTCCCAGACAGCCTGTCTGAGTTTTTCGCCGGAAATTTTCCTGGTGCTGAAAATCTTCTGGGTTTCATCATAAAATTGCCGATGATATTCCGTCAAAAGCCTCTGAAGAATGCTTTCGTAGTCACATCCCTCACTGTTAAGCTCGCCTTCGACCCAGGCCTGGACCTTTCGGTCCCCCGACTCGTTCAGAGCCAGAAGATAACGTCTCCATACCGGAAAGATATCAGCAGAAATGCCTGCTCCGAAAAATGGAACGATCTGTTTATCACGAATTCTATTCGCCAATTCCTGCAAATTGACCTCGTTATCGCGAAAAAGCATCCGTATTCCCTCCCCTTAAATAATATTTAATCATAAAAATATATGTAACATCAATGTAGAGTTTTATGAGAAAGTATCTGTTTTTGTCGAATTACTGGTGGAGGGTAAGGCTTGCGTTTTCCCTATATATGATGATTAAATTTTGGTTGTCCCGTTGTACATAAAACAAGTGTAACGATTCCTTGTTCGCTGAACTGTTACTGCTGAATTATGCTTTATAACACCGTCCTTGACTTATATAGCTTACCAAGTTATACTACCCATATTGCTCCGTTCATTTTCATAATGTTTTTTAATAAGACAGCATGAATGCCTTTGTTAATTGATAAACAGATTAGATACACGTATTGAGTATATATAAATTCAAACTTATTAAAGGGAAGGTGAAAATGAAATGAAAAAGTATAAGGAAGGAATTGAAATGCTTGCCGCGATATGCTCCATATTAGGGATCACGGTTTTTGGTGGAATAAGTTTTTTGTTAAATAAATCAGAAACCACGTATGGTACAACAGCTTCCGTGGAAGAGGAATCGGAAGCTTCAACAGTAATTGCCAGTACACTGGAACCGGAAACTGCCACGACAGTCTCAGACATTTCAGAATCCGAAGTTTCCAATATACCTGAAGCTAAATTGCCCACAATTGCCCCCAGTGCGCCAGAAGCAGAGACAACTTCAGCAGTTCCCAGTACAAAAGAGGCAGATACCTCAGTATCTGGTCCGGAAACCTCCGACTCTGTCCCTCCGGAAACGTGTCCTGGCGACCCAGACGCTCCTGAATCATATACGGCCAGAGTTCCCAGCGTTATTGATATGTATCTGGATGAGGCTTGGCCTTTATTGTTGGACAGAGGTTTTTTTGTCAATATCTGTTTTGAATCTGAAGAACCATACTATCCCGAAGATCTTGATACATATTCCGCTGTTGTTATTGACCAGTCTGATATCGATGAAATTTTAGAAGCTGGCAGTATCATTGACCTGTATGTCCAAGTACTGGAAGACTATACAGATGAGGGTGAGAGTGCTCTGGAGGAATATGTTGAAGTCCCTGATGTTATCGGGCTATTGCAGGAAGATGCTACAGAGCTTTTGAGCAATTTGGGATTCATTTTTCAGGTCTGGTGGTATGAGGAAGACTTTTCTGATGATTCGGACGAACTCATATATGTTATTGAGCAATCATTGGAACCAGGAATTTCGGTAAAAAAGGGATGTAAAATAAGACTTCATATATCAGATAATATCGAGACTGCAGATGAGATATCTGATTATACAATTGTCCCCTCGGTAACAGGATGTACCCAGGATGAGGCAGTAGAGCTGCTGAGTGAGGCTGATTTAGATTATCAGGTCTGGTGGTATGAGGGTGATATTTCAGGAAACGAAAATGATACTCCTTATGTAGCTGAACAATCAATAAGTGGTGGAACAGAAGTGAAAAAAGGAACTCTGATAGAACTGCACTTGTACACAAAGTAGAAAAAGGAGCGTTTTCCGTTTCTGGTATCAGGGGTATGCGCCGTTTTTCTGTCTCTAATGTAACAGTTTATTTATATTTATCTAAATTATTTTTCATCTGCAGAACCGAACTTAGGGTAGAACGATTGCAGCTTGGTTCTGGCCTTATCATTTGTAAATAGCATAGCACAGAATGGCATTATATGGAATAATTATTCAGCTAAATGTATACAAGTCTCTAAAACACTTCATATGCCTATTTATATTTAGTCTAATATATAGTACCAGTAATATATACTGTAAACAGATTTATACAAATATATATTTAGTTAAATATAAATGAGCCAATACGCTATGCTCGCGTTACCGTTTCCTCCCTCCCAGCCTCTCAGCAATTTCTCTCGGCACCTGAATCACCCCGAAGCGCCAGAGCAGGCTGTAGATATAACTGATTCCCCGGATATCACCTACTGCTTTCGGGCGGTCGAACACAGTATCCATCTTCTCTACCGCTTTGAAAAATGCCAGACGGATACTGCTCCACGCCAGGCTCTTACTGTTCTCGCGGCGGTCGATGAACAGTTCTTTTGTGTACGCGCCGTCTCTACCTGCTTTCAGTCTGTATGTGAACGGCAGGCCAGATGCCGTATGGAAAGGATAGTGCTGGAATGCGATGATGCAGGTCCATAAAGCAGCTTCTGTGCGGCCTATGCCATCCGCATTCATCCTATCATTTCTATTCGCATTTGTCACCATCGCAAGCGCTGCCTCCAACTCTTCCACAGCCGCTTTTCGTTCCTTATATTTTTTCACCCTCTCCGCGTTCTGGCTGATCTCGTTCATTTTGTAGATCACCTTGCTATACGGCAGATAGGTATTAATTGCCGAGCGGCTTAATCCCAGACTCTCCTGAATCTCTTCCATACTCTTCCCCTGAGCCTGTAACTCCTGAATCTGCTGTGTCTCCGGATAATTAAGCACACCGGCTGTAATCAGCAGCTTTTTGATCTTATTTGGCGGCAGGCCAAGTTCTAAAGCTGTCGTTTTAATTTCGCTTGTAGTGTTATATACTTCTGCGGTAATTTTGAGCAGTTCTTCCATGAGGGAAGATACATCATAAGATTTTTCAATTGGACGACCACAGGTCATGATTGTTTACCTCTATATTTCCATGTCAATCTATTTTAGAAGGGCAAAAAAGGGTAGTGTCACCTCCCGCCCAAAACAAGAATATGCTGTATTATTTGATAATTCTGCGAGCCATTGCAGCCCGCCGCAACCGTTTTATTGCTCCATTTTTGTTGCTTTTTACCATAGATTTTCATATACATCCCTCATCATCCGGAAAAACGGCCTTACAGTTCTTAGGTTCATATTGCACTTATCGGCCGTCATGTCCATCATGGTTTATCCACATCCCGTTTCAGGACGCGGCGGCTCATGTTCCAAAGGTTAATATCTACGATATCCCGATCATGATACCCGGTAATCATGCTTACTACATCATTATCTTCAAATTTATCTGTGAGCTTTTCATAGAGTGTTATACAGAAATCATCAGATACAATTATTTCAGTTTTTTAATTATTTACTACATACTTGCTGAGCCGTCCGCTGCCTTCCGTTTTCAGATAACCCGCGTCGCAGAGCTCCTTCAAAATCTTGAACGCCTTGGTGGAGCCAATCTCAAGCAGCTCTTCCGTTTCCTTTCGCGTGACCATACCTTTTTCCCTTGCGTAAGAAAGGAGCAGTTCCTTTTCTGCCTCTGCACCCTGCCTGTGGCGTGATTCTTCCTCCCGTCTGGGAACTGTGTTCTCAGACGCAGGGGCTTCTTCATTACGATTTGGCAGAGTAACCCGAAAGACTCCCTTTGCCGTTTCAAATTCCGGCTTCCTCACAGATTCCGCGTACACTCTCTGGATCTTTTCTATTCCAGTGCCGTAACTTTCAATCAGGCGCATCCGGTACAACACGGCAGCCAGGTTCGAATTCCTTGACCTGGACACTCCAAGGAAGATCGATTCGAGCTCCAGGCCTGGGATCAATCCGCCTAGGGAAACGAACTCCATGCGGTCATCATAGATGTTAATAAGGTTACTTCCCCCGACGGAATAATCTCTGTGCGTAATGCTGTTAAGAAGCGCTTCCCTGACCGCTTCCTCCGGGTAATCGCGCCTGTCCGACCTGTTTAGGCCGGAGAAAAAAGCTTTTGTCTTATTATTCAAATCAAGAAACCGGTACACATCCTCTAACTGCCTGAGTATCGATCCCGAAAACTCTTTTCTGTCTCTGAAAACTGCTTTATCTGCTCCTTGAAATAAAGCAACCTTCGTTGTTGTTTCACATTGATCCGACAAGAGATATGCAAGATTTGTATACAACCCATCACCGCCAATCAGTTTCATCGTCAGCATCTGCGGCCTTCCGAACTCTATATTTCTAATCTGCATCTCCTGTGCCAATGCCTCAAAGGTAAGGTTCTGGTTCAGGCTCCTTATACTTTCAAATGTCCGCCCGCTGTTTGCAATAATCATCTCCCGAATCCCTTCATCCGTCATAGGCTGGGATGAACTCCCCTTGCGGACATATACCCCTCCAGGTTTCAGCCCTTTTTCCCGGATATAATAAGGGCGGTTGGTTCCTGTGGACACTTCTATCTCCACAACTTCCTTTCCATCCAGTTCGGCTGCATGAATAGATACGAAGGGCATGACATCCGGAGCAATGGAATCCTTCAGGGAATTTGCTGCTTGGAGCATGACTTCATCCGGCTCGTTCACGCCGATGACCATACCGTCCTTTCGCACACCAATCAGTACGGTACCTCCATCAGCATTGGCGAAGGCAACCACTTCCTTGCGTATCTCAGGAACATACTCTTGCTTAAATTCAATATTGTCATTCTCGTACATCATCGAAAATTAACCCTTCTTTCTTTTCTTTCTCTCTCATTATATCAGAGTGAGAAAGAAAAGGCAACGAGTAAGAAAGAAAAAGATTCAAAAATAGTCTGGGAAATCCCCATTCCACCGCCATCCCCGGGTGAACCTTGGAAACCGGGCGAAGATATTCCCTCTCTTCACAGCGTTAAGGGGTTTCGATGACGAGGTTAAGGAAGAGTCATTGATGAAGCTGATGGCAGCACATACCACCCTCTCCACTGAAGAGAAAACAGTACTCTCCGGCAGGCTCCAACAAGTCCGAAAGAATGCCTGTCCCGCTCACCATTCTCTGCGATAATATCCTTGGCACTTTGTCTCTGGAAATAAAAAATCTCGATAGATTCACAAAACCACTATAGCCACTCTGCTTCCATCCACCAAAGGATGGTCTAACTATTGCTTTTTGCATTTTGTTTCTTAAACAGTTTTTATAAGGACGATTATCGGAAGTAATTAGCAAACAGCCAAAGGAA
>CAJUDN010000046.1 GCA_910585355.1 uncultured Lachnospiraceae bacterium
TGTACTACTTCTCGCCAGATTTTGTGCATTTTTTAATTTTCAGACACACTCTAGTGCTCCATCCGGCCAGTAATCGCACTGCCAGTACCGAATATTTTGTCAGCCTGCAAGGCAGAGGAAGGAAGTGATGTGGTGGCATCGTTGACTGATATGATTGTTATGCAAAATATAATCAGATTAAAATACTGATATAACCCACCTTAAATACCGTTCTGTCTCGATGAGGATGCTTTTTTGAGAGTACGAAGGAAAAAGCAAAGAAGTAGCGGCGCTAGTTTCCACTTTTTTCTTTGTGCAATTAGGAAAGCAGACCAACGAAACATATAGCTATTCAAGGTGGGTTATACTGGTAAAAACACTTATGAAAACAAGCTCTCTACGCATCTTTTACATGGAATCTTCACAAGGCTGGACTGTTAAATTAATTTCTGCCTGAATTTTATCATGTACAAGATATGCTATTTCTGTTGTTTTCATTTCCATATATTGTTCATACAAAATAGGTTCTAAAAAATGTACCTGCACAGTTTCTTTATTTATGGAAGAAATATCAAAAGGTTTGAAGCTGTTAATCAGCGCTACAGGAACAATAGGACATTTAGCGTTAACTGCACTTTTAAAAGTTCCGGCCTTAAACTCCAGAATTTCATTCCCTTGGCGGCTTCTGGTTCCTTCCGGAAAAATAAGATAATTCCTGCCCTGTTTTACTTCTTCTGTCATTTGATTAATAATTTTCATGGAACTGCGTATATCTTTTCTGTCCATGGACAGCCCATGAAGCAAACGAACTACCTGCTTTATAAGTATAATATCTGCCGCCTCTTTTTTTATTACCGTACCAAAAGGATATGGGCTGGCCTCAATAATCGCCAGAACATCAAATAATCCCTGATGATTAGGAAACATAATAAATCCATTTTTCTCCGGTAAATTTGAGCAGCCGTGGACCTCTATAGCGACACGGCCGCTTCTATTTACTTTTTTAACAATTTCCCGTAAGAAATCATATCTTTCCTGTTCTGTATGCGTATCTTCTTCTCTTCCCAGTCTGCATAATTTATAAAACCATGCCGGAACACGAAAAATATTCTTCATTACCATGTATGTGATTCTGTTCATGAAATTCGTATCCTTTATTTTGCGTATGCATCTGCCGCTGTTTCATACAGATTATTTCCCTCCGAATCAATTACAACCACAACGGGAAAATCCTTTACTTCTAATTTTCTTATAGCTTCAGTTCCAAGATCATCATAAGCAATTACTTCTGAACTTAAAATTCTTTTTGACAGTAATGCTCCAGCGCCGCCGATGGCAGCAAAATATACAGAGCCATTTCTGACAATGGCATCGACCACTTCCTTATTTCTCTTTCCTTTCCCAATCATTGCACCTAACCCCATATCCAGAAGATTTGGGGCATATTTATCCATTCTACTGGCCGTGGTTGGACCTGCAGAGCCTATGGGACGGCCTTCTCTGGCCGGGGACGGTCCCATATAGTAAATTACATTTCTGTCCATAGAAATCGGAAGCTCTTTTCCTGCATCCAGATTTTCCTGCATTCTTTTATGTGCGGCATCCCGCGCTGTGTAAATAGTCCCTGTCAGATAAACATAATCGCCGGCTCTCAGACTTTTCGCGTCTTCTTTTTTAATGGGCACCTGTATGTATTTATCCATTCTCATTCCTCCATGCTAAATTACACGATGTACGTGTCTGTTCACATGACAACAAATATTAACCGCCACCGGAAGACCTGCAATATGTGTTGGATATGTTTCAATATTAACGGCGAACGCTGTTACAGTTCCGCCAAGTCCTCCTGGACCAATTCCAAGACAGTTTATCTTTTCCAACATTTCTTTTTCCAGATTCCTCACATAGGGAATCGGAGACTCCTCCGAAAGATTTCTTGTTAAAGCATGCTTTGCCATTAAAGCACACTTTTCAAAAGTTCCGCCAACTCCCACCCCCACTACCATAGGGGGGCACGCGTTTGGTCCTGCATCACGTACTGCTGTAAGTATTGCTTTTTTTACGCCTTCAATTCCATCTGCCGGTTTTAGCATAAAAATTCGGCTCATATTTTCGCTGCCAAATCCTTTTGGAGACAAAGTTATATCAATTTTATCTCCGTCAATAATTTCATAATGGATAACCGCAGGCGTATTATCTTTTGTATTTACCCGGTCAATAGGGTCGCGGACAACAGATTTTCTTAAATATCCATTCACGTATCCCTGACGAATCCCTTCATTGATGGCATCTGTCAGATTTCCTCCCTCCAGATGTACTTCCTGTCCAACTTTTATGAAAATAACAGCCATTCCCGTATCCTGACAAATAGGAATCATGTCTGTTCTGGCAATTTCCAGATTTTCTTCAATCTGATTTAAAATTTGTTTTCCAAGAGGAGCTTCCTCTTTTTTCAACGCTTCGTCAAATACCTTTTTCATATCATCAGAAAGAAAATGATTAGCTTCTATACACATCTCTTTTACATTCTTAGTTATATCATTTACAGAAATATTTCTCATAATCTTCCCTCCTTTATACCTTTGGCTTGTAGATTATTTCATTGACCGCATAGATTGTCACAAATGCATTGGGATCTGTTTTGGAAATAAAACTTATTAATTTTGCATATTCATTTTTATTGACGATGGTAATAATTTCTCTACGGCTCTTATTATCATAAGCTCCTGTTGCCTCATAAAAAGTAGCGCCGCTGTGAAGCTGGTGCAAAATGAAATCTGCAATTTCTTCTTCTTTTTCAGAAATAATACAAACTCTCTTTTTGATATTAAAACCAAATATGAAATGATCTAAAACAATCCCGCTTAAGTAGGTTCCCAAAACACTCAATACAACTGCCTTCTTATCTGAAACAAAGGCAGAAGAAAAAGCTACGCAGAGCCCCACCATAGAAATTGCTTTTCCCAGCTCAATATGGAAATATTTATTGATAATTTTTCCTAAAATATCAAGCCCTCCGGAGGATGCGTTCCATTGGAACAAAATTGCCTGTCCTATACTTACAACAAAGAGGTAACATATCATATCCAAAAACGAGTCCCCCATAATAGATTCATTATTTGGATATATAATTTCCAAAACTCCCATGAAAACAGGAAGGAGCATGGAAGTTATGATGGTTTTAACTCCAAAATCTCTGCCTATAAAAATAAATCCAACAATCAGTAAGACTCCATTTAAAATAAAAGTAATTACTGATATTCTCAACGGAATGAAGTGTACAAGGACAGTTGCAAAACCAGAAACACTTCCCACAGTCACATGGCTCGGAATCATAAAGAAATAAACTGCCATGGTGATAATGATTGTTCCCACCACAATCATAAACGCTTCTGTTAAAATTTCTTTTTGCTTCATAATAACTCCCCCTATCTATTTTTCCCCTGGTTTTCATTGTATTATTTTTTTCTATATTAAGCAAGAAAAACCATATGGTTTTCCACAGTGTAATGAAAATTCCATATGGCTTTCCACAATATCCCCCGACTTTATTTTTTAGGATTAATGGCCATGGGCCTGATATCTTTAGGGATTGGTGGAATATAACCTCCAATTCCCACTCTCTTTCTTAATTCTTCCTTTGCTTTTTCAATTAGCTCCTGATTTTCCAGAACATCAATGATAGCCCCTGCCATTACTTTACCGGCATACAACATTCCTTTATGAGCTACGGAAGATTTTCCCTGAGATACCTGCTGCCAGGAGTGACCTGGGGTACCTGCTGCCTCCGTCACTGTATTAATCTGAGCCGTTGGACACACCCAGCTGACATCTCCAACATCTGTGGAACCTGCCATGCAAACTTCTGTATCCATAAGCGGAACCACCACATCACTGAGTACATCATTCAAATGAGGAGCCAGGATTTCCTCGGCCATTTTCTTTCTGGATTTTTCGTATCGGCCTAATATCTGCTGCAAATCTACCTGATATCCGCCATATGTATCGGAAATTTTCCTTGCAAAAGAAACCTCTTCTTCTGTATAAGAGTATCTATCAATCTCTTCCAGATTTTTCTGAAGAACCTCTTCCAGAACTGTATTATCCACCAGATTAGAGCATGCCTTTACAAACTGCATCTCCATTTTGGTTCCTGTCATAAGGGCAGCGCCTTTGGCAATATCATTGACACGTTCATAAATTTCCTTTACCTGCTGGTTTTTAGGCGCACGAATCAAATACAGTACTTCTGCATATGGCTGTACCACATTGGGAGAAAATCCCCCTGTATTAGTAATCGCATAATGAATTCTTGCCTCCTGAATCACATGTTCACGCAAATACTGAACACCCGTATTCATTAATTCCACAGCATCCAATGCGCTTCGTCCGCTCTCTGGACAGGCAGCCGCATGAGCTGCCGTACCATAAAACCTGTAAATAATCTGATAGTTAGCAAGAGAACTTCCTACGGAAACCATATTTTGATCACCCGGATGCCAGGTGATCGCAAAATCCAGTTCATCAAAAACGCCATCCCTGGCCATAAAACTTTTTCCAGAACCGCCCTCCTCTCCGGGACACCCAAAGAATACAACAGTTCCTTCTTTCCCATTTTGTTTTAAATACTCCTTCACTGCAATGGCGGCCGCCACAGAACCTGCCCCCAGGAGATTATGACCGCATCCATGACCTGGGGCTCCATCAACAATGGAAATTTTTTCTGTCTTTTCCGACTCCTGGCTCAGGCCAGAGAGTGCATCGAATTCCCCCAAAATCCCAATTATAGGTTTTCCGTTTCCAAACCGTCCGGAAAAGGCAGTTGCAATGCCTGCAAGATTTTTTTCTACGGAAAATCCCTCTTTTTCTAAAAGATTACAAAGAATTTCTGTGGATTTCATTTCCTGAAATGCAGTTTCAGGGTTATCCCAAATTTTGTCACTTGCACAGCAGACAGCTTCCCGTTCCCTGTCAATACTCTGCAATGCCTGTTCCTTTGAAAATTTCATACATGCCTCCTAAATAATAAATAGTTTCATAACTGTTCAGTTTTCTTATTGTTGCATATTCTCTTCTATTTCTTCATCCTCTGAACGGCTGCTCTCTCTTACTTTTGCAATGGTAGCCACACGTACGTTAGACTCTGAATCAATACTCATCAATTTTACACCAGATGTATTTCTTCCAATCACAGAAATATCAGAAACACCCATACGGATTAAAATTCCTTCATTTGTAATGAGCATAATATCCCTGTCGTCATTTACCAGCTTCATACCAATCAAAGTTCCTGTCTTTTCTGTCACATTATAACAAAGAAGTCCTTTTCCACCACGAAGCTGTCTCTTAAATTCAGAAATATGCGTTCTTTTTCCATAACCTTTTTCTGAAGCAGCTAACATATATTCGCCCTGACTTTCCATCTGCATTCCCACGACTTCATCACCGCCAGAAAGCTTCATTCCGATGACCCCGTAAGAAACGCGGCCTGTAATGCGTATATCCGTTTCCTTAAATCGAATTGACATGCCATTCCTGGTAGCAAGAAAAATATCCTCTGTATTATCCGTCATTTTTACTTCAATTAACTCATCGTTCTCTCTCAGCAAAATGGACTGAAGACCAGTCTTTCTCATGTTAGCGTATTCGCACATTCTGGTCTTCTTTATCATTCCGCCTTTTGTAGCCATCACAAAATATTTTTCATTGTCAATCTCCTTCATGGGAATTGCAGCTGTAACCTTTTCATTTGGCTGTAGCTGAAGAAGATTTACAATAGCCGTACCTCTCGCAGTTCTGCCTGCCTCCGGAATTTCGTAGGCCTTCAGACGATAGCACCGGCCTGTATTGGTAAAAAATATGATATAGTGATGATTCGTTGTCATAAGAAGATCTTCAATAAAATCTTCTTCTATGGTCTGCATCCCTTTAATTCCTTTACCACCTCGGTTCTGGCTCTTGAAATTATCAACAGACATTCTCTTTATATACCCAAGATTCGTCATGGCAATGACAGCATCATCATCAGGAATCAAATCTTCCACAGACATATCATCATCAAATCCAATCTTTGTCTTTCTGTCATCTCCGAATTTATCAGAAATTATAAGAATTTCTTCTCGAATGACACCGAGCAGTTTTTTCTCGTCCGCAAGAATTTCTTCTAATTCTTTAATTTTTTTCTTTAATTCCGCATATTCATTTTCCAGTTTTTCTCTTTCCAAACCTGTCAATGCACGAAGACGCATATCGACAATGGCCTGGGACTGTACATCAGAAAGTCCAAACCGTTCCATAAGCTGCGACTTTGCTTCTGCAACGTTGGAAGAACCACGGATAATGCGAATTACTTCATCAATATGATCAAGAGCTTTCAAAAGCCCTTCTAAAATATGAGCTCTTTCTTTTGCTTTATTTAAATCATATCTGGTTCTTCTGGTCACCACATTCTTCTGATGTTCCAGATAGTATTCCAACATTTGAAGAATATTTAAAACTTTTGGCTCATTATTTACTAAAGCCAGCATAATAACGCCAAAGGAATCCTGAAGCTGGGTATGCTTTAAAAGCTGATTTAAAATTACATTGGCATTGACATCTTTGCGAAGTTCAATATTAATTCTTAAACCTTCCCGGTTGGATTCATCAGTGATGGCTGTGATACCGTCAATCTTTTTTAATTTTACCAGCTCCGCCATTTTTTCAATCAAACGGGCCTTATTCACCAGATACGGAAGCTCTGTGACAATAATGTGGCTCTTTCCGTTATGCATGGTTTCGATATTGGTCACGGCACGCACACGGATTTTACCACGACCCGTACGGTATGCCTCTTCAATGCCTCTGGTTCCCAATATTTCTGCTCCTGTGGGGAAATCAGGTCCTTTTATAATCTGTAAAATTTCCTCTATGGATGTTTTTCTGTCCTCCTCCACCTGATTATCAATAATCTTTATCACAGCAGAAATAACCTCACGAAGATTGTGAGGTGGAATATTGGTAGCCATCCCAACAGCAATTCCTGTACCACCATTTACCAGAAGATTTGGGAATCTGGAGGGCAGAACTACCGGCTCTTTCTCTGTATCGTCGAAGTTTGGCACAAAATCAACAGTATCTTTATAGATATCTGCTAACATTTCCATGGAGATTTTACTGAGCCTTGCTTCCGTATAACGCATGGCCGCCGCCTCATCTCCGTCCACGGAACCAAAGTTTCCATGACCATCCACCAACATATACCGCATGGACCAGCTTTGGGCCATATTAACTAACGCCCCATAAATGGAGCTGTCGCCATGGGGATGATATTTACCCATGGTATCACCAACAATACGCGCGCTCTTTCTATGAGGCTTATCCGGACCGTTATTAAGTTCTACCATGGAATAGAGTACGCGTCTCTGAACTGGTTTTAAACCATCCCTAACATCAGGAAGAGCTCTTGAAGCAATAACACTCATGGCATAGTCAATATATGACTTTTCCATGGTCTTTTTTAAGTCCACATCATGAATTTTATCAAAAATATTCGGTTCCATCTTTTTCTTCCACCCTTCTCATTCCTTCCGGCATACACCGATCCTGCCGCATTAAATATCAAGAGTTCCGTATTTCGCATTCAGTTCGATAAACTCGCGCCGCGGCTCTACCTGATCTCCCATTAGAGTTGTAAATGTAAGGTCTATTTCCGAAGTCATTTCTTCATTCATGGTGACACGAAGCAATACTCTTCTTTCAGGATCCATGGTTGTCTCCCAAAGCTGCTCGGCATCCATTTCGCCAAGTCCTTTATAACGCTGGATTTTATTGTTCTGATCCCGGCCGATTTCCTTCAAGATTTTATTTAACTCATCATCATCATAAGCATACCATACACGCTTATTTTTTTCGATCTTATAAAGCGGCGGCTGGGCCAGATACACATATCCCTGTTTAATAAGTTCTGGCATAAACCGGTAAATAAAAGTTAAAAGCAATGTACTGATATGAGCTCCGTCCACATCAGCATCAGTCATAATAATAATTTTATGATAACGGAGCTTGGTTATATCAAAATCCTCATGTATTCCTGTTCCAAAGGCCGTAATCATGGAACGTATTTCCGCATTTCCATAAATTCTGTCCAGTCTTGCCTTTTCCACATTTAAAATCTTTCCTCTAAGAGGTAAAATCGCCTGGGTGCTTTTATTTCTTGCATCCTTTGCAGAACCTCCGGCAGAATTTCCCTCTACAATATAGATTTCACATTCTTCCGGATGTTTACTGGAACAGTCAGCTAACTTTCCAGGGAGAGAAAGACCATCCAGAGCAGTTTTTCTTCTTGTTAAATCACGGGCTTTTCTTGCCGCTGCACGGGCTCTCTGAGCTAAAACAGATTTTTCAACAATAGATTTTGCCACAGTGGGATTCTGCTCCAGAAAATAAGTAAGCTGCTCACTTACAATTCCATCCACAGCCCCTCTGGCTTCACTGTTTCCCAGTTTTTGTTTTGTCTGTCCCTCGAACTGAGGTTCCTCAATTTTTACACTTATGATTGCTGTCATTCCTTCACGAATGTCTTCGCCGGAAAGAGCCGGTTCGCTGTCCTTTAGCAGCTTATTTTTTCTTCCATAATCGTTAAAAGTCTTTGTGAGGGCATTCCTAAAGCCTGTTAGATGTGTTCCTCCTTCCGGAGTGTTGATATTATTAACAAAACTATAAATATTTTCTGTATAGGAATCATTATGCTGCATGGCAACTTCCACCAGAAGACCATCTTTATTTCCTTCACAGTAAATCACCTGATCATACAAAGCAACATTACTACGATTTAAATAAGTGACAAATTCCTTGATACCACCCTCATAATGAAACGTCTTTTCTTTTTTTTCTTCCCTGTCATCTCTCAAAGTTATTTTCAGATTTTTTGTCAAAAACGCAGTTTCACGAAGACGTATTTTTAAGGTATCATAATCATAAACTGTCTCTTCAAAAATTTCTTTATCCGGAAGAAACGATACTTTGGTTCCATGTTTATCCGCCGGACACTCCCCAATCATTTTCAAGGGATACATAGTTCTTCCGCGTTCATACCGCTGCCTGTATATCTTCCCCTCTGTGCATACTTCCACCTCTAACCACTCAGAAAGCGCATTTACCACGGAAGCACCCACACCATGAAGGCCGCCGGAAACCTTATATCCTCCGCCGCCAAATTTTCCTCCCGCATGGAGAATTGTAAATACTACTTCCACTGCCGGAAGACCAGCCTTTTTCTGAATATCAACAGGAATGCCGCGTCCATCATCAATAACGGTAATGGAATTATCTTTATTTATCTGAACATCAATGGAATCACAATATCCCGCCAGAGCCTCATCCACAGAATTATCTACAATTTCATATACAAGATGATGAAGTCCCCTTGAAGAAGTACTTCCAATATACATACCCGGTCTTTTTCTTACAGCCTCAAGTCCTTCTAAAATCTGGATTTGATCGGCTCCATATTCTGCGCTCATGAAGTTCCTCCTTTATTTTCCATCTGCAACGCCTACTGTTTTACTCTCCCTTTTCGACAGTCCCTTCAACAATCTTAAAAATTTTATCCATCTGAAATTTACTGCTTACAAACTCATCCAAACCGGTACAGGTAATCATTGTCTGGATATGATTAATCTCCGAAAGAAGATGTTCCTGCCTTTTATTGTCCAACTCCGAAAGAACATCATCCAGGAGAAGAACCGGATAATCTCTTACTGTTCTTTTTACCAGTTCAATTTCCGCTAATTTTAAGGAAAGTGCGGCCGTTCTCTGCTGCCCCTGGGAACCAAATTTCCGGATATCAGTTCCATTTACAATAAAGTTCAGATCATCTCTGTGAGGTCCTGTGAGGGTAAGTCTCTGTTTTATCTCCTGAAACCGGTTCTTTTTTAAGGTTTCCTCAAATTCATCAGTCGTCACATTAGGTTCATACCTAATAAACAGTTCCTCTTTTTCTCCGGAAAGGTGAAAGTGAATATCATGAATCAGGTCATTTAGTCCTTTTATAAACTCTGACCGTATATTTATTAATTCCTTTCCATATCTCATAAGCTGTATATCCCACACATCCAGAGTTTCTTTTAAGGACACATTAAATTCCAGATCCTTTAATAGTTTATTTCTCTGCACCACCACTTTGTTATATTGAACAAGGTGGTGGACATATATTTTATTTAGTTGACATAACTCCAAGTCCACGAATCGGCGTCTCTCTGCTGGACCATTTTTTATAATATTTAAGTCTTCCGGAGAGAAAAAAATCACATTTACAATTCCAAACAACTCGCTGGCTTTCTTTATGGGAACCCCGTTTACGGCAACGCCTTTTGTTCTGTTCTTTTTTAAGTGCATATCAATCCGGTAAGGAATTCCGTCTCTTCGTACCATCATTTTAATATGAGACTCCTCTTTCCCGAACCGAACAATGTCCTTATCCTTACTGCCCTTATGGGATTTTGTTGTACTGCACACATAAACTGCTTCCAGAATATTTGTCTTTCCCTGGGCATTATCGCCATAAAGCACATTCGTTCCCTCATGGAAATCCATATGTAACTGTTCATAATTTCTGTAATTTAAAAGCTCTATTGATTCAATGAACATAAAAAATGTCCTACTTTTCTACCTTAAATTCCTTCCCGTCATAGGATACCATATCCCCAGGGTACAGCTTTTTCCCTCTCTGATACTCCACGGTACCGTTGACAGAGACCTTTCCTTCTTGAATCTCATATTTGGCATCAACGCCTGACTCTGCCAAACCCATAAGCTTTAAAAATTGGCCCAGCTTAATAAAATCATCTCTTAAACGAATTATTTCCATTTTTCTCCTCTTATATACCCTAACCCTGTATATTGTAACAGTTCAACTTTGCGAAGATTCCAAGTAAAAACATGCTGAAAAGATGTAAAACTGAACTGTTACGTAAATATTTATACGTTGGCAGCATTAAAATTGACAGGAAGAATCAGATAAATATAGCTTTCATTTTCGTCTTTTATGAAACATGGGGATTTCGGATTCATCATGTAAAGAGCCACTTCCTCGTCGTCTATAATTCTCAGTGCATCAATTAAAAATTTCGGATTGAAGCCAATCATCAAATCCTGGCCTGTTTTGTGAATTAAAATTTCCGCATTCATAGTACCAAAGCTTGAATTTAGTTTTAAGGACATTTTTGATTCTTCAATATTTAATATAATTGGCTTTTTATCATTTTCACGAATCAGAATACTGGCACGTTCAATACTGTCCTGAAATTCTTTTTTGTTAATTGTCACTTTTGTGGCGTAATCGCTAGAAAGCATTTGATCCACCTTAAAATATTCCCCTTCAATGAGACGGGAAATTACGATCGTATCGTCAAACTCAAATAAAACATGGTTAGTGCCAAAGAATACCAGTACCTCCTTCTCATTATCGCCAGTCAGAATTTTACTGATTTCATTTAATGTTTTACCAGGAACAATTACTTTCGTATTTTCATAGGTATCTTTTAGAAGCACCTTTCGGATGGACATTCTATGCCCGTCCAGAGATACTACTCTGAGCTCTTCCCCATTTACTTCAAATAATTCACCCGTCATCATTTTATTGCTGTCATTGACGGAAATAGAAAAAATTGTTTGTCTTATAATCTCTTTTAATGAAAATTGAGAAAGACAGATATATTTATTTTTTTCAATATAGGGAAGATAAGAAAATTCTTCGCCGTCTTTTCCCTGAATTTGAAAAACGGAATTTTCGCATGTGATAGTTGTGTTGAATTTTTCATCTGATTCGATGGTAACGAAAGAGTCGGAATCAGATAGTTTTCTGATAATTTCAGAAAAAAGTTTTGCATCTAAAGCAATTTTTCCTTTTTCCAGAATATTTCCTTCTACTGTTGTTTGGATACCAAGTTCCATATCATTTCCGGTCAGTTTTATTTCATTTGTAGAGGCATCAATTAAAATACATTCTAAAATAGGCATAGTTGTTTTGGATGGAACAGCTTTTAGAACAATATTAATTCCATTTAAAAGGGCGGTCTTTTGAAATGTCAGTTTCATAGTTGTTGATAACTTCCTTTCTAGTTGAAAATGCAAATGATAGATACATATATAAAAGATTTTCGTCGCATTCGTAGTAGGGGCTGTTAATTTGTGAATAAGTCTGTTATGGCTGAAAAAATAAGGGTTTGTCCATGTTTAAAGCCTTGTGGGTAACTTTAAAAAACAGGTTTAATAACTTGAGATTTATCCACAGGGTAAAAATGATTTTCAATCTTAAATAATTATCCACAATTTATAAACAGAAAATTCACATCCTGTTCCACAGCTACTGAGGGTTTATTTTCTTTTTTAAAATATCAATGGTATTTTTTAAATTATCATCCGTTTTTAGTTCTGCAGCAATCTTTTTTGTTCCGTGAATGATCGTGGTATGGTCACGTCCACCCAGGGCTTTTCCTATGTTCTGTAGAGATTCACTGGTCATTTCTCCACAGAGATACATAACGATCTGTCGTGGAAATACTAATTCCTTGCTGCGTTTTTGTCCAATTAAATCCAGGGAATTAATACCAAAATGCTCTGATACCACATTTAGAATGAGCTGTGGGGTTACTTCTTTAATGGCATTTGGGGAGATTAAATCCTTTAAAGCCTCTTCTGCCAGTTCAATATTTATTTCTCTGTTGTTTAATTTGCTTAAAGCGACAATTTTAGTAAGGGCGCCTTCCAGTTCACGGATATTGGATTTTACGTTGGATGCAATGTATTTAATTACTTCATTATCAATGTTGTAGCCTTCAAGTTCCTCTTTTTTACGAAGGATGGCCATTCGCGTTTCGTAATCCGGCTGCTGAATATCTACAGTGAGCCCCCATTCAAATCTGGAACGGAGACGATCTTCCAGTGTTTCAATTTCTCTTGGAGGACGATCTGAGGAAATAATAATTTGCTTTTTTGCCTCATACAGGGCGTTAAAGGTATGGAAAAATTCTTCCTGTGTACTTTCCTTGCCTATTATGAATTGGATATCGTCAATCAACAATACATCATTATTTCTGTATTTTTCTCGAAATTCCGTTGTAGAAAAGTTATTTTTGTTCCGGATTGCATCAATCAGTTCATTAGTGAATTTTTCGGACGTAACGTAGAGAATTTTCGCATTAGAGTTATTTTTTAATATAAAATGCGCCACGGAATGCATGAGATGGGTTTTTCCAAGTCCCACGCCGCCATAAATAAAGAGCGGATTATAAATTTCTCCTGGAGATTCGGCGACAGCTAAGGACGCTGCATGGGCCAAATTGTTATTTTTGCCCACTACAAAGGATTCAAACGTGTATCTGGGATTCAGATTGGCATTTTGAATCGCGAGCTGGCTGACAGATGTTGTATTGTTTTTGATTAATTTTTTTTCTGAAGTTTCTTCTTTTATACTGTCTTTTGAAAGAAAACGAATTTCACACTGGATGCCGGTGATCTCCTCAATTGTGAATTTCAACAAAAATTCATATTTCTTTTTCACATAGTTCAAAAATAGGTCATCCGGCACGAGAATGGTGAGGATATCTTTATCCACAGAATATGGCCTTAAAGGCAAGAGCCAGGTTTTGTAGGATACATCTGTGATATCATGTTCATCCTTTATATTTAGCAGGATCTCGTCCCATTTTTCTATAATTTTCTCCAGCATATCTGTACTCCTAAATATGTGTATAAACATGTGTATGACTGTGGATAATTTTGAAAAAGCTCCACAAACGCACATAAACCCAATCTAAATCTATTTTACATTAAAACCGTTGATTTTTCAATGAAAATATTATAATCCACATGTTATCCATGAAGTTATCCACATCTTATCCCCAATTTGGGGATAAATATTATGTAAATCTGAGGAAAAACGGATTGACTTTTTCAATGAATTTTGTATAATCCCTATGTGACTATATTGCATTGTATCTTTATTATTAAGAACAGTAGCAGGAGGAAAAAAATGAAAATTGAAAAAAAAGTTATGGACATGTCCCTTGCCGGGATATTCACTGCAATCATTATTGCCATGTCAGTGGTACCATTTTTGGGCTACATCCCTCTTGGCTTTATGAATGCTACCATTATCCATGTACCGGTTATCGTCGGAGCTTTGCTTCTTGGACCGAAATATGGCGCATGGTTAGGTTTTGTATTTGGAATGACCAGCTTAATTAAGGCCACATTAACTCCGACCGTCACATCTTTTGTGTTCAGTCCTTTTATTACCATCGGCGGATATAGTGGAAATATGTGGAGTGTTTTTATTGCGATTGTGCCGAGAGTATTAATCGGAGTAGCCGCATATTATGTATATGAGTTAATTATGAAGGCAGCTCATAAAATAAAGGGCAGCCAGACAGTGGCTCTTTGGACTGCTGGTATTGTGGGATCCATGACGAATACTTTGCTGGTCATGAATGGAATTTACATTTTTTTTGGTGAAAGCTATGCGGCTGCATCCAATCAGGCTGTGGCTGGAATTTATGACGTGATTCTTGGAATTATTCTTGGATTTGGAATTCCTGAGGCTGTTGTAGCTGGAATTCTTACAACGGCTATCGTAAAAGTTCTTTTTAAGATTAAAAGTTATTAAATGGATTATATTCATAAAAGATAGAAAATATACCAGAGAATGTCTGAAAATGACTTTCTGGAAGTTTCACGTTCTACTTTGTGGGAATTTTAGCTTAAATGAATGTGGGGCACTAGATATAGTTATAAATTGCAAGATAGGCACATTTTATAGGAGCAGAAATTTTATGCTCCTTTTTTGTACCCATAAAAAGACGTTTGACGTACACTTTTTATGGTTTTTTGAAAAATAAACTCTTGACGAGGAGCCATAACTTCTATATAATTGACATGATGTTTCGTCATGTCTAAGTTTATATAGTACAGAAAGGTACTTGAATTTTATAGTAAGAGGAGGTGCCAGGTTATGAAAATGACATTTCAGCCGAAGAATACTCAGAGAAAAAGAGTTCATGGTTTCAGAGCAAGAATGAGCAGTGCAGGCGGTAGAAAAGTTTTAGCAGCCAGAAGAGCAAAAGGTAGAGCCAGATTATCCGCTTAATGAATCCAAGAGAGTATCCGGAAGTTTAGGAAAACTTTTGGATACTCTTTTTATATTCTGGAGAATTTGATGAAAAGATTTCATTCATTAAAGAAAAACAGTGAATTTCAGACGGTTTACCGGACTGGAAAATCTTATGCAAACAAGTATCTGGTTATGTATGTGCTGCACACAGGAAGGAAAGAGACCAGGATTGGCATTTCCGCCAGTAAAAAGATTGGAAACAGTGTGGTAAGGCACCGTTTTGCAAGACTCATACGAGAAAGCTTCCGATTAAATGAAGACATGATAATAGATGGAAAAGACATCATTGTGGTCGCAAGAACT
Source organism: uncultured Lachnospiraceae bacterium (assembly GCA_910585355.1). Classification (GTDB taxonomy): domain Bacteria; phylum Bacillota; class Clostridia; order Lachnospirales; family Lachnospiraceae; genus CANRXD01. The sequence goes on from CAJUDN010000046.1 coordinate 15,434, forward strand.
GCGGCAAGGGACAAAAAATTCGACAAAATTGAAAGCGCGTTTCTGCATTTGTGTGGACTGCATAACATTTTAAAGGAATCGAAGTGAGAGGTTTGATAAAACGAATTTTAATTGGTATGGTGAAATTTTACAGGAAGTTTATTTCTCCATGTATGGGCCCTCACTGTATTTATACGCCTACATGCTCCCAATACGCCTTGGAGGCATTGGAAAAATATGGCGCTATAAAAGGTACGTATCTTGCTTGTAAGCGGATTCTTCGCTGTCATCCGCTTGCAAAGGGCGGTTATGATCCAGTTCCGTAAGAAACCCCAGGAGGTTAAGGTATGATTTTAACAAAGGCAGGGTCTATTTTAGGACCCATTGCGACGGTCCTTGGCTATGTCATGGACATTTTGTTCAAATTCACAGGTCAGTTTGGCATTTTTAATGTGGGTTTGTGTATTATCTTGTTTACCATCGTTATGAAGATGTTAATGATTCCTCTTACGATTAAACAGCAGAAAACAACAAAACTCATGTCTGTTATGAATCCTGAAATTCAGGCTATTCAGAAAAAGTATAAAGGTAAAACAGATAATGAATCCATGCAGCGTCAAAATGTGGAAATTCAAGCAGTATATGAGAAATATGGCACCAGTATGACGGGCGGATGTCTTCCACTTTTGATTCAGATGCCCATTCTTTTTGCCTTATATCGTGTTATTTATAATATTCCCGCATATGTACCGTCTGTAAGAGTCTATTTTGACAATGTGGTAAATCCTCTTATGGGGCAGGCGGGATATGTGGAAAAATTACAGGGAATTTCAGATATTATGAAGGCGACCGCTGTAAATTCTCTGGATAAGTTTGACTTTACAAATGCCGATAAGCTTGTGGACTTGCTTTATAAGTTTACAACAGCCCAATGGCAGGAATTAGAAACTGCATTTCCGGCAATTTCTACGGTGATTGCTGAAAATGCAGAAATAATTGAAAAAATGAACACGTTCTTTGGTCTCAATATGGCCGAAGCTCCTGGCTGGGTGCCTTCCCTTGCATGGATTATTCCGATCCTTGCGGCAGTTACTCAGTGGTTTTCTGCAAAGCTTTTAAGCGGGCAGCAGCCAAAAGCAGATCCGGATAATCCGACAGCACAGTCCATGCAGATGATGACGACAACTATGCCCCTGTTTTCTGCATTTATCTGTATTACCATGCCTGCGGGTCTTGGAATCTACTGGATTGCCACCAGCGTGGTTCAGATCTTGCAGCAAATTGCTATCAATTCCTATATAGATAAAGTGGATATTGATGACATGGTTAAGAAAAATTTGGAGAAGGTTAATAAAAAGCGTGCAAAACAGGGACTTCCTCCGGCTAAGATTACTCAGAATGCAACTGCTTCCTTAAAGAGTATTCGTGATGAAGAGGAAAAGGAGAAAGTTGCAGAAGAAAGAAAAAAAGAACGTATTGCAAAGCAGATTGAAGAATCCAGTAAGTATTATAATACCAACGCCAAGCCAGGCAGTATTGCGGCAAAAGCGGCTATGGTTCAGAAGTATAATGAAGCGCATGAAAAAAAAGGTAAGAATAAGTAGGGGGGTTCTATTATGGAAATGATTACAGTAACTGCAAAAACCGTAGACGATGCGATTATACAGGCATCTGTGCAGCTTGGTGTAAGCAGTGATAAGCTTCAGTATGAAGTGGTTGAAAAAGGAAGTACAGGACTCCTTGGCGGTCTGATCGGTTCCAAGCCGGCAGTGATTCGTGTAAAAAAAGTGGATACTATTGATGATAAGGCATGCGAGTTTTTAAATTCTGTATTTCATGCCATGGGTATTTCTGTGGAAATAGATACAAAATTGAATGAAGAGGAGAAAGAGCTGGAAATAAATCTTTCCGGAAATGAAATGGGGATTCTCATTGGAAAGCGGGGACAAACCCTGGATTCTTTACAGTATCTTTTGAGTCTTGTTGTAAATAAAGAATCTAATGATTATCTTAGGGTAAAGCTGGATACGGAAAATTACCGCGAAAGAAGGAAGGATACTCTGGAAACTCTCGCTAAAAACATTGCTTATAAAGTAAAAAGAACCAGACGTTCTGTTTCTTTAGAGCCAATGAACCCATATGAGAGAAGAATTATTCATTCTGCCCTTCAGAATGATAAATATGTATTTACCAGGAGTGAGGGAGAGGAGCCATTTCGTCATGTTGTCATTGCTTTAAAGAGAGAAGAACGCAGAGACAGAAGACCGCGGGGCGACAGAAACAGGGAAAAAGATTACGAATAAGGCGAAAGAGAAACAGGGGTTGCTTATGGCAGCCCCTTTGTGTTATTATAGGAAAACAAATGCAGTTGTTTAATGGGGTTTCACATTAACTTCCGCAGTGGATTTATGATGTTAATTGCAACTGTGATATATTGAGTAGTAAAAAAATAAAAGTAGTGAGATAAATCAATGACAAATACAGATACAATTGCGGCCATTGCAACGGCCATGGGAAATTCAGGGATTGGAATTGTAAGAATCAGCGGAAATGAAGCAATTTCCGTTGCCGATTGTATATTTAAATCCAAACAGAAAAATAAAAAGTTGTCTCAGGCGGAGAGTCATACCATTCATTATGGTTTTATTTGTGATGAAAATGAGATTATAGATGAGGTTCTTGTGATGGTCATGAAGGGACCGAGAAGTTTTACGGCTGAGGATACCATTGAAATTGATTGTCATGGCGGAGCGCTGGTGACAAGAAGAATTCTGGAGACTGTGTTAAAAGCCGGGGCCAGACTTGCTGAACCAGGTGAATTTACAAAACGTGCCTTTTTGAATGGGCGGATTGATTTGTCTCAGGCAGAAGCTGTTATTGATGTAATTAATGCACAAAATGAATATGCATTAAAGTCTTCCGTGGGACAGCTGCGGGGGAGTGTATCCGTTAAAATAAAAGAACTGAGAGAAAAAATTTTATATGAGATTGCTTTTATTGAGTCAGCGTTAGATGACCCTGAACATATTTCTTTGGATGGTTATGGGGAAAATCTGATGCCAAAGATTAAAAAAATGGAACAGGATCTTTTAAAGTTGATTCGCTCTTCTTCCAGTGGACGGGTAATTGCCGAGGGGATAAAAACGGTAATCATTGGAAAACCAAACGCAGGAAAATCTTCGCTGATGAATGTTTTAGTGGGAGAGGATCGGGCTATTGTCACAGACATTGCCGGGACAACCAGGGATATTTTGGAAGAGCATATTAATCTTCAGGGAATCAGCCTCCATATCATTGATACGGCAGGAATTCGAAGTACGAATGATCTTGTAGAAAAAATCGGTGTGGATAGGGCTATGGAAGCGGCAAAGGATGCTGACTTGATTATTTATGTGGTGGACGGTTCCAGAGCCCTGGATGAAAATGACGTTAAAATCATGGAATTTATTAAAGGTAAAAAGGCTATTGTGCTTTTAAATAAGAGTGACCTTAAAGCGCTTGTTTCTGTTGAAGAGATTACGAATAGAACGGGACATCAGGTTTTTTTAGTTTCTGCCAAAGAGGAAACAGGTATTGACAGACTGGAGGAAAAAATTAAGTCTCTGTTTTATGAAGGGGAAATTGACTTTAATGATCAGGTGTTAATTACCAATATGCGTCATAAAGAAGCGCTCAGAGAAGCGTTTGAAAGTATTCAAATGGTGGAAAAGAGTATTGAAGATGGAATGCCGGAAGACTTTTTTTCTATTGATTTGATGAATGCTTATGAGAAGCTGGGTTTGATTGTGGGTGAATCTGTGGAAGAAGATCTAATCAATGAAATTTTCAGTAAGTTTTGTATGGGAAAATAGCGGGAGATAAGGAGTAAATCATGCCTTTTGTAGATGAAACTTACGATATTGTAGTTGTTGGAGCCGGTCATGCGGGTTGTGAAGCAGCGCTGGCTGCTGCCAGGCTTGGATTTGAGACGATTGTGTTTACGGTTAGTGTGGACAGTATTGCATTAATGCCGTGTAATCCTAATATTGGCGGAAGTTCCAAAGGACATTTGGTGAGAGAATTAGATGCTCTTGGCGGGGAAATGGGGAAAAATATTGATAAAACCTTTATTCAGTCTAAAATGCTGAATGAATCAAAAGGCCCTGCTGTTCATTCTCTTCGGGCTCAGGCGGATAAACAGGATTATACAAAAGAAATGCGCCATGTTTTGGAAAATACAGATCATTTAACGGTGAGGCAGGCAGAAATATCTGAAATTTTAACAGAAATAGTGGTGAATCCCAGTTCTTCAGGAAAAAGAAAACGAATTATAGGAGTAAAAGCTTTTTCTGGCGCGGTATATCATTGCAGGGCTGTGGTTCTGGCGACAGGAGTTTATCTTAAAGCAAGATGTGTATACGGTGAAGTAAGCAATGCCACAGGGCCCAATGGGCTTCAAGCAGCCAATTATCTTTCGAATTCTTTAAAGGCTAATGGGGTTGAAATGTTCCGCTTTAAAACAGGAACTCCGGCCAGAGTGGATAAAAGATCCATTGATTTTTCTAAAATGGAGGAACAGTTTGGTGATAAAAAAATTGTACCTTTTTCTTTTTCGACGGATCCGGAATCCATACAGAAAGAACAGATTTCCTGTTGGTTGACTTATACCAATGAAAATACACATAAAATTATTCGTGATAATTTGGACAGGTCGCCTTTGTTTTCAGGTGCCATTGAGGGAACCGGACCAAGATATTGTCCGTCTATTGAAGATAAGGTGGTAAAATTCCCAGATAAGGACAGACATCAGGTATTTGTGGAGCCTGAGGGACTTTATACCAACGAAATGTATTTGAGCGGAATGTCCAGTTCGCTGCCAGAGGATGTTCAGTTTGCTATGTACCGGACAGTGCCTGGCCTGGAACATGTTAAAATTGTGCGGAATGCTTATGCCATTGAATATGATTGTATCAATCCCAGACAGTTAAACGCCTCTTTGGAATTTAAGCAGATAGAAGGTCTTTTTTCCGGCGGGCAGTTTAACGGAAGCTCCGGATATGAGGAGGCTGCTGTTCAGGGATTTATGGCTGGAGTCAATGCAGCGAGAAAATTACAGGGAAGAGAGCCTGTGATACTGGATCGTTCCCAGGCATATATTGGTGTATTGATAGATGATCTTGTAACAAAGGAAAACCATGAGCCTTATCGTATGATGACTTCCAGGGCTGAATATCGTCTGCTGTTGAGACAAGATAATGCGGATTTGAGGCTTAGAAAGATTGGATATGAAATAGGGCTGGTTAGTGAAAAAGAATATCAGTATATTTTATGGAAGGAACAGGCAATTGAAAAAGAAGTATCCCGTTTGGAGAAGGAAATTGTGGGAGCCAATGAAAACGTGCAGGAGTTTTTGAAGTTACACAATAGTACGCTTTTGAAATCGGGGACTACTTTAGCGGAACTTGTGAAAAGGCCGGAACTTTCTTATGAATTATTAAAAGAGTTGGATAAAGACCGTCCGGAGCTTCCAGAAGACGTAAAAAAACAGGTTGACATAAATCTTAAATATGCGGGATATATTAAGCGGCAGATGCAGCAGGTAACTCAATTTAAGAAACTGGAAAAGAAAAAATTGCCGGAAAATTTCGATTATTCTATTGTACAGAGTCTTCGCCTGGAGGCGGTGCAAAAGCTCAATTTATATCAGCCATCGAATATTGGACAGGCATCCAGAATTTCCGGTGTTTCACCTGCAGATATTTCAGTATTAATGGTATATTTGGAACAAATGAGAAGATAGTGATTATTCTTTTTATGGTAATGGAGAAAAAAGATGACAGAGATGTTTGAAACTCTTCTGGATCGCGGATGTAAAGGAATTCCTCTCACCCTTTCCAGGGTGCAAAAGGAACAATTTTTTGAATATTATGAGCTTTTGGTTCAGTGGAATCGGGTAATGAATCTGACGACCATAACAGAAGTTTCTGATGTGATCACAAAACACTTTGTTGATAGTCTGCTTTTAATTCGTGTAATTTCTGGAGATGAAATATCGTCGTATCACTGTATGGATGTGGGTACTGGAGCAGGATTTCCGGGAATTCCCCTTAAAATAGCTTTTCCGGAGCTTCAGATTACGCTTTTAGATTCGCTTAATAAGAGAGTTGGTTTTCTAAATGAAGTGATTCAGAGACTTGAACTTACGAATATTTTTGCGGTTCATGGAAGAGCTGAGGATTATGGAAGAAATATGAAATACAGGGAGCAGTATGATCTTTGTGTATCCAGAGCAGTTGCTAATTTGTCTACACTTTCAGAATATTGTATTCCTTTTGTGAAACAAGATGGCTTTTTTATCTCATATAAGTCCGGAAAAGCAGAGGATGAAATTTTGAAAGCTAGAATTGCTGTAAAAAAACTTGGAGGAGAGATGAAACCTGTTGTTTCTCTGTTTTTACCAGGGACTGATGTGGAAAGAATCTTTATTCCTATTAAAAAAATTGGAATAACTCCTGAAAAATATCCGAGAAAAGCAGGAATGCCATCAAAGGAACCATTGAAATAAGAAGGATGAATTTCCGATTAAAGTAATCCCAATTTGAAATACCGTTTTGTTTTTATGAGAATACTTTATTAGAGAGTACAAGAGCCTCAGCGTTAGTCCCATTACGCTGAGGCTTTTCGGTTTGTACATTTGAAAAAACATTTTGCGTACTTGGTCCAGGTATTTGTCAGATGATTTACTGGAAAATCCAATGCATCAGAAGAATGAATGGACAAAGAGGTTTGGTTAAATATAATGCAGATAATACACTGTGTACCGGCTAATCGTTTTGTTTAATTAAAGAACATGGTTATAATGTTAGATACTTCATCTGGTTTTTCTAGTTGTGGTAAATGTTTAGTGTTTGATATTGTGGAAAACTCAATGGAGGGGTTACAAAGAGTATATTCTTTAATAGTATGATTGACTTTCGGTTTTTCTGATCCGCATAAAATGTAGATACTATTGTTAATTTTTTCCAGTGACCGACTGATGTTACATTTCGTATAATTACATAATACGCTGGAATATATAGCCTTAGGTGAATCTCCAAGGTGTGCGGCCTCGAAGTATTTATCAATATATGATTGTTTTACATCATAAAGATTATAGAAATACTTTTCTTTAAATGATTCTTCAATAACATTTCTAGCTACTCCTATATGATATAATAGAGTGCCAATAATTGGCATATCCAGAATCAGTCTGTAAAATTTTGCAGATTTTCCCGGAATCTGGGAGCAGGAAGCAAAACTTTCCGGGTTGATAAACATAATTTTTTCAAATAAATCCGAATTATATCCGCAAGCCATAGTTACCAGAGAGGAGGAGGAACCGGACGTGATGACATTTGTACGGTGGCCTATTTCTGATTTAATGAAATCATTGATTAGTTGAACATAAAGAAAATTTGTATAGGTTAAATTTGGTTTTTCTGAACGTCCACATCCTAAAAGGTCAATAGTATAAATGGTATACTGGTTTTTTAATTGTGAAATTAGGTTGTCCCATTCGCATCCACTGGAGCTACTATCCAGGTCATGAATTAGAAGCAGGGGTTTTCCATTTCCAATTTTTGTATAGTGAATATTTCCAAGACGCCATTTATAACAATGGGGTTCCTGTACGGACAAAAGATTTTTGGAAATGGCTGTCATTTTAATATATTTGTTAATTAAGGCAGTACCTGCAGCAGTTCCGGCAGACAGCAGAATAGCTGTAATGATTTTGTTTTTGGCTTTCATAAGTTCGAACCTCCAAAAATGATGTTGCCTGTTGTTACTGTATTTATTATAATATAATTATCCCCTTAATGACAATATTATTATGAAAAAAGTAAGAAGATTTAAAATGTTTCACGTGAAACATTTACTATGTAAATTCCGGTTGCTAGTACTGCATTACGTAAGTTTTGATGAACAAAATAGCCGCAAGGTAGTATTAGTTGAGATTACGAATAGAGGCAATAATTGTATGAGTATGAAGTATGGAGCGACTTGCTTTTATGTATGTTGTTGTTTGCGTCAGTAAATGTGTCTATTTATTGTGGAAGTTTTAGATAGAAATTGTGAATGAGTCTATGTCTATGTAAGTGAACTCCTGGATATTTGATAGGAGAACCTATATGGGAAAACTGGTAATAATCTGGATTAGAATATTGGCAACAATTATGTGAGTACAAGCATCAGTAATGATGTTTTATTTATGGAAATATCTGTGTTAGCAGCGATGTCTGTTTAAAAAGAAAAATATGTGGAGGTGAACAGAATTATAGTAATAAAATTGAATTTGAAATGATTATATAATGTAAAGAAAGAATAGGTTTATAATATCAGGGAGATAATGTTTTAGAGATTATATTTCTGTGATATCAGGGGTGAAAGAAGAAAATCTGATATAAATTTACATTCAGAAAATATTGTCTTTGGAATATGCCATATATAAATATGCAGTAGCTTTTAAAGGAAAAATGAGTGGGCGTATTTATGCATTTAAAGACTGATGCTGACGAAATTTGTTCTATACTGAATAAAACTGAGAAAAAGTAATAGCTTAATCTATATCCTATTGTGAAATAATTTTATATGACTGCGTAGGGGTAACAACTCAGAGGTTATATAAAATCTTACTAATATATCCTTGCTTGAAATTTAGCGAAAGTATTGTCTGTTTTGCATGTTATCCGCTTGTTTGTAAATTTATATGTACTCCCGCTGCGCCGTTTCTTTGCAGATGTCCAGCTGGCATTGTCACGCACCAACCCGCTCGCAACTTTACTTTCTCTCTGAATGGAACGTTAAAGTGTGTTTGTAAATTCATTTTCATTATCTATATGCCTCACTTTGAGTAAAATATGTCACTTATTCGGTAGATCGGAAGAGCACACGTCTGA
>CAJUDN010000047.1:0-3701 GCA_910585355.1 uncultured Lachnospiraceae bacterium
CCGTGCAGGCTTACGCACGATCCGGCGGGAATTTTCCAAACGGCGTGGAAAGCGGGCTGTTCCAAATCTGCCGCGTGACCATGACAAGCATCATTGCCACTTTCGGCACGGCCCAGATTGCCGCCAACGGTGTTGCATGCAGCATTGATAACATCAATACTATCATAAACTCAGCAGCAACCCTTGCAATCCCTGCGGTCATCGGCCGATGCGTGGGGGCCAACGACTATGACCAGGCAGATTATTACTTGCGGAAAATTTTGCGGATTGCCGCCGTCTTCTCCGCCATTCTCTGCACCTGTCTGATGGCATCCATGCCGCTTATCATGAAAGCTTACCGTCTTTCAGATGAGGCCGCCCGTTATGTGTACATACTGGTCTTCTTCCATGCGCTTTTAACCATCGTCATGGGATGGCCGTCCGGCCCCTTCCCGGCTGCCCTCAGAGCCGCCGGAGACGTCCGGTTCTCCATGTACGTGTCCATCGTGGCATTAGTCTTTGGCCGTGTGTTCTTTTCCTATGTGTTCGCAGTTTGGATGGGATTCGAGATCGTGGGAATGTGGATGGCCATGGCTACCCACTGGTCCATCAACGCCCTCGGCGCCTATCTCCACTACCGGAACGGAAAGTGGAAAACATTCCGGGTGATATAGCCTGTTATTCATACCCGGCAGTTATATTCTTTTTGTCAAAGACATTATTATAAACCAGATACTGGTACTGTCCCAGCATACCCTCTGCTGATTCTTCCCTGAAATGCCATTCTCCTTTACGATCCAGGAATCCATAGGCATTGATGGCCGGGTACTCCTGGGACAGTTCCAGTAAAAATGTCTCATAGGCATTCAGCTTCACGCCCGCCTGGTCCAAAAGCATGGGCCGGAGGTAATTGGATGAAGTTACCACATCTGTTCTCTCTTCTATATCAAAATTGGCCCACATGACGAACGTAGAGTAATACCGCCCCTGGGAATCCGCCGTTTTGTTTTTTTCTTTCAGATACCGGTCCATGATATCAGCGATGTCAGCCTCCATGCTGGGCTGATGATCGCCGAACATAAGAATAATGGTGTCTTCCTCCACTCTGGAAAAATAGTCCACCAGTTCCCCAAAGGCCGCATCGGTTTCATGAATTAACGCTAGGTACTCCAAAAGCGAGGGGTTCTGAAGCGATTCATCTTCCGGTTTTACTGTAATTTCCACGGCCGGCTCTTCCGCAGAGTATCCCCCGTGATTCTGCATGGTCACGTTGAAAATGAAAAACGGCTGGCCAGACTCCCGTTCCTCATAGAGATGAATGACATTTTTAAAATCCGAACGGTCGCTGACATAAGAACGCAGACAGTCCTCATAAGGCAGCTCATCATCAACGGAATAAAATGGATCCAGACCCAAAAACGGATATGCTGCAGTACGGCGGTAACTGATGGCCAGATAGGGATGATACCCAATATGGCTGTATCCCATCTCACTAAGCTTCCAGGCCAGAGACTGCTGGCGGCTTCCCGTATATTGCACATATGGACTGCTTCCTATGGGGAAGAAATGCAGGCTGTTGCCTGTCAGGAATTCATATTCTGTGTTAGCCGTCCCGCCGCCAAATACGGACACCAGAACACGCCCGTGGATGGTATTTTCCCTCATGCTGTGAATATTGGGAAGGGCGTCCACATCCGTTTCAAAACCATAAAGGCCCGGCAGATCTGCGAAAGCCTCATCCATGATTACAATGATATTCGGGGTATTTCCTTCCTCCGCCCCTTCAGATTCAAAAGTAGCCAGCGTCTCGCCAGCCGCCTGGACCGTATAGCCCTCCGGGCGTTTAATCCGTCCCATTTTTATAAAAGATGTGAAGGAAAGGAGATATCCTTTTTCGCGGCTGATGATCTGGAGATTAGAAAAATTCCCGACCGTGGGAATCCACACATACACAAGGATACCGGCTGCTGCCACCGCGGCCAGATTCACAGCCACAGCACGAAGCTTCCATCCGCAGCTCTTTACTCCAAGCGCCGTAAAGGCCGAGACGATCAGAATCGCCGTCTCCAGAGCAGCTGCCGCCACCCGCGCATCCAAAGCCAGGGTATAATTCCCTATAACCTTGGCCGCTGTTCCCGCCTGGGCCAGGTCAAAATATTGAATTGGATTGCCCCTGAGCATTCCATAATAGTGATTGGCAGTGAAAAGGACCATACATATAAGCGCCCCAAGAGAAAACGCCGCCGCTCCCTGCCGGATAAGAAAAAGAAGCACCGCTGCCACCAGTGCACATTCAAGCAGATTGAGAACCAGATATGCCGGCGTCTGGAAATCAAAGGTAGTCATTCCCAAAAATTCTGCCGCTGCAAACTGCACAAAGGCAAAGGGAACCAGGAGAATATGACACCACCAGATATTTTTCCGGTGTGTTCCTGCGCCAAGATGCAAAACCAGAATACAAAAGGCCTCCACCCCCAGAACCATCATCCAGCAGAGCAAAAACTGATGGCCGCTTCCGTCGTTATCAATCAGGTATCCTCTTAACACCCATAAAAGGGAAACCTTAAGCACCGTCAGCATCGATGCTCCTAAAGCCACAGATACAATTCTATGCCGTCTGGATTTCCGGTCTGAAAACAGCCGGTACCACCCGAACACCTCCGCCATAAGCAAAATGGCCAGGCCAACGGCAGCCGCCATCATCCTCTGACATTCCATCACCACTGCTTTCCGCCCGTTGACAATCACCCGTTCCACAGAAAGAGAGGCCCCTTTAACTGCTGCCAGGTCGAACCGGATCCCCGTCACGCCCTTTCGTCCCTGAGCCCGGCTGAAAGCAACAGATATGTTCCCGGAGGAAAGCCGCGCCGCCCGGTATCCCAGAGAAGGAAGAAGATAGAACTGGGCCTCGGTCTCCGGCCCTTCCACATGGGAAACCAGGACCTCAATATGCCGCACATTCCAGGGAGCTCCAAAGGCGTAGGAAATCCAGGGATCGTCCGACACCGCCGTCAGCATTCCTTCACCGTCCATTTCAAATTCTTTTAAATTTTCATTCTTTTCCCCAAACAGCGCATCCGTTTCAATGACCGCTTGGGGATACATCCAAAGAACCAGCGCCGTCCCGGCTGCATCTATCAGAAAAAGAGCCGCAAACAACAGCAGAATCCGAAACCATCTCTTCTTGTACATTTCATTATTTCTCCTTGACAGATTTTGTCCGAAAATATTATACCGAAAAATAATAAAACCCGCAACGCCCTATCAAATTCAATGTTTAAATTCGTATCCGTTCGGCCCTGCGTCTTCCTGCCCTTGTACTTCGGACAAGAAGTACGCAGCGGAGCTGGAAGTTATGTTTTAGTCTCCGGCCCCGCCATTGTATAGATTCCAGAAAATCTTTATCTCCTGTATGCAGGACATCGACTTTTGCTTCGATAGCTGCCCGCAGAGAAGAACTTATCCGGCGACGCGAGGCAACTCGGAAATTTCGGACAACTGTCCCCAGATACGCCCTATTATCGTCATGTAAAGCAATTCGAAATATATCATTCCCCCATAATTATCTTATGATTTTTAACATTTTAACTTCCCAAGCCGGAATTTGTCAATGACTGTACGGGATTTGTTATTCATTACGATATGTTTTCCTCTTCCTTCAGACCTCAAAGATCTCGGTTCAAGAGTTCTGTTACTTTCTACTCCGCCGGGCGGCAGCCGAT
>CAJUDN010000047.1:3801-24188 GCA_910585355.1 uncultured Lachnospiraceae bacterium
GGCACTCCTTCGGCGTTCCCTCGGCTGTGGGGCTTTCGCCCCATAGCATCTTCCAAGAAGAAGGCTCTCACAAGTAACCTTGTTTCGCCTTCTTCTGACTCTTTCTACTCCGTCGGATGGCAGCCGATGGCACTCCTTCGGCGTTCCCTCGGCTGTGGGGCTTTCGCCCCATAGCATCTTCCAGAAACAGGCGTACGGGAAAGCGAGCTTTCCCGTACGCCTGTTTCTTCCATCTGCTGCCCGGCTCAATGCGAGAGCATATTTTCAATAAATATCCCATATCCTTTTGTTGAATCTTGGATGAAGACATGTGTTACGGCCCCAATTAATTTCCAATCTTGTATAATAGGGCTGCCGCTCATTCCCTGTACGATTCCTCCGGTGAGCTGTAGTAGTTCTTCGTCTGTTACCTGAATCACCATCCCTTTATTCTTCTGAAGACTTGAGTAATCCACTTTCTGAATTTCAATTTCATAGTCTTTCACCTCCCCTGATACGTCGCTTCTGATAAATGCCTGCCCTTTGTGTACGTCCTGGCGAAAACCCACCGGAATGGCCTGGGACTGGACGGCCTCTTTGAATTTTTCGTTGACGGTTCCAAAAATTCCTTCGTCCGTATTGGCCGCCACCTCTCCCAGCTTTGTTCCTTTTCCATAATAGATCACTCCGGACATTACTCCGGGTTTTCCGGACGCGCCCTTCTCTATCCCAAGAATCTGTGTCTCATACAGCTCCCCGTCCTCAATGTCCACTAGCATCCCCGTGTCACTGTCACTGATTCCATGGCCCAGGGCGCCGAAGGAACCGTTTAAATCCACGTACGTTACTGTACCGATTCCCTGAGTATCATCCCGGACCCAGGCGCCCAGCTTATAAGTGCCGTCTTCCGCGTGAACAGGGTTTAAGTCAATTTTCATAACCTCACCGTCTCTTCGCACCTCAAGCTGTACGGCGTTTCCATTACAGGCATTGACCGCTGATATTAAATCGTTTTTGTCGTTCATCTCCTGACCGTTGACTTTTTCAATATAGTCTCCGGACTTCAATATTCCAAATGCCGGCTCCACCACATTTCCGGCATCGTTTACAATCTCACCGGTACCGATTACCATAATCCCTTTGGATTTCAGATAGATTCCCACCGGAGTTCCGCAGGGAACAGCGTACATGCCATCCACCACATCCACCTGAATGTCCTTCATGCGGATGATTCCGAAAAGCTTCATTCCCACCTGATAGCTTCCCTCGGACGCCCCATACATGGAAACCGGTTCCGCCGCCTGAAGGCGAACCTTTCCCGCGGGGATATTGGATGAATTTCCCAGAACCACCTCTTCGCTTTCGCTCTCTAACGTCACTCCGGGCGGCAGGGAAAAATGGAAAATTTCTTCTTCACTTACCACAAGATTCAATCGGTCCGGCACTGCATGCTGCATATAGATCCATGCAAGCGCACCTGTTAAAAACAGTGAAACCCAGAAAATGCCGACTAGTATCTTATGCAGCCTTTCCTTTCTTGTCACGGCAAAACCTCCTCGTCTATATTGATTCTGCCCTGTTTTTATCCGCTTGATTCTTCCGGATCGTTTGCTTCGATCGTCTGTTCCGGCTGCTCTGGCTATCCCCGGGGCCATCCGTCCGGAAAACCCGGACAGATGATGCGGCATTTTCCTTTCCGCCGTACCGCGATCCTGAGCGGAGCGTTTTTTGTGCAATAGGGCTCACTTTCCTATTGCACAAAAAAGGAGAGGGCAGTGATTGGCTCCTCTCCTAGTATGTGACCATTTTCTTTTTTCACCCTGTCATTTTTTCGCAGTTACTTTCCATTCATTCGCCAGTCGTTTCATTTCTCTGGCGCTTTCCCTTACCTTATCTGTTACCTCCGCTCCGGACAGAATCCTGGAAAGTTCTTCAATCTCCTCCGCCTCCTTTAAGCGGCAGATTCTGGTAATGGTTTTCCCATCTTCCACGTCCTTTTTAATTTCAAAATGCGTATCTGCCATGGCGGCAATCTGCGGAAGATGAGTGATGCATAACACCTGATGCCTTTTTGCAATATAAGAAAGCCGCTCTGACACCTTTTGCGCCGTCCGCCCGCTGATGCCCGTATCGATCTCATCAAAAATCAGTGTAGGAATGTCATCCGTATCGGCCAGAACCGTCTTGATCGCCAGCATGATTCTGGAAAGCTCGCCGCCGGACGCAACCTCGAAAAGGGGCTTTGGCGGAATACTGCCTGGATTGGTGGAAATTAAAAACTCCGCTTCGTCGAAGCCCTGGGCTGAAAAATGCCCCAGGCGCCGAAGTTCAATTTTAAAATCCACATGAAGGAAATTTAGATCCAGTAGCTCTGCTGTGATTCTCTCCTCCAAAATTTTTGCCGCCTTTTGCCGTCTTTCAGAAAGCTCCCCGCAAATCTCTTCCAT
Organism: uncultured Lachnospiraceae bacterium; assembly: GCA_910585355.1. Classification (GTDB taxonomy): domain Bacteria; phylum Bacillota; class Clostridia; order Lachnospirales; family Lachnospiraceae; genus CANRXD01. The sequence continues at coordinate 6,228 of CAJUDN010000047.1, forward strand.
AAAAGCCTCCTGGCGTTTAAAGTCAAGCTTTACCTCCGCCGCCAGCTCATCATAGTGTTCCAGCTCCGACAGCCGTTTCTTTTTCTCCTCCAGATTTAAAAGAACGGCTTCCTCTGTTTTTCCGTACTTTGCCATAAGACCGCGCACAAAGTCCAGCCTTTCTTCTGTTTCTTTAAATTCTTCCTCATTGAACTCCATTCCATTCATATAATCTGAAATGGATCTGTTTAAATCGTTTAAAATACTTTCCGCGTCAGAAAGCCCTTCCAGAATTTCCCTTAAATTTTCATCATAGGACACTACGCTTTCCACATTTCTCACAGCCCGGCCAATGGTCTCGCCGTCCACAGCCTCATAGGCTTCCTGCATACACTGGATAATTTTCTGCCCATGGGAAAATTTCCGGTATCTGGCTGAAAGCTCTTCCTCTTCTCCCGGACGAATTCCCGCCTGTTCAATTTCTTCAATTTCAAACCGCAGGAAATCAGCCTCCCTCTTTCTCCCTTCCTCGTCCAGGGAAAAGCCCGCAAGCTTTTCTTTTAACTCCAGATAGCGCCGATATCCGTCCGCCGTCTGCTTCTTTAGATTTTCTGTTTCACTCCGGGAATATTCGTCCAGAATTTCCAGATGTTTTTGCCTGTGAAGAAGTGACTGATGTTCATGCTGTCCATGAATATCCAGAAGAAGGCCGGTAACCGCCCGAAGGCGCGATGCTGTCACCGTCTCATCATTGATACGGCTTACGCTTCTGGCCTGTGTGATTTTTCTTGAAACAATAAGAGTATTTTCCTCATCCAAAACAATGTCCAGGCTTTTTAGCGCCTGTCTTTTCTTTTCATCCTCCACAGAAAAGATGAGCTCCACATAGGCGTTCTCCTCCCCCCGGCGGATCATATCCTTTGATGTTTTTCCTCCAAGCGCCAGTCCAATGGAACCGATAATAATGGACTTTCCTGCACCGGTTTCTCCGGTCAATATGTTTAAGCCCTCGGCAAATTCCACCTCGGCCTTTTCAATCAGGGCCAGATTTTTTACATGTAAGCCAAGCAGCATGCAATCACCTCAATTCTATTCGACAATAATTTTCTTTAATTTATCCATCAAAAGAATGGTGTCATCCACGGAACGCACAGCGCACATAATGGTATTATCCCCTGCCACACATCCCACAATTTCATGGAAGCCGATCACATCCAGCGCCTCGGCCACAGCCATGGCCATACCGGATACGGTCTTAATCACCAGGATATTCTGAGCCATGTCCATGGAGACAAAACAATCTCTCAGGATCCGGATATATTTCTCTCCAAAGTCCCTGTGAAGCTGCATGACCGCATAGCACTGGCGGCCGTTGTCCCTTTGTACCTTTGTGAGTTTCAATTCCCGGATATCTCTGGAAACTGTCGCCTGAGTCACGTGATATCCGGCCTCTTTTAAACGCGCCGCCAGCTCCTCCTGGGTCTCAATCTGATACTTTCCGATCAACTCTACAATCTTACTGTGTCTGTCCACTTTCATGCCAAATACCTCTTTCCCTGTTTCCCTTTTATGCGTTATACATCTTGTGCTTCAAAATATCCAAAAATGAACGGCTGTCCAGCTTGATGACCCGCGTCACCGTCTGTGCTCTTTCCACTTCAATATAATCTCCTGGTTCCAGTAAAACCCTGGTGTCGCCGTCAAAAACCGCATTCTGCTTTCCCTGGTTTTCGGCAGAAATCTCAATCCGGATACGGCTTTCCGGTCCCAGCACAATGGTACGGGAAGTCAGCGTATGGGGACATATCGGCGTCAAAATCAGAAGCTTTCCGTCCGGCTGGGCGATGGGTCCCCCCGCAGATAAGTTATAGGCCGTGGAACCGGTGGGAGTCGCCACCAGCATTCCGTCCGCGCTGTATTCGTATAAAAACTGGCCGTCCACATAAATCTTAAATTTCAGGATTCGCAGATCGCCTTCTCTTGTCATAACAATATCGTTTAAGGCAATGTCCTCCGTCACCATCTCCCCCTGATGATAGGCGCACCCCTTTAACATCATCCGCTCTTCCACCTGATAGCGGTTTAAAAGCAGCGCATCCAAAAGCTCTCTGATATCGCCTTCTCTGCTGATCTGGGTCAGATATCCCAGACCTCCAAGGTTCATTCCGATGATAGGAAGGCCGCTTCCTGCCAAATCCCTGGCCGCCCGGATAAGAGTCCCGTCTCCGCCCAAGGTGATTACACATTCCGTCCCATCCGGAATATCTGATATAGCTGTGTACCTGCGTCCTTTATGAAATTCTCCGCTGGAGGCCCGGCAAACCCCTCCGCGGCTTTCCAAATATTCTTCTATGACCTGCCTAACGGCCTTATGTCCATCCTTTTCTTCATTTACGATGATGTAAAAATTTTCCATATGCCTGCCCCCGCAGTGATTTAACATAACGATTCTGCCATACGCTTCCTGTCCGCTGTTAACAGTCATATTCGTCCATCGGCAAGGTGGGCTTAAACGACGGGCGAACAAAATAAGGAAGTCTGGCTGAATACAACCCAGTCAGCCCGCCAGTGCCTCATGGGCCTTCTCCACAATTTCCCTGGCCTGTATGCCGTCATTTAAGAACGTCGTCCCCTCCATATGATTCTTAAGATGCAGAAGATACTCAATGTTTCCCTCCGGCCCCTTAATGGGGGAAAACTCCAGATGCTGCGCCTCAAACCCGATGCTGCCCGCAAAAGCCGCCACCTTCTCAATAACCTCAAGATGAACGGACTTCTCCCGCACGACGCCCTTTTTCCCAACCTTTTCCCGCCCGGCCTCAAACTGCGGCTTAATCAGGCAGACCACCTCACCGTCCGGTTCCATTAACGCCTTCACCGCCCCCAGAACTTTGGTGAGGGAAATAAAGGACACGTCAATGGACACAAACCGGATTTTATCGGCGACGCTCTCCGGCGTCACATACCGGATATTGGTCTTTTCCATACAGACGACCCGCTCATCATTTCTTAACTTCCACGCAAGCTGCCCATGGCCCACATCCACAGCGTACACCTTCACCGCGCCGTTTTGCAGCATACAGTCGGTAAAGCCTCCGGTAGAAGCCCCCACATCCATGCAGATTTTTCCTTCCAGCGTCACGCCAAAACAGGTCATGGCCTTTTCCAGCTTAAGGCCTCCGCGGCTCACATATTTTAATGTGCTTCCCCGCACCTCAATCTGTACGGTCTCCGGAAAAGAAGCGCCCGCCTTGTCCTCCTTCTGGCCGTCCACATAGACGATTCCTGACATGATCACCGCCTTCGCCTTTTCCCTGGATTCCGCCAGATTCCGCTTCACCAAAAGCACATCTAACCGTTCCTTCATGAATCCTGCCGCTCCTTATCCAAATATTCCTCAAAAATCCGCCGAATGACAGAATCACTGTCAATTCCGAGCATTTCCCTTAGTGCCGACACATTTCCATGCTCCACATAGGCATCCGGAAGAGCGATCTGGATAACTCTGACATCCGGATAATGTTCATGAATGTACCTGGTGGCGCACATTCCCATTCCGCCCCGCAGAACATTCTCTTCCATAGTCACAATGAGCCTGTGGCTCCTGCAGAGCCTATCCACCATCTCCGTATCCAGTGGCTTCACGAACCTGGCGTTCACCAGAGTACAAGAATAGCCCTTGCTCTTAAGCTTGTCCCTCACATGCTCTCCGGTGCTGACCATACTGCCAAGGGCAAACAGGGCAATGCCCTCTTCCTCATAAAGCATTTCTGATTTTCCGTACTCCACCGAAGCCGTAAATTCCAAAAGCCCCCTGTAGGCCTCTCCCCTGGGGTATCGGATAGCTAAAGGTCCGTCAAACTTCACGCCAAATTCCAGCATCGACTGAAGCTCCCAAAAATTTTTCGGGGCCATGATGCTCATACCGGGCACCAGACTTAGAAATGAAATGTCAAAGATACCCTGATGGGTTTCCCCATCGCTTCCCACAAGGCCTGCCCTGTCAATCGCAAAAAGCACCGGAAGCTCCTGAATACAAACATCGTGGAGCACCTGGTCGTATCCTCTCTGCAAAAAGGAGGAATACACCGCCACCACAGGCTTTAAGCCTGCGGACGCCATCCCCGCCGCCGCGGTAACCGCATGGGCCTCGGCGATTCCCACATCAAAAAAACGTTCCGGAAACTCCTTTGAAAACTTTGTAAGCCCTGTCCCGTCCGGCATAGCCGCCGTAATGGCCACAAGCCCGGGATTCTCTCTTCCAAGCTCGCATATCTTTTTGGAAAATACGTCCGTATAGCTGGGATATACCTTCTCCTTTAAAGATTTTCCCGTTGCAATATCAAAGGGATCCACACCGTGGAATCTGGACGGATTATTTTCCGCCGGACCATATCCCTTTCCCTTTTTGGTGATGACATGAACAAGGACCGCATGGCGTACCCGTCTCGCTTCCTTAAAAACCTGGACCATTTCTTTTACATTATGACCGTCTACCGGGCCAAGATAAGTGATTCCCATGTCCTCAAAAAGCATTCCCGGCACCAGAAACTGCTTAATTCCATTCTTTGCCAGATATAGGCCATAGGACAGGCTCTTTCCCACCACTGGAATGGAACTTAGGGCCTTATCCACGCCTTTTTTTAAATCAGCGTAGCTCTCTCTTGTGCGGACGCTTCCGAGGTATCTGGACATGCCGCCCACATTTTTTGAGATGGACATTTCATTGTCGTTTAAAATAATAATGAAATTTTTCTTCATCTGGGCCGCGTTATTTAACGCCTCATAGGCCATTCCTCCAGTGAGAGCGCCGTCTCCGATCACAGATATCACTGCATAATCTTCCCCCAGAATTTCCCTGGCCTGGGCAATTCCCAGACCTGCCGAAATGGAAGTAGAGCTGTGCCCGGTGTCGAAAGCATCATAGGGGCTTTCCTTCCTCTTCGGGAATCCGCTCATGCCGCCGAACTGCCTCAGGTCATCGAATCCGTCTTTTCTTCCGCTCAGCAGTTTATGGGTATAGGACTGATGACCCACATCCCAGATAATTTTATCCTTTGGAAGATCAAAAGCCAGGTGGAGGGCCATGGTCAGCTCCACTACTCCCAGATTGGAGGCCAGATGCCCTCCGGTACGGCTGATCTTTTCCAGCAAAAACTGGCGGATTTCCTTTGCCAGCACCGGATACTCCTCTTCCTTCAATTTCCTGATATCGGAAGATTGTTCCATTCTTTCCAGAAGCATGTCAATCTTACTCCTTTGTTCCATCCATTATTTTGTAATAGCCAAGATACCTTTCGGACTGTCACATTATTTTTCCCTGGTCACCAGCATTTCCACCAGTTCTACAAGAAAGGGATTCTGCCCGGACAGATCTGCCAGCCGTTTGACTGCCCTGTCAGAGATCTCCTTCACATCCATTTTTGCCTTATCCAGTCCTTCCAGTGTCACATACGTGGTTTTGCTGTTCTTTTCATCACTGAGCGCCGGTTTTCCAAGTACTTCGGCAGTACTCACCACATCCAGAATATCATCCTGAATCTGAAATGCCAGTCCCACATCAGCAGCAATATTCCTGACTTCCAGAAGCTCTTCTGCGGAAGCCTTCGCCAGGGCTGCGCCTATCATCATGGATGCCTCCAAAAGCGCTCCCGTCTTCAGCCTGTAAATAAAGCCCAGCTGCTCCTTCGATACGGCCTTCCCCGTCAATTCCACATCTACGGTCTGTCCGCCGATCATGCCGTAAATTCCCGTCTTTTCCGCCAGAATGCCCATAGCCTGTCCCACGGCCCCCGCATCGGCTCCCATGGAAAGGGCCTTGGCCGCGGTCTCAAAGGCAAAAATCATCAGGGCGTCCCCAGCCAGCACCGCCATGTCATAGCCGTATACCTTCCATGTGGTAGGTTTTCCCCGGCGCAGATCATCATTATCCATACAGGGCAGATCATCATGAATGAGTGATGCGGTATGAATCATTTCAATGGCCGCCATAAAAGGCTCAATTTCCTTTCCCTTTCCGCCGAACATCCGGTAAGTTTCCCGCATCAGCAGCGGACGCAGGCGCTTGCCGCCTGCCTTCACACTGTAATTCATAGCCTCAAAAATCGTTTTCTGACAGCCTTCCTCCAAAGGCAGAAAGGAGTACACAACAGCCTCCGTCTCCTTCACGGCCTGGTTTAATTTTTCTTTAAAATTGGCTTCCATCCTCTTCCTCCGCACTCTCTGCACTCAGCACAAGCTTCCATCTTCTTCCACATTCTCTGCACTCAGCACAATGATCTGTTTTTCAATTTTTTCTATCTTTTCATTGCAGCTTTTCACTAATCGCATGCCTTCTTCATAATTCTTAAAAGCATCCTCCAGGGACCCTTTGCCGCTTTCCAGCTGGTCAATCAGCCCATCCAGAGCCGCAAATGTTTCCTCAATGGTTAAATCCCGTTCTTCCGCCATGCCAAAACCTCCTGTCTCTCCTCCACCCGGGCCCGCAGCTTTCCGTCCACAACCTGTACCGCAATCTCACAGCCCGGCGGCGTCTGTTTCACCGATTCCACCCGGTTTCCATCCCCGTCTGTCACAAATCCATATCCCTGACTTAACTTCTTTAGGGGAGAAAGTCCCCATATTTTTCCACTTATAAGAGCCAGTCTTTTTTTATCCTGCTCCATTCTCTGATTCATGGCCGACGCAAGCCATTCTTTTCTGGACCCCGTCTTTCTTCTGTCTTCCATAATAAGATCTGTGATCCTCCTGTTTAAGGTGTCTTCCAGATCCGCCAGTCTCTGACGTTTTTCACGAATCACATGCCGGGGATGGTGAAGCTTTATCTTTAGTTCCGCCTGTTTTTGTCTTCCCTTCACCTGATCCAGAAAAAATCCCATCTCCCGTAAAAGCTTCTGCCTTCTGGCCAGAAGGTCCGCCTGAAACCGTACATAATCAAAAACCGCCAGTTCCGCCGCTGCCGACGGCGTTGGAGCCCTGAGGTCCGCCACATAATCGGCAATGGTCACGTCCGTTTCATGCCCCACTGCCGAAATTACCGGCGTATCGCAGGAAAAAATCGCTCTGGCCACAACTTCCTCATTAAACGCCCACAGATCTTCAATAGAGCCTCCCCCGCGTCCCACAATCAGAACATCCAGTCCCATGGCATCCAGGGTTTTGATTCCCCGCACAATGCTGTCCTTCGCTCCCTCCCCCTGGACCAAGGCAGGGTACAAAATGAGCTGCACATACGGGTTTCTCCGCCTGCTGATGTTTATAATATCCCGAATCGCCGCCCCTGTGGGAGCCGTCACGATTCCAACGGTTTTTGCATATCTTGGGACGGGTCTTTTATACTGGGCTGCAAACATCCCCATCTCTTCCAGTTCCCGCAGAAGCTTTTCATATTGTACATAAAGGTCTCCGCGCCCGGAGAGCTCGATTTCTGAAGCGTAAAGCTGATACCTGCCGTCGCGCTCATAAACATCTACGGTTCCCTTCACAACGACCTGCTGTCCCTCAGCCATATGAAATTTAAGGCCCCGCCTCTGTCCCGCAAACATGACCGCGGAAAGAGTACCTTTGCTGTCCTTCAAGGTAAAGTAAATATGACCGGAGGTATGATATTTGCAGTTGGAAACTTCCCCCTTCACCGAAATACGGCGAAGAAGGAAGTCTTGCGTAAACATATTTTTAATATATGAGTTCACCTGTGTGACCGAATACACTCCTGCCATTTCCTGTTTCTACTCCTTATCAAACCAGCTTTGCCAAAATTCCATTTACAAATGCCGGTGAATCGTCGCCGCCAAACTTTTTAGCCAACTCCACGGCCTCATTGATTGCCACCTTTTCCGGAATCTCATCATCATCCTTCATTTCAAAAAGTGCAAGCCGCAGGATTGTTAGCTCCACCCGTCCCATTCTTCTGGTCTTCCAACCCTCTGCAACTCTGTTAATTTCCTCATCCAGCCTGGGAATTTCCCGCATAATTTTTTCAGCCCTCTCTTCCAGGGTCCTTTTCTCCCCATCCTCTACGTTCACCTTATGAAGGATCTCATCGGTTCCATCCTCTCCTGTCACATCCTCAACCGGAGCTTCAAAATACCGTTCCAGCTGCTCCTCTTTTTCTTCTGCCGGATAAAAGTCCTGGCAGAACAGCATCTTAAAACAATGCTCCCGCGCTTCCCTTCTGGTCATTGGGCCACCTCCATTTATCTAAAGCATCCCCCGGCGGCCGGTGCCGGGTATCTGAATCTATCTTCAGATTATACATGAAAATGCATATTCCTACAAGGCTTTTTCTTACAACAGTACACAGGCGAGGAAAAAAACGCCGCCAATCACAAACTTTTTGCAACTGGCGGCCCATTTTCCCGTTTTTCGAATCATATTTAATTCTCTTCCATACTTACACCGGCGATCTTGATGTTGACCTCCAGCACCGTAAGCCCGGTCATATTCTCGATAGCATTCTTAACCTTTTCCTGTACCGTCTCACAAACCTCCGGAATGCTGTATCCATACTTTAAGTTTAAAGACATGCTGACGCAGACATGATCCTCGGTAACTTCCACCTTTACGCCCTTGGAAAGGTTTTTCATCCCCAACTTTCCAACCAGCTCGTTGGTGATATTCCCGGCCATAGAGTCCACGCCTTCCACTTCCGTTGCCGCCAGGCCGGCAATAATTGCTACCACTTCGTCAGCAATCTGCACTTCACCAATTTTATCTTTTTCATATACCTTATGACTGCTTCTCTCTGTATCCGTTGCCACAATAATTACCTCCTGCAAATCCATAGTCAATACAATCATACTACCGTATCCGCTTACAGTATGCTTGAAAGTTGCTTTCTGTCAAATATGCGCTCCACTTTGTGGAAAATTTGGGTCAAATAAACGCGGCATAGCAGACAGCGTTAAGTGAATTTGGGCCAAATCTGGCGCGAAGCGGAGCATACAGATGGCGGAAATGAATTTTCAAACACACTCCAGGATTTATAGCGCTTATCGACATTATATCATGACCCATGAATTTTGCATAGGCTTTTTGGCAATTTTTTAAGGCTGCTTCACGAAGAGTGAAAAAGAATCCGAAAAATTTTAACGAACCACTCCGCTGCCATAGCATACCTGACATGTCCCTGTTCCGCGGCAGGTATGGCACTTGTGAACTTTTCCTTCGTCTGACCCTGTCCTGTTAAGGCCATCGCCGCCACAGATATAGCAACGCCCTGTACCTTTGCAGGTACGGCAGGTATCATCCACAGTCTCCTTTCGCGTGGTTTTGGTGTCCGCACTGCCGCTTGACAAAGAGCCGGAAACGGCGGAGCCAGAAGCAGTTCTGCGGCCCTTCGCGATGTCGTAAAGCTCTTTCACGGAATCCACCTGCTCGCCATAATTTAAGTTAAAGGAACCGGATATGGGTATAACGGCATAGCCGTATCTGCTTCCGGTCTTTAAATCTGCCTCGAAAGTTCCCTCCAGGTGTGTGCCGTTTTCCTCGTTTACTGTCAGAGTGTATACAGCTTTTTGCTTTGCTTTCTTTGAATATTGTTCGTCTAAGCTATAATCTGGTCGGTAATAGATTACGGCAAATTCTGTCGCCTTACCGGTCTGCGCTTTAGGATTCACTCCGAAACTGAGCATTTTTTCAATCGCACCGCTATCAGTCAGTGATAATCCAAGGAAATAATAATAACGGCCGCTTTGGGTATTTTCATTTTCTTCTGTTACGGCCACATAGAAGGTCTCCTCTTTCCCGTCAATGGTAGCCTTCATAATATTTTCTTCCGATGCAGATGAACCAGAATCAGAAGCATCTGCCGCAGAGGTTTTTGTTTTCGTTGTGGTTGTTTTGGAGGTTTTCGTTCCAGCGGCGGTTGTTTCTTTCTCATTTAATGAAATGGGCGATTCTGCTATTTCCTTCCTCATTGCTTCGTGCATCTCTTTCAACTGGTCTTCCGTCACTGATTCGCTTGGCATCAGTTTATCTATTGAATACTTCTTCTCTTCGGCAAACGCCTGTCCCGTAAGCATCGCGCAGAATAGCACCGCCAGCACGCTGATTCTGACAATTCTCTTTTTCATATAATCCTCCTCCCCGAGTATAGCAGGTGTACAGGCCTTCCATATATTACCAACTTATCATGCCGCCTTCGTATTGTCAATATGCCTGACATATAGTGCCGCGGCAAGCGCATGAAGGCCTGCCATTCCCCATAAAACACCCCCTTTTCTTTTTGCATACCAGAAAAAGGGGGCATTCATCATTTATTCATGTGTTTGTTGCGGCAATTTTTTAATTCTCCAGATCCATCAGCGTAATCACAATGCCGTCGGCTCCGATCTCTGTCTTTCTTTTCACAATGTCTTCAATCTGAGCGCGCTCTGGGTCTGTGATGGAAACAGCGTTAATCACCACGTCCACCTTGTTTTCTGTGATGCTGACCACCGGATCCACAAATCCTTTGGCCTTTAGCAGAGTCTCCGCCGCATTTTCCTTCTCAGCGATCTCTGTCATCTGAATCATGTTCTGGATGGCGGCCTGCTTTTCCGTGTCCGGAATCTGGTCGCTGTTAATGAGCTGCATAAGAGTTTCCTTATTCTTTGCCCGGATTTGTTCCCGGTTCAGCTGGACGCCTGCTATGTACTCTGCCACGCTGGTGCCGTTGGTTAAAACTGCCTCCCCGGGATTTTCTATCCCGACCTCCGCCGTTTCACTTCCTGCGGCCTCCGCCTGCGCCGGATTCGCGCTTTCCCCCGCCGCGTTGGACAAATCCGTTCCTCCATCCTTAATGTTTTCCTCACCGTCTCCGTCCAGGCTCGCGATTTCCTTCAAAGTACCGTCGTCCACGCCGCTTAAGGCCTGGTTCTCAGCAAAAATGTCTTCGTCTGAAATTTCCATCATGCCTGCCTCATAGACCTCAGCTCCGGCCACTTCCTTCTTGGCAGAATAGTTGAGATATCCGGCCGCTGCAATCATGATGGCCAGAGTTGTGATGATTACTTGGTTTCTTCTGAATATTCGTTTCATTCCTCAGACTCCTTTTTTCACCCGCTTTAATACTTTTATCTTATGTGCGGGCAGGCCAAATAATGCTTCCATGGCCTCAGAAATTTCAGCTTTCACCACCGCGTTTCCACCTCCGTCCGCGCTTATGACGATTCCGGAGAGCTCAGGACTCAGCTCCTTTTCCACAATAGGCGCCTGGCTCTGGCTTCCCATGACCGTATTCTCAGAAAGATCCTGCTGTCTTATGATGCGGCTGGTCCCCCCTTCTCCCCTTTCCTCCGTGGTGGAAACGGAGGTATTGGTATCCACGTGGAGTACTTTTTCCTCCGAAGATTTCAGTACCACCATCACCTCCACCTCTCCAACGCCATCCACTCCCTTAAGAATAGAGCAGATTCTCTTTTCCAGTGCCGCTTCATAAGTCTCCATATCGCCTGCACTGCCTGAAGAAGCGGCTCTGGACATCTCGTTCCCTCCATCTGTCTCCTGACTATTGGAAAATCCTCCATAGCTTCCTGCGGCAGCTTCAGAAAATGAGACCTGCGGAGATAAATTTCCCGTCTCTTTAGAATCTTTCATATCGCCGTTCGGCATGGAAAGGATGAAAAGCAAAAGCCCTGAGCAAAACAAAAAAATGAGTTTTTCTTTATTGAGCTTCCAGATCGATTGTAATTTTTCCTTCTTCCAGTCCATAATACTCTCCTATCTTCTTTTTCAGATTCCCTATTTCCCTGTTGGCGGACAGCCTGCGATTTTTATCCTTTGGAAGATCGGGGATACCCACCTGCATTTTCACTTCCATGAGTCTCCCAAACTCTCCATTCTCCATATCCGTATCCAGCACCGCCTGTACGCTTATGCATTCCACAGAAATCCCCTCGGCCATGGTTCTTAAATCGGTTTCCACCATCTCCCGGTAGCCGTCAATCAACTTAGAAATTCTCTTGCCGTCCGCATCCTCAATCTCCTTCTGCAAAAGCTTTGCATCGTTCTGAAACGTCAGCCTCTCAAAAATCCCTGCCATTCGTGCTTCCAGTCCGGACAAATCGGTAAAGGGCCCAAACACCAGCAGAATAAAAATCATCCCCGTAAACAGCCGCAGATATTTTTCATACTTCTTATCTGGAATCAGAGACAGAATCATGGTCATCAGAATCAGATAAAAAACCAGACTGCCAATCCAGCCATATATTTCTTCCATAGCCCTCACCCCGCATACCAGGCAGCATTGGTGGAAATACAGAGAATGGCGATAGTCACTGCAAATAGCGCCAGAGAATACCCCACTATTTTAATCAGGATCCCATGTCCCCCAGCCACCTCCGTCATGCAGGAGACCAGCCTTTTATCACAGACCGGCTGCATGACGGCTGCCGCCACATAATATAGAAGCATCAATACAAACAGCTTAAGCATAGGAATTGCCGCCATAAAAATAAGAATGACCACAGCGGCAGCCCCTGCTGTGTTTTTTATGAGTATTCCGGAACCCATAACGATCTGAGATACAGCTCCGGCCCCGGCTCCAATCCCCGGGATCATCTGCGCCAGACGCATGGCAGAGGCATTCTTTAAAGCATCCGCCTGCGGCAATACAAGTCCCTGGATCACATGAAATCCCACCACAATACCAAACATGGTCTTTACTGTCCACAAAATTCCCTGCCTTAAAAGCTCCGTCATTCTGGAGATCATATCCTCCTTATAAAGATTCCCAGCCAGTACTAACATCATGTAGACGCGCATCAGCGGAAGAAGAATCCCCGAAACCACGGCCTGTACCACCCCGATGGCCCCGAAGGTAAAGCCGCACATGGCTGACGAAGTAAAAGCCCCTCCTGCCATGGCCACTGCAATAAAATAAGCTGGAAGCAGTACCCGCATGAACTCCAGAATATCCCTGGAAATGGAATCTGCAACAGTGATGCTGGCAAAAAAGCTGGCTGCAAGCATGGTCATGGTCAAAAGATACACCACATAAAATCCTGTTTCTGATACGTGCCCGGAACCGAAAATTCCTGAAAAATTGGAAAAAATCGCTCCGATAAAGGCCAGTACTATGATCTGTCCCATAAGCTTCATATTGGTACCAATTTCCTGAAACAGGATCCTCTTCACCTCTCCGGCCGCCTGCGCCAGCACTCCTGCAAGATCACCCGATGCCAGCCGCTTCATCAGCTCCTGAAAGGAAACTTTCCCAGCCCCGTCCCCGGTCATTGAATCCAGAAATTTTTGAATTTCTGCGGCATCAAAATCATCCCATACCTCTGTTTCCTCTGTCCAGGCTCCGGCTGCCGTTTCAGGACAAAGAATAAAGAATCCCAGAACCAGTACGACCGTCCATACAAACCATTTTCCTCTCATCCCACAAACACCTGCAATGTTTCCAGCAAAGCCAGCAGCACGGGAGCGCTGACAGCCAGAATCGACAGTTTCCCAAACATCTCCACCTGGGTTCCCAAAGCTGAAAATCCCGCGTCCTTACAGATTCCGGAAGCAAATTCCGCTATATAAGTGATTCCTACCATTTTGAGAAGCGTACCAAGATAGACACTTTTTACATTAATATAACTTCCAATGGTTCTGGCCGTCTCCAGAATCAACTCCAGCCGCGACATACCGAGGAATGCAATCACAATGCCAGCTGTCAGAATCAGGTAGATGGAATACTCTTGTCTTAGTGGCTTTAGCTGTACCGCCAAAGCAACTGCTGCGATTCCCAGCACGGCTGCCTGCACAATTGTCATAAACAAGCCCTCCCGTCATAAAGCAAACAGGTTTTTTATGGTTTCAAACAACTCATATATGTAGGGAACAATCCAAAACAGCACCAAAACCAGGCCTGCAAGACTTGTGAGAAAGGCCTGGTCCTCTCTGCCGCTGTGCTTCAGTACCTGGCAGATCACCGAAACTAAAATTCCCACTGCCGCAATTTTAAAAATCAGATTTACACCCATTTCCTCCTCCTATGCCATGACCACCATCAAAAACAGCCCGGCTGCCATTCCCAGACACCGGTACAGCTTTGTTCTGGTTTCCATTTCTTTTTTTAAAAAGCGAATGGAATCATCAGTCTGCTCCAGGTAAAAAAGGAGTGTTCTCTCCTGCATATCCCGGTCTGCATACCCAAGATTCTCTCCCAAAGCAGAAAGATTCTGCCTGTCTGCTTTATCCATGGGGAACTCTGTCGGAAATTTCTCCATCTCCTCCTTCCAGATGGTGAAAAGAGGCGTGCCGCCTTCCTCCTCCATGCGCCGGAATACCCGAAGAAAAAAGAGTCCCGGCTCCTTCTCTGCTCCCTCCCTGCCATCTATAAACCGATTTCCCACCTCTGAAAGCGCTTCCGGCAGGGTGGCGTTGGAATACAGAATCTGTCCTTTCAGATAAAAAATCATCTGCCGGAACAAAAGAAGAACCTTAAGCCTTTCCTTCCATCTGTCGGCAGCCAGAAAACCCCCGCTGATCACTGCTCCGGCCATAATTAAAATCCCTATATATTTCATGTTTACGCCTCCCTGGTGTCCTCCCCGTATGATATTCAGTTAAACCCCTCTGTCTATTCGCCTGTCTGCTATGTTAGATTTTCCGGCTGCAGCCATCGCCGCACCGTCGAAAATCCGCCATGCCAATGAATGAATATGTCCAATAAAACGGAGCTCTCTGTCCTGTGGAGTCTCGCCCGGATATCATGTGGACAGAACATTGGCCTCCGTTTTTTTCCTTTTTTCATCTCGTCTGCTGATTCTCCCACTCCAGTCTCAAAAATTCTCCATCATAAATGCCGGTTACAGTTCCTGGATGGGGAGTCCCTGTAAGAACCACATACCGCTCGAACATTCTTTCCGCTGCCATTTCAGAAAGAACAGGCTTTCCTGCCAGATCTTCCACCCGGTTACCGTGGACTGTGGCAAGAATTCTGCATCCGCAGTTCATCACATCCCTGAGAGCCTCTAAGTCGTCCCGTGTCCCAATCTCGTCCACAGCCACCACACGAGGCGTCATGGACCGTATCATCATAAGCATTCCCAAAACTTTCGGGCAGGCATCCATCACATCGGTCCGCACTCCCAGATCGCATTGAGGAATCCCCTTAAAGCTTGCCCCAATTTCTGACCGCTCGTCCACCACAGATACCTCCATCCCCTTTCCATATGCGTTTCCATTGGAAATCTGCCTCACCGCGTCTCTCAGAAGAGTGGTTTTTCCCGCACCCGGAGGAGAAAGAAACAATGTATTTTTCAGACGGCCATTCTCATACAGAAACGGTAAAATACGATCCGCACAGCCAATCTTCTGATGTGCCAGACGGATATTTAACCCTGAAATGTCCTTGATGGTTCTCATCCGCTGTCCCTCCAGTACCGCCTTTCCGGAAATTCCCACCCGATGCCCCCCTTCGATGGTTAAAAAGCCCTGACGCACTTCATCTTCGAATGCGTACAGCGAATGCTTGGAGAAAATCCCAAGAATCTCTTTAATAAGCATCTGGTCGGCTGTCACTGCCTCCTCTGGCTTCGTGCCTCCCCATCTTTCCAGGGTCCCCTTCTCCAAAAGCAGAAACTCCTGACCGTCCATGAATACAAACACTGGTTTCCCGGCCCGAATCCGAATTTCCTGTACCCGTTTTATCTCCGGCACTGCCTTCTTAAAAATATCCCTAAGTCTGGCCGCCTCCATATACTTCACGCTCCTTTATCCTCAATATATGTTTCCCGGACAGGTTTATGACAACGAAAAAAGACCGGCAAAAAGCAATCGCTTTTTACTGGTCCTTCTTCAATCCTACGTGACAGCCATAACTGTTCAGACACCTTCTGCACTGTCATTGGCAGCCTTCCTGTTTCAATTTATCCGCCAATCCGGTTTAACAAAAAACTGTACTCTCGCTGAAAGGGGAGAGCTGACGTTGTGCTCTCTCACTCAGCGCGAGCGTGTGCTGAAACACACGTCTGCTGCTTATTAATCAGCTGTTTTCCTGTCTGTCAATGGACATGATGTAAATCTGACATGGATTCCGTACATCCCACAAGGTTGGAAAAACTTCCAACTCCTTAAACCCAAGCGAAAGGTAGAACCTGTTGGTTTCATCATAAACATCGTATCTGCCCATCTGGACAGTCTTTACCTGCATGAAAGAGTACCCCATCTCCCTGGCTTTTTCTGCTGCCACTTCAAAGAGTTTTCGGCCAATGCCCCGTCTGTGATATTCTCTCAACACTCCCATTACCGCCAGTTCAACCGTATGCCGACCGGTTTCTTTCAGATAGAGAAATCCCACCGAATTATCGCCATCAAATGCACAGAAGAAAGGCTTCCCGCTGCTGTCTGAAATGTATTTCTCTACAGCTTCTGGAATAGCAAACCAATCCGGGAGCCGTTCCAATGTGTACTTTACAATATTCTTTTTCCTTTCATCGCAGTTAATATTTTTGATTAAGATTTGGTCAGGCATTTTTTCTTCTCCAGTCTCCGGAATTTGATGAGTGATAAAATCTTTTAAATCACCTATATAATTTGTATTATAAGGATAATGCCATTCCCATTTTTCTTTATTTGCTGAACCCTCATCAAATTTTTTACCTGTGGCTTCTATCACTTTTTTAATTTCATTAATATAAGGTAATTTCTCTCCGCCTTCTTGACAGCACAGCTCGTATTCTCTTTTATCTTCGGGAACATCCGTTCCTTTTCACTCTTACTTGCGGTATAGTTCTCCATAACATATCTAAGTGCGAAAAATCTCATATCTTTATTTTAAAACAACCTTTATCCAATTCCCATTTTCAGCCTAAATCTTAGCTTTCTGCACCTTCCTGGCCTTCCTCAAAACTTCGCCCTTACTTGTGGTACGGCTGCCCCTGCATGATACGATAGCTTCTATACAGCTGCTCTAAAAGGAGCACCCGCATCAGCTGGTGAGGAAACGTCATTTTGGAAAAGCTCAGTTTAAAATCAGAGCGCGCCAGAACCGCTTTGGAAAGTCCCAGAGAACCGCCTATGACGAAAACAAGCCTGCTGATTCCTGAAACACCCCATTTTTCAATTTGAGATGCCAGCCCCACAGAGTTCAGCATAGTTCCTTCAATAGCCAGGGCCACCACAAAGCTTCCATCCCTTATATTAGAGAGAATCCGTTCCCCTTCTTTTTCTTTGATCTGTTCTTCCAGGGCAACGCTGGCTCCATCCGGAGTCTTTTCATCTGCTACCTGGATAATATCCAGCTTACAATAACGGCTCAGCCTCCTGGAATATTCTTCAATGGCTTCCTGAAAAAACGGTTCCTTAATCCTTCCCACAGCAACAACGGTTATTTTCATCCGACAGCTTCCTCAAATTCCAACAACATATCATACCAGACAGCTCCCCCATGCACAGACGCAGATACTCCAAGATTCCGGTAGCCAAATTTCTCATAATAAGGAATCAGATGGTCCTTGCATGTTAAAATCAATCCCTTACGCCCCTTATTACGGGCGTCGGCAATGAAATGATTCATGAGGTCGGCGGCAATCCCACGGCATCTGTATTCGGGAAGAACATCCAATCCGAAGATACTTTGATATATGCCATCCGGAATATGAAGACCGCTGTCTTCGAACATTTCATCGCGGATTGTACGCTCATTGGTCACGCAGCCGTTTATAAAGCCAATAATGGTTTCCCCGCTGGCCGCCACGAAAAAGCTTTCCGGGAACGCAGCAATACGCTGGCGAAAGGACTCATACGTTGCGGCCTCCGCCGCAGGGAAACAGGCAGCCTCCACGGCTGTAACTGCATCCAGATCATCAGGAGTAACGGGACGGATTTCGATATTTATCATCTTACACCTCTTTTGCAAAAAATGGAAACAGTCTTTTAAGCTAGAGTGTGTCTGAAAATTAAAAAATGCACAAAATCTGGCGAGAAATAGTACAAAAATGCTCGTAAACCCCGGGTGAGCATGTGTTTAAAAGCGATATAACGGGCCGACTATAGCACTATTTT
>CAJUDN010000048.1:0-8154 GCA_910585355.1 uncultured Lachnospiraceae bacterium
GTTGTGGACTGTCTGATGCGTGACAGTGCCAGGCAAAATTTCGACGGCGATGTGGGGCCGGGGAGCCGGGACGGGTTTTCTTAGATCAAAAAGAAAGAGGAGAAACAAATGGGAGTATACGAAGAGTTACAGGCCAGGGGGCTGATTGCCCAGGTCACCAATGAAGAAGAAATCAAAAAGATGGTAAACGAGGGAAAGGCTGTTTTTTATATCGGCTTTGACCCGACGGCGGACAGTCTGCACGTGGGCCATTTTATGGCGCTTTGCTTAATGAAGCGCCTTCAGATGGCCGGAAACAAGCCTATTGCCCTGATTGGCGGCGGCACCGGTATGATTGGCGACCCGTCCGGCAGAAGCGATATGCGCCAGATGATGACGAATGATACGATCTGCCATAACTGCGATTGTTTCAAAGAACAGATGAGCCGTTTTATTGATTTTTCCGATGGAAAAGCCATGATGGTGAATAATGCGGAGTGGCTGATGGATTTGAATTATATTGATTTTCTCCGTGAGGTTGGCCCTCACTTTTCCGTCAATAACATGCTTCGCGCCGAATGTTACAAACAGAGGATGGAGAAGGGCTTAAGCTTTCTGGAGTTCAACTACATGCTGATGCAGAGCTACGATTTCTATGAGCTGTTCCAAAGATACGGCTGTAACATGCAGTTCGGAGGGGATGACCAGTGGAGCAACATGCTGGGAGGTACAGAGCTGATCCGCAGAAAGCTGGGGAAGGATGCCCATGCCATGACCATCACTCTGCTCTTAAATTCCGAGGGTAAGAAGATGGGAAAGACCCAGTCCGGCGCCGTATGGCTGGATCCGAAGAAGACAAGTCCGTTCGAGTTCTACCAGTATTGGAGAAACGTAGGAGATTCTGACGTATTAAAGTGTCTCAGAATGCTTACGTTCCTGCCCCTTGAGCAGATTGACGAAATGGACCGCTGGGAAGGTAGCCAGTTAAACCAGGCCAAGGAAATCCTCGCTTATGAGCTCACAAATCTGGTACATGGTGAGGAAGAGGCAAAGAAAGCGCAGGAGAGCGCAAGAGCTTTGTTTGCCGGCGGCAATGCGGCAGAAATGCCCACAGCGGAACTCACAGATGACGATTTCACGGACGGCGTCATTGATATTCTGTCCGTTGTGCAGAAGTCCGGACTCTGCACGTCCCGTTCCGAGGCGAGAAGAAACGTGGAACAGGGCGGCGTATCTGTGGACGGAGAAACCGTAAAGGACATCAAAACCACATACACAAAGGAGCGGTTTTGCGGCGAAGGGATTGTTGTAAAGCGCGGCAAAAAGAATTTCCGCAGAGTTGTTATAAAATAATAACAATTCAGCCTGACATCTTCTTGCCTGTTTACTGAGAACAGGAAACTTGCCCTGCATCTTCGCAAGGCTGAACTTTTACCTGAAATAAGTACGGCGCACTGGCTGTTCGAATAGGGAGGAACAGAAAATGGAAATATTTAATGAAGCAAAAAAGCAATTTGACTACATGGTGCGGATCCGGAGACAGATGCATGAAAATCCGGAGCTGACAGGAAAAGAATATGAGACCCTGAAGTTAATTAAAAAAGAACTGGACGATATGGGGATTGAATACATTGAAGTTCCGGATGGGGGCATCGTAGGACAGATTCACGGAGGGAAACCAGGGAAGACGGTTCTGATGCGTGCAGACATGGACGCCCTCCCGATTCAGGAAAACCCTGTAAATCTGACCTGCAGTAAGCTCTGCATATCCGGGAACGCAGGGATTTCCCATGCATGCGGCCATGATTCCCATACGGCCATGCTGCTTGGAGAGGCAAAGATTTTAAATGCACACAGGGATGAAATAAACGGAACCATCGTCCTCTGCTTTGAGCGGGGCGAGGAAGGCGGAGGACAGGTGGAAAATCTGCTTCCGTACATTGTTGAGACCATGAAGCTTCCCATTGATACCTGCATTGCAACCCACGTAAAATGGGATGTGGAGGCCGGACAGGTTTCGGCGGAGCCGGGACCTGTATTTTCCGGCGGTTATGGCTTTAATATTCGTCTTCATGGCCTGACCGGCCACGGCTCCCGGCCGGATTTGGCGCACAGTGTGCTGGACTGTTTTAATTCCATATACAACCATATGAATATGATACGCATGAAATATGTGAGTCCCACGGATATTCTGACTTTCTCTGTGGGAAAGGTGGAATGTGGAACCGCCATGAACATTGTGCCGGATGAACTGACCTTTGCCGGGACGCTCCGTACTTTCAACGTAGGGGGCGCAGGCGCCAGCTTCATGAAGCAGTTTATGGAGGTGGTTGAGGCGGAGTGCAAGTTAAATCAGTGTACCTATGAGATCATTTCCATGCGGGATCCTCTGTTTGAAAACTACAATAATGAAACATGCAGTGAAATTGCAAGGAATGCCATTAAAAAGTATATCGGGGAGGAGGCCCTCACAAAGACACAGCCATGGATGGCCTGCGAGAGCTTCCAGGCATACTTAAAATACTGGCCGGGTGTGATTACCTTCACAGGGATTAAGAACGATAAGCTGGGATGCGGAGCCAACCACCACACGTCGGAATTCGATTTGGACGAAAGGGGCATGATCTATGGAGCGGCAGCGGCCCTGGGGTATGTGGTTGACTTCCTTAACTATGAAGGGAAAATTCCGTTTACTCCCTATGAGGGGAATATCCGGGAACTGTCGGCAAGAAATATTTAATAAAGAGGTTCTGTGACAGCGGCATCTTCCTTTCCGCCGCAGTGTGAGCCTGCGTATGAAAGTACGAACAAGGGGTTGCCGCAAAATGTTTTTTCCATTTTGCAGTAACCCCCGCTGTTTTTCTGAATTTACTGATACTGCGACTGGTGCATTTCATAATAAAAGCCTTTTTGCTTCATCAGCGCTTCATGATTTCCGCGTTCCACCACGTTTCCGTCCCGTACCACCAGAATACAGTCTGCATTCCGGATGGTGGACAGCCGGTGCGCCACCACAAAGCAGGTCTTATTTTCCATCAGACTCCGCATGGCAGCCTGAATCTGGTGCTCTGTTCTGGTGTCCACATTGGAGGTGGCTTCATCCAGAATCAGCATGGGAGAATGCATGAGAAGGGCTCTGGCGATGGTTAGAAGCTGTTTTTGCCCCTTGGAAATATTAGTCCCATCGTCAATCAAAAGCGTGTCATAACCCTGGGGGAGGCTTTCAATGTAGGTGTGGATTCTGGCTGTTTTTGCGGCTGCAATGACTTCCTCCCTGGTGGCGTCCGGCCTTCCGTAGGCAATATTTTCATAGATTGTGCCATAAAAAAGCCAGGTATCCTGAAGAACCATGGAATAGGAGAGGCGAAGGCTTTTTCTTGTGATATCCGCGATGCTCTGTCCATCCACGGAAATTCTTCCGCTGTTGATATCGTAAAAACGCATTAAAAGATTTATAAAGGTGGTTTTTCCGGCGCCTGTTGGTCCAACGATGGCAATGAGACTGCCTTTTGGCGCTTCCATACTGAAATCCTTTAAAATAACCCTATCCCTCTGATATCCGAAATTCACGTGGGAAAGAGCTACATTTCCCTCAGGGAAGGAAAGGTCCAGAGCGTCTTTAAGATCCGCCGGTTCCGGCTCTTCATCCAGCACCCGGAACACACGCTCCGCAGCAGCCAGGGAAGACTGAAGCTCTCCGTAGATTTCTGCAATTTCCCGGATGGGCCCGGTGAATTTTCTGGAATATAGAACGAATGCGGAAATACTGCCGATGTCAATCTGGCCTTTCAGATACAGGATGGCTCCAAAGACGGAAATCAGAGCCAGGGCCAGGTTATTGATGGCATTGGTGGAGGGCCCCATGATACTGGCGTAGTAATCCGTTTTGTAATAGGCGTCCGCCAGCTTCTTGTTCTGTACATCCATTTCTTTGATGACCCGTTCTTCCTGGGTATAGGCGCGAAGGGTCTTTTGTCCGGAAATCATCTCTTCCACATAGCCGTTTAAATCTCCGGCAGCTTTTGAGCGGGCCCGGAACATGGGCTGGACCATGCGGGTTAGATAGGAAGCCAGTACCAGGGCCAGAGGAATGGTAACAGTGAAAATAAGCGTCAGGCGGGGGCTTAAACGTATCATCATGAAAAGGGAACCCGCGATGGTTACAGAACTTGAAAGAACCTGAACCACGTCGTTGGATAAGGAAGCGTTGATGGTATCAATGTCGTAGGAAATCCGGCTTAAAATATCTCCGGTTGTGGTATTGTCAAAAAAGCTTACAGGCAGGATGGCCAGATGATTGAACATGTCTTTTCGCAGGGTGTAGGTGATTTTCCGGGACAAGGCAATCATGGAGACATTCACGATGTAGCTCATCAGGGAGCTGGCCACATAAAAGAACAGCAGCAGGGCGGCATACCGGTAAAGCAGAGGCATATTCATATTCCCTTTTGCACCCTCATCAATCAGGTTGATGGCGGTGCCGGAGAGCCTGGGACCAGCTAACGCCAAAAGATTACCGATTAACGATAAGGCAAGTACAAAAAACAGCTGTATTTTGTGACACATCAGGTAACTGATGATGCGGATGAAAGTGGCTTTTCGCTTCATGCATTTTCACCTCCCATCTGGATGTCGTAAATTTCCCTGTAAGCAGTACAGGTCTTTAAAAGCTCCTCATGGGTTCCAAGCCCCATGGGGATTCCGTCCTCCAGAACCAGAATCTTATCGCAGTGCAGAATGGAGCTGATGCGCTGGGCGATGATTATGGTTGTGCCAAAAAAGGAATCCTTCAGAGCGGAACGGAACGCCGCATCGGTTTTGTAGTCCAAAGCGCTGGAAGAGTCGTCTAAAATCAAAATTTCCGGATGCCCGGCCAGAGCCCTGGAGATGAGAACCCGCTGCTTCTGGCCGCCGCTTAGGTTGACACCCTTTACGGCAATGGCTTTTTCATATCCTCCGGATTCTGAAATGAATTCAGCGGCCTGGGCCACAGAGACGGCCTCGTCGATTTGGGATAAGGAAAGATTCCGGCCCATGTCAATGTTCTGGAGCAGGGTCTCCTTGAATAAAACGTCGTTCTGGAACACCACGCCGAACTTTTGGCGCAGCTCCTTTAAAGGAAGGGTGGTGATATCCCGCCCGTTAATGGAAATGGTTCCGCAGTCCACATCGTAAAGGCGCAAAAGGAGCTGGACCAGGGTACTTTTTCCGGCTCCCGTGGGGCCGATGATACCGAGGGACTGGCCGTGTTCCAGCGTAAAATGAATATTATCCAGATTTTTTGCCCGCTTATTATAGGAAAAACTCACATGGTGGAAGGAAATATGAGGCGGTTTGAGCCTGTCTCCGGCATCAGATTCCGGCGCCGGAACACCAATTTCCATATCCGCCGGAGTGGTAAGAACCTCTTCGATACGCCCGGCGCTGGCAACAGCCCTGGAAGCCATGGTGATAAGGCGGGAGACGGCCATGACAGCATTCAAGATGATGGTAAAATATGTAAGAAAAGCCACAATGGCTCCGGGTTTCATATTTCCGGTGGAAACGCGCCAGGCGCCGACGAGAATCACAGCTACCAGACCCGTGTTCAAAAGCAGGTTAATCAGGGGGCTGGAGGCTGCCATGGTGACATTGGCCCTGGTTTCATCGGTATTTAGCTGGCTGTTGACCACATCATACCGTTTCATTTCATGGTCCGTGCGGCTCAGGGCTTTAATGACACGGATTCCGGTGGCATTTTCTCTGACCACGCGTATCATATCATCGGCGGATTGCTGGGCCTTTGTAAATAAGGGGATGCTTTTTTGACTTATCCGTACCACAACGATGGTCATAAAAGGAATCAGAAAGCAGAGAATTCCCGATAAATATGGATCAATCATCATGGTGACCGCCACGCCTCCTAACATCAGGATGGGGGCGCGCACCCCCATGCGCTGAATCATATTAAGGGTTCGGTGGAGGTGGTAAGTGTCGGTGGTCATTCTGGTTACCAGAGACGGAATGGTAAATGCGTCTACCTGGGAACTGGAAAGGTAGGAAATTTTATGGAACAGGTCATGGCGCAGAGCTTCAATGGCATCCCTGGAAACGGCGGACGCCACACGGTTGGCCCAGACGTTGCAGAATAGCACAAGGACGGCGCATAATACCATCACAAGCCCCCACCGGGTCACCAGGAAGATGTCATTTTTTGGTGTGACCTCATCAATGATATGAGACAGGATATAGGGAATCATCAGGTCCAGAATGGTTCCGGTGAACTTGATGGAAAAGCCGAATGCCATGGTGGGGATATGAGGCTTTACGTATTGCAGTACATATTTCATAGACAGATCTCCCTTCCTTTTTTTACCATCCGTTCCAGAAGAGATTCTAAAAGAGCCAGTTCTTCCGGAGAAAATTCTTCCGTCAGGGAGTCAAAAAAGCGTTCGGAAAGCCCTCGTCCCTGGAGATGAATTTCTTTTGCAGGCGGAAGGGCCAGTACCTTTTTTGAGCGGGCATCGGCTTCGTCCTCCCGGCGGATCAGGTAGCCCTTGGATTCCAGCTTTTGGAGAGTTCTGGAGATCATGGCTTTATCCACATTCAAATCCTCCGCCAGATGCCGCTGACTCACCTCTCTGTGAAATCCAACGTGGCGGAGAAGCTGAAACTCTGCAGGAGTAAGGTCCGGATGCTCCATGTTGGCGCTGGAATATTTCTGGTTCATGCGGTAAAGCCGCCGTATGCTTCTGTAAATGGATATGGATGATTCCATAGGAAAACACCTCCTTTTGCTCCAACATCATTATATGCAGAAAACGTTGATAAGTCAACGAAATAACGAAAAATATATGATTTGGGAAGAAAGGGGTATCGCCCAATCATCCAATTTTGATGATTGGGCGATACCCCCGATTTTTTTATTTGCCGATTTCATCCCGCACTTCTTTGAAGCACTTGATAATGAAGTCGATATCTTCTTTTGTATGGCTTGCACATACCTGAGTACGAATTCTTGCTTTCCCCTTGGGAACAACCGGATAGGAGAAGGCTACAACGTAAACGCCTTTTTCCATCATCTTTTTTGCATACTCCACAGCCAGTTTCTCGTCGTACAGCATGATCGGTACGCAAGGGTGAGTGCCCGGGATGATGTCGAAGTTGTTCTCAACCAGTTTTGCACGGTAGTAAGCGGTTACGTCCTCCAGATGATCACGAAGGGCAGTGCTTTCTTCCAGCATATTGAACATTTCGATGCTGGCGCCTGCAATGGCGGGAGCCAGGGAGTTAGAGAATAAGTACGGACGGCTTCTCTGACGGAGAAGGTCGATGATTTCCTTACGCCCGCTGGTGTAGCCGCCGGAAGCTCCGCCAAGAGCTTTTCCGAGAGTTCCGGTGATGATGTCCACACGGCCCTCAACACCACAGTGCTCCGCAGTTCCGCGTCCCGTTTTTCCAACAAAGCCAACGGCGTGGCTGTCGTCTACCATAACCAGGGCGTTGTATTTGTCGGCCAGGTCGCAGACGCCCTTCAGATTGCAGATGATGCCGTCCATGGAGAACACGCCGTCGGTGGCGATCAGCTTTATTCTTGCGCCGGCAGCGTCGGCAGCGATGAGCTGCGCTTCCAGATCTTCCATGTTGTTGTTTTTATAACGGTAACGTTTTGCCTTACAGAGGCGGACGCCGTCGATGATGGATGCATGATTTAATTCGTCGCTGATGACAGCGTCGTTTTCTGTGAGAATGGTCTCAAACAGTCCGCCGTTTGCGTCAAAGCAGGAGGAGTAGAGAATGGTATCGTCTGTTCCAAGGAAGCTGGAAATCTTCTTTTCTAACTGTTTATGTATATCCTGGGTTCCACAGATGAAACGAACGGAAGCCACGCCGAAGCCCTTTTCGTCATACGTTTTCTTAGCGGCTTCGATCAGGCGGGGGCTGTCGCCAAGGCCAAGGTAGTTGTTGGCGCACATGCAGAGAAGCTCTCTGCCGTCCTCCATTTTTACTCTTGCGCCCTGGGGGGACACGAAGGGCGCCTCGCCTTTAAAGAGACCGGCTTCTTTAATGGATTCCACTTCTTTTGTATAAATGCTTAAAATATCATTTTTCCGTGCCATGTGAATTCTCCTTCCTATTTAATCATTGATATGTGACCAGTCTAAGATAACCTTTCCGGACTGTCCGGAAATCATG
>CAJUDN010000048.1:8164-24186 GCA_910585355.1 uncultured Lachnospiraceae bacterium
TCAAAGCCCTTCTCATAATCTTTGATGTCGAAGCGGTGAGTGATGATTCCGGAGATATCAAGTCCGGCCTGAAGCATGGTGGACATCTTATACCAGGTATCCCATACCTTTCTTCCGTAGATTCCGCGGATGTTAAGGCCGTTGAAAATTACGGTTTCCAGATCAACAACGGCATCCGTGCGCTGTAAGCCTAACAGGGCAATCTTTCCGCCGTGCTTCATGTTATGAATCATATCGGAGAGGCCGGCCTGGCTTCCGGACATTTCCAGCCCAATATCAAAGCCCTCGGTCATGCCGATTTCCTTCATGACATCCTGTAACTTCTCATCCTTTAAGTTTACGGTTCTGGTTGCCCCCAGTTTTTTTGCCAGATCCAGACGGTAATTATTTAAGTCTGTGATGACCACATGTCTTGCACCGGAGAATTTTGCGATTGCGGCCGCCATGATTCCAATGGGGCCTGCGCCGGTGATCAGAACATCCTCACCCAGCATATCGTAGGAAAGCGCGGTATGGGTGGCGTTTCCAAAAGGATCAAAGATCGCGTACATTTCCTCAGGGATATTGGGGTTGCAGGGCCACACGTTAGAAGACGGGATTACGAGATACTCCGCGAATGCTCCGTTTCTGTTTACGCCGACGCCCTTGGCATCGCGGCAGTTCTCCTTGTGCCCTTCCAGACAGTTACGGCATTTTCCACAGGTAATATGGCCTTCACCGGATACCAGATCTCCAATGTGGAAGCCCTGTACACCGGCTCCTGTCTCAACCACTTCTCCTACATACTCATGGCCTGCGGTCAGACCGACGGGAATCGTGTGCTGCGCCCAATCGTTCCACTGGTAAATATGAACGTCCGTGCCGCAGATTGCGGTCTTATGGATTTTAATTTTCACATCGTTCGGTCCGACTTCCGGAACCGGAACCTTTTTCATCCAGAGACCTTCTTCGGGTTTTTCCTTTACTAAAGCCCACATCATAGAATTGCTCATTGTAACACCTCCGTAGTCAGGAACCTCCGTCCTGTATTAGTAGATATATTAAGAATAAACGATTATGGACAATTTTTCAAGGATTTTTACGCGTTAGACGGACATTTTGGCGTTTTTTACATACAGTGTCCGTTGCATGCGGACAAAAAAGCGTGATGCGGGGAAAGAACGGACAGAATTCGTGAAACATGAATAAAAAGCTTCGGGCCCATGGACAGAAATGGGAAATTGATTTAAAATGTGTTTTGTGAGGATACTTTGCCTGTGTGCTGTCGGGAAAGCAGACCAGTGAAACGTGTAGTTATTTAAGGCGGGTTAATTATACGGATATGCCTATACAGGAGGAATTTTTATGTTTCAGTTTTTTGTAACAGAGGAGGGCGGGCTGACAGGAACCGGATACGGCATTTTTACAATCGCCGGCGCGGCGTTCATAATGCTGGCGGCAATTCTGGCTTCTAAAGCCGGAAAGCCAAGGGGAAAAACCATGATGGCAAGGGAATTGGTATTCTGTGCGGCCGCCATTGCGCTGGCCTTTCTCACATCCTATATTCGTATCATGAAAATGCCATGGGGCGGCTCCGTAACTCTGTGCAGCATGCTGTTTGTGTGTCTGATCGGCTACTGGTATGGTGTGAAAACCGGGATCATGGCGGGGCTTGCGTATGGTATTTTACAGTTTTTACAAGAGCCGTATGTGCTGTCCGGCTTTCAGGTGTGCTGCGACTATATTTTCGCTTTTGCGGCGTTGGGTCTGTCCGGACTTTTTATGAATGCGAAAAATGGTCTGGTGAAGGGATATCTTTTGGGGGCTTTTGCGCGGGGGGCCTTTCATGCTTTGGGCGGATACCTTTACTGGATGGCATACATGCCGGAAAATTTCCCGAAGGCGCTGGAAAAACTTTATCCTGTCGCATATAATTATTCTTATATTGGCGCGGAGGCTGTGATTACTGTGGTGATTTTGGGTCTTCCGGCCGTAAAAAGCGCCATGGAAAGGGTGCGGCGCCTTGCCAGAGAGTGAAAACAGTTGACACAGGCGGGTGTATATTGTACAATCAATGCCAAATAAATTTATTAAAGAAATAGGAGTGATTTTTTTGGATTCAGGGCAAGCCCTGCAGATGCTTATTGTAATTGGGCTCTTGGCACTATCAGCATTTTTTTCATCATCGGAGACCGCGATGATGTCAGTAAACAAAATTCGGGTGAGAAATCTGGCGGAGGCCGGTTTGAGCCAGGCACAGATTCTTACGAAAATCCTCGATAATCAGTCAAAAATGTTGAGCGCGATTCTCATAGGAAACAATGTCGTGAATATCTCCGCTTCCTCTCTTATGACGATAGTTGTGACCCGCGCCTTTGGCGATAAATATGTGGGTCTGGCTACCGGTATATTGACGCTTTTGGTTCTGATTTTCGGTGAGATTACGCCAAAGACCAGCGCGACCCTGTATTCGGAGAGCATGGCGCTGCGGTCTGCAAAGCCCATTTATTTTATCATGCAGGTATTGACGCCAGTGATTTTTGTTGTGGATAAAATGTCGCTGGGGGTTCTGCTTCTGCTTCATATTGATCCGAATAAGAAACAGGATGCAATTACAGAAGATGAGCTGCGTACTATCGTGGAAGTGAGCCATGAAGAGGGCGTAATTGAGTCGGACGAAAAGAAAATGATTTATAATGTGTTCGACTTTGGAGATTCTGTGGCCAAGGATATTATGGTGCCTCGAATTGACATGACATTTATTGATGTAAATGCCACGTATGAGGAAATTATTGAGGTATTCCGTCAGGAAAAATATACAAGATATCCGGTTTATGAAGACACTACCGACAATGTGATTGGTATCATCAACATCAAAGATCTGCTTTTAATCGAACATGAGAAGGAATTTAGGCTTCGGGATTACTTAAGGGAGCCGCTTTATACTTATGAGTTTAAGAAAACCGCGGAGCTTATGGTAGAGCTTCGGAAAACTCAGAACAATATTGCCATTGTTCTGGATGAATACGGGG
This sequence comes from uncultured Lachnospiraceae bacterium, assembly GCA_910585355.1. GTDB lineage: Bacteria > Bacillota > Clostridia > Lachnospirales > Lachnospiraceae > CANRXD01. The sequence goes on from CAJUDN010000048.1 coordinate 11,176, forward strand.
CCACAGCGGGTCTCATTACTCTGGAGGATATGCTGGAGGAAATCGTGGGTGAAATTCGTGATGAATATGATGAGGACGAAGAGGATCTGATTAAGAAGATCAATCCCAGAGAATACGTGGTGGAAGGAGCTATGAAGTTAGACGATCTTAACGATCAGCTTGGCTTACAGCTTGAATCGGAGGATTATGATTCCATCGGCGGCTTCATCATCGGGCTGTTGGACCATCTGCCTGAGGAGGGCGAGGAGGTAACTTACCAGAACCTGCGCCTGGCGGTGGAAAAGGTGGAGCGGAACCGGATTGATACCATTCATCTTTATGTGCTGGATGAGGAAAAAAAGGCTGAGAATGAATGAAAAAATTAATTGACATTTTTTCTCATATCGTTTATATTTTAATCAATCAAAAAGGGAGTAGTTGAAATGCATTGTCAACATACGCGGCGGTAACGTCTGGCGGTGCATACCAATTTGGGTAACGAGACTTTTTGCAGAAGGGAAAAGGCTTTCTGCGAAAAGTCTTTTTTGTGCAATAGGAAAGCGCGTACTTTTTGCGTCATAAGAAAGCATTTTTTCCAAAAACCAGTCAATACTTTATATCAAAGGAGGAATTGTTATGGAATTTCTGTGGAGTGGCTTACTGTCGGTCACATGGCAGCAGGCGGTCATGTACGCAGTGGGGCTGACGCTGATATACCTGGCCATTGAAAAGGACTATGAGCCGGCGCTTCTTCTGCCCATGGGGTTTGGAGCGATACTTGTCAACATACCTTTAAGCGGCGCCTTGAACCAGGTCATGGCCGGCGTGGGCGAAACAAGCGGAATTGTGCAGTGGCTTTTTGAAGTGGGGATTGAGACGTCGGAAGCATTTCCCCTCCTTCTGTTTATCGGCATTGGAGCCATGATTGATTTTGGACCGCTGCTATCCAACCCGAAGATGTTCTTATTTGGCGCGGCTGCTCAGTTTGGTATTTTCCTTACCGTTGTGTTCGCGGCCGCCATGGGATTTGATATCCGGGATGCGGCCTCTATCGGTATTATCGGCGCTGCTGACGGGCCCACTTCTATTCTGGTGTCTCAGGTATTAAAATCCAGGTACATCGGAGCCATTGCCGTAGCCGCTTACTCTTATATGGCGCTGGTACCCATCATCCAGCCGATGGTGATTAAAGCGGTGACAACCAAAAAGGAGCGGGGCATTAAAATGCCCTATCAGCCGGGGAAGGTGAGCCGGTTTACAAGAATTGCGTTCCCGATCATTGTTACTTTTGTGGCAGGACTTGTGGCTCCGGCTTCCGTATCTTTAGTCGGCTTTTTGATGTTTGGAAATCTGATTCGTGAATGTGGTGTTTTAAACAGCCTTTCAGAAACCGCTCAGAGCACTCTGGCAAACCTGATTACCCTGCTTTTGGGAATTACAATTTCATTTTCCATGAGAGCTGAATATTTTGTAACGGCACAGACTCTGATGATTATGGGCCTTGGGCTTTTTGCCTTTGTATTTGATACCGTGGGAGGCGTTTTGTTTGCAAAGCTTTTAAACCTGTTTTCAAAGGCAAAAGTTAATCCTATGATTGGTGCGGCAGGCATTTCTGCTTTTCCCATGTCCGCCCGTGTCATTGAAAAGATGGGAGTGGCGGAGGATAGTACCAACCATCTGCTGATGCATGCCATCGGCGCCAACGTATCCGGACAGGTAGCTTCGGCAGTGGCAGGCGGCATTGTCCTTGGATTCTTTATGTAGGAGGTAAGTTATGAATGAAACTGTGTTAATGGCCTTCGAAATCATGTGGAAGGGTATGGTAGGAATCTTTGTTGTAATCGCTCTTCTGGCGCTGGTGGTTTACCTGCTGGCAAAGTTCGGGAACAGATAATCCGTTGCAATACCAAAGGCAGCTAAACTTCGCGAAAAGTGGAGGATGCTGCCTTTTCGCATACCTGGTAACCGTTCAGCCTTGTGAAGCAAAGCTGAACGGTTACCACATCCGTACAAAAAAGAAAATTTGCTCTTGACGAAACGGGAAAGTTGTTATAATGTATATTTATCGCTTTTGAATTAATATTTATGCAAAAGGCGCATGGCGCACATGTAAGAGGAGGATATAATTATGAAGAAAAAAGTTTTAACCTTAGCGTTGGCAGTATGTATGGCAGCATCTCTGGCAGGCTGCGGTTCGGGAAGCGCGGAAGAGACCACCGGGAACGCGGAGGAATCCGAAGCTTCCGGAAAAACTCTGGTGATGGCGACAAACGCTGAGTTTCCCCCCTATGAATTTTATGAAGGCGGAGAAATCGTAGGAATTGATGTGGAAATTGCAAAGGCCATCGCAGAGGAGATGGGAATGGATTTTGAGGTAGAGGATATGGCATTTGATTCCATTATCCCGGCAGTACAGTCCGGTAAGGCCGATTTTGGCGCGGCAGGTATGACTGTGGATGAGAAACGGCTGCAGAGCGTTGATTTCTCTGATTCTTATGCGACTGCGACTCAGGTAATCATTGTGAGAGAAGACAGCGGCTTTGCCGCCCCGGATGACCTCAAGGGAAAGACCATAGGCGTACAGCTTGGAACCACAGGAGATATCTATGCCGGCGATATTGAGGGTGCAACCGTGGAACGATACAACAAGGGCTTTGAGGCTGTTCAGGCTCTGACGCAGAATAAAATTGACGCGGTTGTCATCGACGGCGAGCCTGCAAAGGTTTTTGTCTCTCAGAACGAAGGTTTAAAAATTCTGGATGAGGCTCTGACTGTTGAGGAGTACGCGATTTGTGTAAAGAAAGGCAACACAGAGCTGGTGGAAGGAATCAATGCCGCCATCGCAAACTTAAAGGAGTCCGGAGAACTGCAGAAAATCGTTGATAAATATATCACGGCGGAATAAGAGAGAGTAAAACATGTGGGAAAATCTAGCAAACAGGTTCGTCCTGAACTTTGTGACGGATAATCAATGGAAATATATTGCTGATGGCCTGGCGATAACCCTGAAAGTGACATTGTTTGCAGGTATCGCGGGAATTTTTATCGGGTTTCTCATTGCGCTGGTGCGGACCGGCCATGACAAGACCGGAAAAATGAAAATTCTTAATGTTCTGTGCAGCCTGTATCTGACCGTAATCCGGGGAACCCCGGTGGTGGTTCAGCTGTTGATTATTTATTTTGTTGTGTTTGGGTCGGTGAAAATTGACAAGACGCTGGTGGCGATTCTGGCCTTCGGCATCAACTCCGGCGCTTATGTGGCGGAGATATTCCGAAGCGGAATCATGTCCATTGAGGCGGGGCAGTTCGAGGCGGGACGCAGCCTGGGCTTTAACTATTCCCAGACCATGTGGTATATCATTATGCCGCAGGCATTTAAAAATGTGCTTCCGGCCCTCTGCAACGAGTTTATTGCATTATTAAAGGAAACTTCTGTTACTGGATACATTGCCCTTCAGGATTTGACAAAGGGCGGCGATATTATCCGGAGCCGTACCTATGATGCGTTTATGCCTCTCATAGCAGTAGCCCTTATTTATCTGACTTTGGTTGTGGTATTCACGAAACTGGTACAGATTCTGGAGAGGAGGCTCAGAAGAAGTGAGCGATAATGTGCAAAAGCCCCTGATTCAGGTGGAAAGTCTGGAAAAAAGGTTTGGAGATCTTCACGTGCTAAAAGGGGTTACCGTAAAGATTGAAAAAGGCGATGTGGTTTTTGTGGTGGGACCTTCCGGCTCAGGTAAAAGTACTTTTCTCAGGTGCTTAAACCGCCTGGAGGAGCCCACGGCAGGGAAGATCTTTTTTGAAGGCGTGGACATCACGGATCCCAAAACAGATATTGACCGGCACCGCCAGAAGATGGGGATGGTGTTCCAGCAGTTTAACCTGTTCCCGCATATGACGATCATGAAAAATCTGACCATTGCCCCTACAAAGCTTCAGGGAAAAAGTCAGGAGGAAGCAGAAAATACAGCAATACAGCTTCTCAAAAGAGTCGGCCTTGCTGACCGGGCCGGCGCCTACCCAAGTCAGCTTTCCGGCGGACAGAAGCAGAGAATCGCCATTGTCCGCTCCCTGTGCATGAAGCCTGATGTGATGCTATTTGACGAGCCCACATCGGCTTTGGACCCGGAGATGGTGGGCGAGGTATTAAGCGTTATGCGCGATCTGGCAGAAGAAAAGATGACCATGGTGGTAGTAACCCACGAAATGGGCTTTGCCAGAGAAGTGGCGACCAGGGTTATGTTTATGGATGAGGGATATTTCGTGGAGGAAAACGAGCCAGGAGAATTTTTCGGGCACCCGAAAAACGAACGCCTGAAAAATTTCCTGAGCAAGGTCCTTTAATGAAATATTTTCCACAAACTGTGACGCACATCTGACGGAAAGCAGTTTTCGAACACGCTCTAACTTAACATTCCCCCGGCCATTCCGCTCAGGGTGCACATGGCCAGGACTGTGGCAACATGAAGGGGATCTCCTGTGATGCTGCCGTCCTGAAAAAAGGACATGAGAAAGAGAAAAGCAAAATAAAGCCCGCCGGTGAGGAGTCCCCAGAAGAACCGGCGGGTTTTCTGGGCCTTGCCGGCAAGAAAGCCGCCGGTGAGGCAGGAGACAATATACACTCCGTTGACTCCCATATTTACCTGGCTTTCCGGAAGACGGAATTTGAAAAGAACAAAAGCCAGTCCGGCCAGAAGAATGCCGGAGATTATGTAAGTGATAATCAGCGTGCGTACCACGCGCCAGATTTTTTGGCTAACCATGAACCCGCTCCTTTCCTGATAAAATCAGCCTGTTTGCTAAATAATATTCGCATGACCCTTAAATTATCCCTATTGCAACTTGGGAATTGGTATGGTATAATGTCGCCAGACATTATACCTGTGCATCTGGTTTCTGCGTTTACCGCAGAAAGCCAGGCACTGGAATCCGCCGGAGGCCCCATGGCCGATTCGCGTCCGTTAAAAAAACGGACAAATTCTTTAGCGAATCGTGTGCATCCTGCGGAGTATAGCATGTTGGAGACATGCTATAATGTCGCCAGACATTATACCTAAAAACTATCAGGAGGACTAAAAATATGAAACACGTAAAAACCTTAAGCTCCGGTACGTTAAAGAACAGCATGAAAAAGGGCGGCTGCGGCGAGTGCCAGACGTCCTGCCAGTCTGCATGTAAGACATCCTGCACAGTTGGAAATCAGAGCTGCGAAAACAGCAGCCGCTAATGACAGGGCTTCGGACAATCAGAAGTTTTTAAAAAGACCCCTACGGTCATATGATTGTAGGGGCTATTGCTGTTACATGGAAAATTCCAAATTTAACCCAAGCTAGGAGAATTGTTTTGATACATCAGTACATTAACAACGGATATTACATTGTTTTGGATGTAAACAGCGGTTCGGTCCATTCCGTGGATGCCCTTCTATATGATGTGGTAGAAGCTTTGGCGCCTAACGTTCCTGATATGGAACACCCGGCTTCCCTTACGGAGGACCAGAAATCCTGTGTTTTTGACACTCTCTCCTCAAGGTATACGGAGGAAGACCTTCTGGACGCTCTTTCCGATGTTCAGGAGCTAATTGACGCAGAAGAGCTGTTTACGGCTGACATTTATAAAGATTATGTGGCAGACTTTAAAAAGCGCCAGACTGTGGTCAAGGCTCTTTGTCTCCATATCGCCCATGACTGCAATCTGGCCTGCCGATACTGTTTCGCCGAAGAAGGCGAGTACCATGGCCGCCGGGCCTTAATGAGTTTTGAGGTGGGAAAAAAGGCGCTGGATTTCCTTATCGCCAATTCCGGAAACAGAATTAATCTGGAGGTGGACTTCTTTGGAGGCGAGCCTCTTATGAACTGGAATGTGGTAAAACAGCTTGTGGAATACGGCCGTTCTCAGGAAAAGAAGCACAATAAAAAATTCCGTTTCACCCTGACCACCAACGGAGTCCTTTTAAATAATGAAATTATGGACTTCTGCAACAAAGAAATGTGCAATGTGGTTTTAAGCCTGGACGGGAGAAAAGAAGTAAATGACAGAATGCGCCCCTTCCGTAATGGAACCGGCAGTTATGACCTAATTGTTCCGAAATTTCAGAAATTTGTAAAATTACGTGGAGAAAAAGACTACTTTGTCCGCGGAACCTTTACCAGAAACAATCTGGATTTTTCTCAGGACGTGCTGCACTTTGCTGATCTGGGTTTTGAAAAGCTTTCGGTGGAGCCTGTGGTGGCATCTCCTGATGAGCCATACTCTATCCGTGAAGAGGACCTGCCCAAGATCATGGAGGAGTACGATAAGCTTGCAAAGGAATTCATTAAGCGGGAAAAGGAAGGCCGTGGATTCAAGTTTTTCCATTTTATGATTGATCTGAACCAGGGGCCCTGTGTGGCCAAGCGTCTTTCCGGCTGCGGTTCGGGAACGGAGTATCTGGCAGTTACCCCCTGGGGTGACTTTTATCCATGCCATCAGTTCGTGGGTATGGAAAATTTCCTCCTGGGGAATGTGGAGGAAGGAATCGTAAACACTGCGGTGCGGGATGAATTCAAGCTCTGCAATGTGTATGCTAAGGAAAAATGCAGGAACTGCTTTGCAAGATTTTACTGCAGCGGCGGCTGTGCCGCTAATTCCTATAATTTCCACGGCAAAATTACGGATGCTTATGATATCGGCTGCGCGATGCAGAAAAAGCGCATCGAGTGTGCCATTATGATAAGGGCGGCTCTGTCAGAATAAGGGACGCCATCTCGAAATATTTAAAAAGTTAAGGAGAAAGAGAATCATGAAGAGCAACAAAGGAAAGGGCCTTCTCTTCCTTTTGGGCCTCCTCGTTGTCATCGGTATCTTCGGATACTTGGGATACGATACGCTCCAGAGGAGCAGGCTTATTACCGATGAGAACGGTGTGACCTCTCAGGAAGGCGGCATCAAGCTGGGGCTGGATCTGGCAGGCGGCGTCAGCATCACCTATCAGGCAAAAGAGGCGAACCCCAGCGCTGAGGATATGTCGGATACTCAGTACAAGCTTCAGCAGAGAGTGCAGACATACAGTTCTGAGGCTGAGGTTTATCAGGAAGGCGGAAACCGTATTAATATTGATATTCCGGGCGTTTCTGATGCGAATAAAATTTTGGAAGAGCTTGGCAAGCCCGGCTCTCTGCTGTTTTTAGATGAGAACATGCAGACCGTACTGGAAGGAACCGATGTGGCATCCGCCACTCCCATGATCTATAAAGATCAGCAGACTGGTTCCAATAACTATGAGGTTGCCCTTACGTTTACTGATGAGGGAGCACAGAAGTTTGCTGAAGTAACAGCAGCCAATGTGGGGAAACGAATTGCTATTGTTTATGACGGTGTTGTCTATTCCAACCCCACCGTTCAGGCTGCCATCACAGGCGGCCAGGCATCCATTACCGGAATGGCTTCTTATGAAGAGGCAGACCGTCTTGCGGCCACCATCCGTATTGGTTCTTTGTCTCTGGAGCTGGAGGAGCTCCGTTCCAATGTGGTTGGCGCCAAACTTGGTCAGGAAGCCATTGCTACCAGCTTAAAGGCCGGAGCTATTGGTTTTGCCATCGTATGCGTGTTTATGATTATCGTTTACCTGGTTCCAGGTTTTGCGGCATCCATCGCGCTGTGCCTGTATGTGGCTCTGATGCTGATTTTGCTGGCGGCTTTTGAGGTGACCCTCACATTGCCGGGTATTGCGGGTATTATCCTGTCCATCGGTATGGCTGTGGATGCTAATGTTATTATTTTCACACGTATTAAAGAGGAAATCGGTCTTGGAAAAACCGTAAAATCGGCCATTAAGACAGGTTTTGCAAAGGCTTTATCCGCTATCATTGACGGTAATGTGACAACCCTGATTGCCGCAGCCGTGCTTTACTGGAGAGGCTCCGGTACCGTAAAGGGCTTCGCCACTACTCTGGCCATCGGTATTGTGCTGTCCATGTTCACGGCTCTGTTTGTAACAAAATTTGCCTTGAATACTCTCTATGAGCTGGGCTTTTCCGATAAGAAATTCTATGGGACAAGAAAAGAGAAGACGCCAGTTAACTTCCTTGGAAAGAAAGCGGTCTGCTTTGCCGTCTCCGCTGTCCTGATCTGTGCAGGCTTTGTGGGTATGGCAATCAACAAGGGATCCATCGGCGGCGCCTTTAACTATGGCTTGGATTTCCAGGGAGGTACTTCCACCAACGTAACCTTCAACGAGGATATGTCTCTGGAACGCATCTCAAGCGAAGTGGTTCCAGTTGTTGAAGAGATAACAGGAAGCGCCGACACCCAGACCCAGAAGGTTGCAGGAACCACAGAGGTTATCATCAAGACAAGAACCCTCAGCGTGGAGGAGCGTCAGGCTTTGGATACAGCCCTGGCAGAGAACTTTGGCGTGGATGAGACGAAGATCGTCGCCGAGAGTATTTCCGGCGCCATAAGTGCTGAGATGAAGCGGGACGCTGTTATGGCAACCGCCATTGCAACCGTATTCATGCTGCTCTATATCTGGATTCGATTCAAGGATATCCGCTTTGCAGCCAGCGCCGTTATCGCTTTGATTCATGACGTATTGGTGGTAGTTGCCTGTTATGCACTGGCAAAATGGTCCGTGGGATCCACAGCCATTGCCTGCCTTCTTACCATTGTCGGTTACTCCATCAACGCCACGATTGTTATTTTTGACCGTATCCGTGAAAACCTGAAGCTTCAGGGTGCGAAGGCGGATCTGGCGGGAATTGTAAACTTGAGTATTACGCAGACTTTCACCAGAAGTATCAATACTTCCCTGACCACTTTTGTCATGGTTCTGGTGCTGTTTATCATGGGCGTATCCTCTATCCGTGAATTTGCACTTCCGCTGATGGCGGGTATTATCTGCGGAACCTATTCTTCTGTATGCTTAACAGGCGCCCTCTGGTACGTGATGAGCATGAAGAAAAAGAAAAACTAATGGGGAAAACCATGGAGTATAAAATTCTGGCAAAGGATGGGCGTGCCAAACGGGCTCAGGTTACCACAGTTCACGGCACGATCCAGACGCCGGTTTTCATGAATGTGGGAACCGTGGGAGCCATCAAGGGCGCCGTATCCACAGATGACCTGAGGGAGATCAGAACCCAGGTGGAGTTGTCTAACACCTACCACCTTCATGTGCGGACCGGAGATACATTGATTAAGGAACTGGGGGGACTTCACAGGTTCATGAACTGGGATCGTCCGATTCTCACTGACTCAGGGGGGTTTCAGGTGTTTTCTCTGGCCGGTTTAAGGAAGATAAAGGAAGAGGGAGTTTATTTCAATTCTCACATTGACGGCCACAAAATTTTCATGGGACCGGAAGAGAGCATGCAGATCCAGTCCAACCTTGGCTCAACCATTGCCATGGCTTTTGACGAGTGCGCCCCTCATCCGTGCACCAGGGAATATATGGAAAATTCCGTGGCAAGAACCACCCGGTGGCTTCAGAGATGTAAGACAGAGATGAAGCGGCTAAACGACCTCCCTGATACGGTCAATAAGGAACAGCTTCTCTTTGGGATCAACCAGGGAGGAACTTTTGAGGATATCCGTATCGCTCACGCGGACGCAATCTCAGAGATGGACTGCGACGGCTATGCCCTTGGCGGGCTGGCTGTGGGAGAGAGCCATGAGGAGATGTACAGAATTCTGGATGTTACAGTACCCCATCTTCCGGAAAATAAGCCCACCTACCTGATGGGAGTGGGAACTCCGGCCAACATTTTAGAGAGTGTGGACCGGGGAGTGGATTTTTTTGACTGTGTTTATCCGACGCGGAATGGGCGCCATGGACATGTCTATACCAACCGTGGAAAGCTGAATCTTTTTAATGAGATGTTTTCCCGGGATATGCGCCCCATTGAAGAGGGCTGCCAGTGTCCTGCCTGCCGCTCGTACAGCAGAGCTTATATCAGGCATCTGTTAAAGGCAAAGGAGATGCTGGGAATGCGTCTTTGCGTACTCCATAATCTGTATTTCTATAATACCATGATGACGGAGATACGCGAGGCCATCGAAAACAACCGTTACGCCGAATATAAGGAAAAGAAGCTGGCAGGTGTTTCGGGGAACTACAAGGACCGTTGAAAATTTATGAAATATAAGCAGAAGTTAGAAAGAGAGGTGTATGGGATATGTCAATGAGCAGCCCGGCATTCTGGATCGGCTATATCGTTTTGATTTTTGCGTTCATGTATTTTATCGCAATTAAGCCGCAGCAGAAAGAAAAGAAGAAAATGCAGGAATTAATGGCAAGTATTGCAGTTGGAGACAGTGTACTGACCTCCAGCGGCTTTTACGGAGTAATTATTGATATGACAGATGATACGGTTATCGTAGAATTTGGAAATAATAAGAACTGCCGCATTCCAATGCAGAAGCAGGCAATCGTTCAGATTGAAAAACCGGAAATGTAATTGTCAGAGAAGGAGAAACCGGAGTTCCCGTATGGAGCTCCGGTTTCTCCTGTCATAGCACATCATGTTACGACCTGGACCCTTTTTTGCTTCGGTCCAGATATTCCATTATGTCTTTGAACTCCCGGGTATATTTATGAGAGGAGGCGGAGGGGTTGGCATGGAAAAGGTGTCTGCCAAAGGGCAGGCTGCGTGAGCGGAGGGAGGCCATGGCGGCTTCCTTTTCTTTTAGAAGCTCCGCAAGCTGCTGCTCGGATTTTCCCCTTAAGCTGCTCAGGCTGATACCGGCTGTATCTTTTAAACCATCCAGTTTCCCTTCTGCTTTTGTCCTGATTTCCTCAAGACTCATGGCGGTCAGCTCCTTAAGGCTGTCAAATCTGTCCCCGGCACGGCTTTTTAAACCGTCCAGGGTCCCCATACGCATTTCTGTGAATGCGGCAGCCTGTTCCATAAATTCGGAACGGGCTTCTTGAAGCCGCTCTTCGGCTTCCATTTTCAAAAGAGCTGTCTGAACCTGAAGAATGTCCAGTTCCTGACGCAGCTTCTTGATGGCTTCAAGGGATTTCCCAAAGGCAAAGGCTTCTCTGGTGCAGACAATGGAGTCATAGATAAATAAAACGGAAACCACAGATATAAATAGAAGATTCCATGGGAGCGGCATAGAGAGGACGCCGCGTTCAATCGGTTTGTGAATCAGGTGTGTCATAAAAATCGTTAAAAATCCCCAGGCAATGGAAGAGGAAAGACAGATATAGCCGTGAAGATTATATTTCTGATCGCTGTAATCCCAGTAACGAATTTTAAATAAAAGCTCCATGATATAACCTGTGATATATTCCAGAAGGGTAGCGCCTATGACGCCGGAACACCAGGTGAGAACGAGGCTGCCCTGAAAGGGAGTAGAGACCCAGAGCATCATAATGGCGCCGCTTCCGTACAGGGGAAGCATAGGGAGCCGAAGGAACCCTCGGTTCACAAAAGTCCCTTCTTTTATGGATACATAAGTGGATTCAAAAACCCATCCGAAAAAGCAATAGAGGTAGAAAAATTCCAGCCATTGATACCAGGTGTATGTGTACATATCAGTGCTCCTTTCAGGCGAAATTAGTTACATGATACGATATTATTGCGAATCCTGCAAGGGTTTTGGAACTGAATTTCCGGGAATCAGTAACCATCTGAACTGCCAGTTGAACTGTTGCGGAAACTATGTATTGCAATTATAGAATATTTCTTATAAAATGAAGGGTATAGTCTTGTCCGCCTTTCGGCGGATTTTAGCGCCTGGATTTCTGCGGCGGGTGTAGAAACCAGGTGTACAGATATAATGTCTGACGACATTATATCATAGGGGTTAAAATATCTTTTGATCCCAAGTCATACATACTAATTTAGGAAAGATCTTAAGCAGGAGAGAAGTTAATGAATCTGAAAAAACGATTGGACGAAACAATTCATGATGTGTTCATTGAAGAATTTTATTCTGGAAAATATCATGCAGGGGAAAAAGTTGACCCGGCGGAGCTGGCGGCGCAATTTTCCATCAGCAGGACTCCGGTGGTGCTGGCACTGAAACGGCTGACCAATGAGGGAATCTTAACAGTGAGCAGCGGAGGAAAATATTATATTCCGATACCCACAAGGAAAATGCTGGATGAGGTGTGCGACGTCCGGTGTCTGCTGGAGCAGCATGCAGTATCCATCCATGTGAAAAATAATGACGCGGCGGTGGGAGAAAAGCTAAAAATGCTGGCGGAACAAAGTAAAGAAGCTTTTCTGTCAGGCGATCCTGTAACCAGTGTAAAGTGCGATTTTGATTTTCACAGAAGCTTTATTGAACTTACGGGAAATTCATGCCTCATGGAGGCGCATGTTTCGGTACTGAACCGTTTTGTGGGAATAAAATATTCTCTGGGGAATCAGCTGGAGAGTCAGGAGAGGGCGGTGGACCGCCATATGGAAATTATGGAATTTATTATAGCCAATGATGAGAAAAAGGCAAAAGAATCTGTCTGGAACCATATTGAGTCGGCGCGTCAGCGAATTTCAAAATGTATATAAAAGAAAAGCAAGAACCCCGCCTGTTTATACAGGCAGGGTAAAGGTTTAAAAGGGGGAACCTGCCGGGCGCGACTCCGGCAGGTAAGAGTATGAAAAAGTTTATTCTTGCTTACAGGTCTTATTATGCCATATAAATATGTTGAATTTGTGGACATTCTATAAAATTAGGATAAAAAATATTAGAAGTCTATAAAATGGGAAATCGAGAAAGGTCATTTTGCAGCCTGCCCACGGGTCTGTAAAGCGTAATTTATAAAGCCCCTGGTGCGAATCACCAGGGGGCTTTATAAATCGCCCTGAAGGGTGCAGGACGGAATAATGTTTTAAGGGGGGCCTGCCGGAGTCGACTCCGGCAGGTATGAGTATGAAAAAGCTTTATGTGTTCAAGTGTAGCACTTGAAACAAAGGCAGGTTATCCTTTCGGATAACGTAATTGTATTATAGGGGAAGAATGTGTCTAAAGTGTGATTTAGAAATAAAAAAGATCGGAAGAGCGTCGTGTAGGGAAAGAGTGTTAAGATTAGTGTAGATC
>CAJUDN010000049.1:0-17974 GCA_910585355.1 uncultured Lachnospiraceae bacterium
ATATCGTAAGCCCATCCGTCGCCGCCAAAGATCCACTGGGACTTCTTGGACAGGAAATCCTTGTTCTTTACGATTTCCTTGCATGTCGGGCAGTCAATACCTTCCAGAGCAGCAACCAGCTTGTCTGTCGCACTTCCGTTTAATGCGCCGATGCTGAAGGTATTCAGCCATTCCTGGCAGGCGTCTTTCACTTCTTTTGATGCCTTTTCACTTGCCGCTACTTCCTGAACTTTTACCTTTAAGCCGTCGCGGAGTGCGTTCTGAGCCAGTAACATACCATAACCAAACTCAGCGTTGTCCTCGAACAGGGAGTTATCCCAGGCCGGGCCCTTGCCTTCCTTGTTGGCGGTGTAAGGTGTGGACGGCGAAGAGTTACCCCAGATAGAAGTACATCCTGTTGCGTTTGCGATATACATTCTATCGCCGAATAACTGGGTAATTAATTTTGCGTACGGCGGCTCGCCACAGCCGGCACATGCGCCAGAGAACTCAAGGAGCGGCTGCTTAAACTGGCTGCCCTTTACGGTTGTCTCTTTAAATTTATCAATAACATCCTGCTTAACTGCAAGCTTCTGACCATAGTTGAAGACTTCCTGCTCGCCAAGGTTTGCTTCCAGACCTGCCATGGTAAGAGCCTTCTCGCCCTTCTTGCCCGGGCAGACGTTTGCACAGGAACCGCATCCGGTACAATCGAGAGCGGAAATGGTAATTGCAAACTTGTACTCCGGCATACCGGTCATTGCAAGAGTCTTTGTTCCAGCCGGAGCTTTTGACGCCTCATCTTCTGTCATGGCAACCGGACGGATAACTGCGTGCGGGCAGACATAAGAACAGAAGTTACACTGGATACAGTTGTCCGGATTCCAAACCGGTACGTTTACTGCAATACCGCGTTTCTCATATGCGGAGGAACCGGACGGTGTGGTGCCATCCACGTAGTTCTTAAATGCAGATACCGGAAGATTATTACCCTCCTGAGCGTTTACTGCAGCCTGAACAGTATTGACGAACTCAACAACATCGGCTCTTCCCTCTGTTGCATGAACCATATCAAGGCCTTCGTCCTCACAGTTCTTCCAGCTCTCGGGAACCTGAACTTCATGAATGCCCTTTGCGCCGGCGTCAATGGCAGCCCAGTTCTTCTGAACAACATCCTCGCCCTTGCGGCCGTAAGTTGCCTTCGCAGCAGCCTTCATTAACTCGTTGGCCTTTGCTGCCGGGATGATTCCTGTCAGCTCAAAGAAAGCAGACTGAAGAATTGTGTTGATACGTGTCGGACCCATGCCGGTTTCAATACCGAGCTTAACGCCGTCGATGGTGTAGAATTTGATATTATGGTCAGCGATGAATTTCTTCACCTGGCCCGGTAAGTGCTTCTCAAGGCCTTCCATATCCCACGGACAGTTAAGAAGGAAAGTACCGCCGTCTACCAGTTCCTGAACCATATTGTACTTGCGGATATATGCCGGGTTATGGCATGCAACGAAGTCCGCTTTTCTGATCAGGTAGGTGGATTTAATCGGTGTATGCCCGAAACGTAAGTGGGACATGGTAACACCGCCGGACTTCTTGGAATCGTAATCAAAGTATGCCTGTGCATACATGTCGGTATTGTCGCCGATGATCTTGATGGAGTTCTTATTTGCTCCAACCGTACCGTCAGCGCCAAGACCCCAGAACTTACAGTTGGTGGTTCCCGCAGGAGTTGTAACAAGCGGAGCGCCCAGCTTTAAGGACAGATTCGTAACGTCATCATTGATACCGATAGTAAATCTCTTCTTCTCGGTGTTCTCGTAAACGGCAACAACCTGTGCAGGCGTAGTGTCCTTGGAGCCTAAGCCGTAACGGCCTGTGTAGATCGGAACAGCGTCAAACTCAGTATGCTTCAATGCGGCAACAACGTCCAGATATAACGGCTCGCCGATGGATCCGGGCTCTTTTGTTCTGTCAAGAACAGAAATCTGCTTCACAGTCTTCGGAATTGCGGCAATAAATGCCTCTGTGCAGAACGGTCTGTACAGACGAACCTTAACAACGCCCACTTTCTTTCCCTGCTTTAACAGATAGTCGATCGTCTCCTCGATGGTATCGTTGATGGAACCCATGGCAACGATCACATGCTCGGCATCTTCTGCGCCGTAATAGTTAAACAGTTTATAATCCGTGCCGATCTTTGCGTTCACCTTGTCCATATATTCCTGAACGATAGCCGGAAGCGCATCATAGTACGGGTTGCAGGCTTCTCTTGCCTGGAAGAAAATATCCGGGTTCTGGGCGGAACCTCTCTGCACCGGATGATTCGGGTTCAGCGCATTTTTGCGGAACGCGTCAATGGCATCCATATCAGCCATTTCCTTTAAGTCCTCATAATCCCATGTCTCGATCTTCTGAATCTCATGGGAGGTACGGAAACCATCAAAGAAGTTGATGAACGGAACCTTACCTTTGATTGCGGCAAGATGTGCAACCGGTGTTAAATCCATAACTTCCTGTACGCTGGATTCGCAGAGCATGGCACAGCCGGCCTGACGGCATGCGTATACGTCAGAGTGATCGCCGAAAATGTTAAGCGCATGGGTAGCAACGGCACGGGCGGATACGTTGAATACGCCCGGAAGCTGTTCACCGGCGATCTTGTAAAGATCAGGAATCATAAGAAGAAGACCCTGGGACGCGGTATAGGTGGTTGTTAAAGCACCTGCTGCCAGAGAGCCGTGTACGGCACCTGCGGCACCGGCCTCGGACTGCATCTCTGTGATCTGTACAGGCTGTCCGAACATGTTGGTTCTTCCATCGGTTGCCCACTCATCTGTGGCTTCAGCCATCGGAGAAGAAGGGGTAATCGGGTAGATGGCTGCAACATCGGTAAATGCATAGGAAGCATGAGCTGCTGCATGGTTGCCATCCATGGTTTTCATTTTTCTTGCCATTTTTGATTTTCCTCCTAATAAAAATGTATGCTTGACGTCCCACGCACGCCTGCCCAAAAGGGCATCATAGCGGAATACCCTTTTGGGCATACCTGACGTACACGGTCCGTCCGCCTTTAGGGTTTGGAATTGGTAACAGTTCAGCCTCGCATCTTCTTGCCCGCGTACTGCGGACAAGAGGCACACGACGTCTGCCTTATGAAGATTCCGGATAAAAACCGCTTATGAAAACAAGTTTTCAGCGCGTTTTTTACCCAAAATCTTTGCAAGGCTGAACTATTACTGGAATTGAGGTCTTTCCCCTTAGGATAGTTCCTTACTGCATAAGACTACCTGTACTTTATTATAACAACTTATCTGCAAATTGCAAAGATAAAAACACAAGATTTTGGTACAAAATCACGAACAATATCAGGGTTTTAATTTCTGCCTTCCATATTATGGGTTATATTTCACATAGTGAAATTTTCAAAAAACATATCCGGAAAATACCGCCAGAACGCTTCGTCTTTTAATGTCCAAGGGGCGAAATCATCCCAACTTCGGAGGGTCCTCCATTGGTTTCCGGCTGTACCGGAGTCGTGGGCACAGGAGCTGTCTGGGGCATATTGGTCACATCTCCAAAACCTCCCGGGCCGGGTTCCAGTCCCCCGTTCTGATCCTGGGATCCAGGTTCTCTTCTTTCCTCCGTAGACGGCTCGATCACATCTCCCGGGCCCACATTCTGCGGACTGCTCTCCTGGGGATTCACATTCGCAGGTCCTCCCTGGTTTCCCGGCTGCGATGCAGATGGCTCTACGGACGAACTTACAGTTTCCTCAAAGGAAGAGCTTTCTGAAGAACTTTCCTGATCAGACGTGCTTTCCCCCTCTGTGGTGACGACGCTTCCCGATGTATTTCTTTTAACGGTGGCAGGCTTTCCATTATAGGTACTGTTGTGGAGGTGGACTTCCTCCACCGTCTCCCCATTCTTTTTCGTAATCAGCCTGGTCACCCAGCGGCTTCCAGGCGTGGCCTTTTTCGCTTCCACTTCCACACCGGGCTCTAACGTGGGATCTTCCACATATTCCGGCTCCGGAGGATTTAACTCCGCTACCTTTTCAGATTTCATGGAGAGGGTCACCCCCTCTTCCAGAATCGGATTTCCATAAATGGAGCAAATCAGCTTTTGGTTGGAAAAACTGGTCTTTATACCGACTGCCGTCTTGGAGTTGTTTACAAATTTCATATCCGGTCCGGAAAATCCGTCATAGCTTACCATGGCATCCTCGCCCGGCGTCACATAGGACGGCTCATAGCTGTGGGCGTGGCGCTCTGTTGTCTTGAGTCCGGAAAAAACCACGGCGTTATAAAGCGTTGAAGACACCTGGCAGACGCCGCCGCCGGGTTCCTCCACCAGCACGCCGTTCTGGTAGGCTCCTGCCGGGCGATAGCCTTTTTCCGTGGTACGGTTTCCAGTGGTAAGGTTAAAAGAAAACTCCTCTCCCGGCTGAATAATAATTCCGTTTAAGGCAGACGCCGCAATCCGGATATTTTCATTCCGGTCTTTGTTGGAGGTGGTCGTTGTAGTATAAGTCCCTATGCGCTTAAAATTTGCTCTGGCCTCTTCTTCCGTAATTTCCGGCTGTATTTCTGTGGCTTTAGCCTCGATTGTTTTTTTGTATTGTCCTGCCTCCAGGGCTTTCATAATATCTTCCGTGAGGGCGTCGCGCTCAATCAGGACGCCGTTCTGGGCGCCCGAGAAAACAAACTTATCACTGCCCGCATCATAAGAGGAAATGGAACCATTTTTTGCCTTCACATCCCATCCTTCGGCCAGACTGTCCACCTGAGCTTTTACCTGCTCCGTAAGACCGTCAGCCGTTACCGTATAGGTTCCGGCCTCTCCCTTACTGAAAGCTTCGGTGAGTACAGCGTCCACCCGGCCCTCCATGAGATTGTCCAGTTCCTTTGTCTCCCCGTTATAAACGACTTTCATATCCCAGCCGATGGTCTCCAGAACCTTTTCCATCGCTTCGGTTTTTGTCAGTCCATGGACAGAAACCCCATTTACGATAATTTCCGCCTCCAGCTCCGTCTCCGGCTCTGTGGTCTCATTCTCCGTCTGGCTCTCTCCGTTCCCGTCCTCCTTCGCGCATCCCCTGACTCCTACTGCAATACAGAGAATCAGGATGACCGCGCCAATGAGAATTAAAAGAAGTTTTGCAAAATCAGGGTTCTGACGACGTTTTTTCCCACGCCTGCGAGCGCCGGAAGACGTACTCCGGTTTCTTGCATTCTGCACAGCCAAAATCCGGTCAGCGCTGCTTTGCCTTGTGGAAGAAGTCCGGGTATTTCTCTGGCCAGACCCGGACCGGCCTTTGGAGGAGCTCCCCGCGGCACTATGGCTGTTCCCGGTCCGGCTTCCGGATCGGCTGCTTTTGTTCCTGTTCATTTCACTCATAATATCTCACCTTTAAAGCGTCCCGTATCTGTGGACTCTGTTATTTTTTCATCATGATGGCAATGCCAGGCCTCACTTTTGTTCAAAATTTTCCCAGGACCAAGCGGTTACCCATGATGTTGTAGTCATACGAATATAAGTATAGCACAAATAGTGCAAAATGGAATAACAGATTTCTTAAATTTCTTTCACATCTTTGCGAAGTATGTTACACTATTGTTAAAATGTTGAGGCAAAAGGTGTTTTGACTCCTGATGCTCACGGATTGCTCCGCGTTTTCGTACGATCCGCACGGTGAACGCAGCCCACTACGCCTCCCTCATTCAGACCCAATTGCCCACAAACTGTAATGTACATCTAACGGAGAGTAATTTTCAAAAACGCTTATAGAAAGAAGGTAGTTTTATGAAGTTTATTGATCTGCATGTCCATTCCACCGCATCCGACGGCTCCCTTACCCCCACAGAGGTGGTAAATGAAGCCGAAGAGCTTGGACTCGCCGCCATTGCCCTCACGGACCACGATACAGTGGATGGCATTGACGAAGCCTGCGGCGCTGCTTTTGATCTTACTTTGACAGTCATTCCCGGCATCGAGCTCTCCTGTATATACCAGGAAAAGGAAATCCACATGCTGGGTCTCTTCATCGACCATAAAAATGAAGAGCTTCTTCAATTTTTAAATGAAGCCGCCGGGAAACGCCGGAAACGAAATGAAACGATGCTTGCCGCCTTCCAAAAAGATAATTTTCAGATTTCCATGGAGGACCTCACCATGGGAAACCCCAAAACCACCGTCACCAGGGCTCATTTTGCCAGGGCCCTCCTGAAAAAGGGATATGTCTCCTCCGTTGACCAGGCTTTCAAAAAATATCTGGGGCCCGACTGCCCCTATTACAGAAAAAGGGAAAGCATCACTCCTGAGGAGGCCATACAGGCTATTCGAAACGCGGGCGGCTTTGCTGTTCTGGCACACCCCTGCCAGTATAAACTGGGCTGGGTCAAAACCGAGGAACTAATTTCTCATTTAAAGGCCCGGGGTCTTGGCGGACTGGAGTGCTTCCATTCTTCCAACAACCAGGAGGAAAGCGGAAAACTCAGAAGACTGGCCGTAAAATACCGGCTTGTACCCACAGGAGGTTCTGATTTCCACGGCGCCGCCAAGCCTGATATCAAAATCGGCTCTGGCCGGGGCGGCCTCAGGGTTCCTGCACTTTATCTGGATGAAATCAGGCTTTCCATGTTTCTTTTATAAATGTTCGGATTACCTGAGAGAGAGCGGCCGCAAACTTATGGTCTTTCCCTCCCGCCGTAACTCCCACTACGGTTTCCCCGTCCTTTATGATACCAGGGAAATAGAAATCACAGTTTTCCTTTCTGGAGGCGTCATTGACCGGAATCCCTGCGTTTTTGCAGTCTCTGACCACCTGTGCGTTGACCGCGTCCTGCGCCGCTGCCAAAACAAATACAGGCCGCCGCCCTTCCCCCTCCAGTACGTTTTTTCGGTATTCTTCCTCCTTCCAGAGAATCGTTCCCCTCTCTGCCATTTTTAATAATCCATCGGTGATCTTGGGGGACACTACTGTAATCCGGCACCCGAATTCCGCCAGTGCCTGAGTTCTTCTGGCAGCAACGGCTCCTCCGCCCACAACAAGAACCGGCCTTTCCTTTAGCTCCACAAAAAGCGGAAAATATGCCATTTCTATAACTCCTTTAAATAAAGATCCGTCAGGCTGTACCGTGTAACGCCATTGTATCCGGTCACCGTATCCGCCATGGCAAGGGAATTTAATACGGCTTCCTCCGTGGCCTCGGCGACTGCTTCAAATGCCTTGTCCAGATGCTCCTCCTTAAGAAACCGCATCATGTAAAAATCCTGTTCTTCTCCGGTTTTTACGGGATTGGCCGTGGAAAATCCCAGCATAATATCCCCGCTCCCATGGCCCATGAAGGAACCGCACCTGGAAAGCCCAACTCCGGCCCGGCGGACAATGCGCTTTAACTGCCTGTCAGAAACAGGAAGATCCGTCCCAATCACCATCATAATGGAGCCCTCATCCTTTTTCGCTTCCCCAATCCTTTCTAAAAGCAGATCCCCCATAGGTTTTCCGTTCAGCACAAAGTTTTTCGTGCTTCCAAAGTTAGACTGTACCAGAACTCCAATGGTGTAGGTTTCTTCTCCGATGGTGAGGATTCTGGAGGCGGAACCGATTCCCCCTTTCATTCCAAAACATGTAGTTCCCTTTCCGGCTCCCACATCGCCCTCTTCGAAGTCGACACAGGCGGCGTCAATGGCGGCCCTGACCTGCTCCCTCCCAATGACCCGTTCCGTAATTTTATTCAGACTGGCATCGTTGCACTCTCCCACGACCGTATTGATGGACGAAACCTTTCCTCCCTCTTTTTCCGTGATCTCCACCACATAGTCTACCAGAGCATCCTGGACTTTTCCCACATTCAGCGTGTTGGTAAGAGCGATGGGACTCTCTAACGTTCCCAGCTCCTCAATCTGCAGAATTCCTGTAGTCTTTCCAAATCCATTGTGTACAAAAGCCGCGGCCGTTAACTTATTAACAAATATATTTTCACAGCTTGGCAGAATAACGGTGACTCCTGTCTTATGTTCCTTTGTGTCTGCCGTCCAGTGTCCCACCGTGACTCCCGGCACGTCCGTAATTTTATTAAGCGTCCCCGGCCTGTAACTTCCAATTATTAAGCCATATTCCCGAATTCTTTTTTTCATTATTTTACAGCCTCCTTTGCCTGATTCTCTTTCCTTCCACATTTTCCATAAAAAACCATGAAAGCCTCGTTAATTTTTTATCCATTTCATCCATTGTATTTTTTTCCCTGCTCTGATAGAATGATGATCGTTAAATGATTCACCATCACCGTTCAGCCATGCGGCGGTCCAGAGCAAAAACTCGTTGGACACAAGGCCAAACGGTTACGATTTAACAATTATTCGACTCTCATACAGGAGGTAAGATTATGAAGATGAAAATTAAAAATATTTCCAACATTGATAAATTCTTTGACATTATCAATCAGTGTGATGGCGCTGTTGAACTAAGTCTCCCGGAGGGCGGCTCCGTAAATTTAAAATCCAAACTGAGCCAGTATTTTTCCATGGCCACTGTCTTCTCCAACGGCTCCATTAAAGAGCTCGATCTCACTACGCATTCCAGTAAAGATTCGGAGCGCCTGATCCAGTATATGGTTCAGGGCTGCTAAAACCTTTTTTCTCTTAAGATGGCACAAAGCTTTTCCTTCTCTATAAAAAAAGTTCCCTGTGCCATCTGTGTACTCCCGCCGCCTCTTCCATTGAGAACCTGATTGAGCTCTCTGGAGAGCAGGCGCATGTCCTCGTCACGACTGCCTAACACATACTGGAACCCCCCTCCGGGGATTTTAGAAAGGGCGAGGACATTTCTCCCTTTCTTTTCTTCCAGAGCCCGGTTCACAAGCTGTCTCAGCTGCTGAGAACCAAAGCCTTCTTCAAACAAGCAGAGATTTTCCTCGCTTTTTTCCATGGTTTTTATCCGGTTTTCAATGAGCTCGTGGTAGCATCCGGAAAGCTTTTCCTGAAGTTTCACGGTTTCCTGCTTCAATTTTTCCACCGCGTCGGCAATTTCATCGGGTTTTGCTGAAAGCAGTCCGGAAATCTTCTGTACCTGGCTTCTCTTTTTTTCATAATCCGCCACTGCCCTTTTCCCGCAGAGCAGGGAAATTCTTACTCCGCCTTTATAATGAATCATGGACAGAAACTTTACCAGACCGATTTCTCCGGTCCGTGCCACATGGGTTCCGCAGCAGGCGCAGACATCTCCTCCCGGAATCCTTACGATCCTTACATCCCCTGTCAATTCTTTCTTGCTCCTGTATTCCATGGCACAAAGCTCTTCTTTTGGCGGAAAACCCGTATAGATTTCCCGGTTTTCCCAGATGATTTCATTAGCCTTTTCCTCGATCTCCATCAGGTCCTTCCATTCCAGAATACCGTTTAAGTCAATCGTCACCTCTTCCGCTCCCATATGGAAACCCACATTGTCGTACCCAAATGCACTGTGAATCAGCCCTGATACCAGATGCTCACCCGAATGCTCCTGCATGAGACAAAATCTCCGTTCCCAGTCAATCACGCCTTTTACTTTTTTCCCCACAGGAAGTTCTCCCTCGGCGTAATGGATCACGACTCCGTCTTTTTCATGGACATCATATACCCGAACACCGTCAATGGCGCCGGTATCCGCCGGCTGACCTCCGCCTTCCGGATAAAAGGCTGTCTCATCCAGTACCGCTTCGTACCCCTTTTTCCCTTTGACGCAGGAAAGAACCGTAGCTTCAAATTCTTTTTTATATGGGGATTCGTAATACAATTTTTTCATCTTTCAAACTCCTTTGTGTATCCTGTATTTCCGTAATGCATTTTGTATTTCCGTATAGCGTAACCGCCCAGATACCCCTTGAGCTGTTACGAACAGTTACAGTATAACACCTTTGTTCCAGATTCTCAATTCTGCTTTAAGAAGAAAAATTTTATGAAACAGGCAACTATGACAAGCAGGCTGACATATGATGGAGTGTAAACAAAAACCCTTGGAGGATTTGAACATGAGTGATTTAGCTGCTACAAATTGTGGATGCGGATGCGAAACTTCTAACACAGGATGCGGATGTGGATGTGGATGCGGAAATAACTTCATCTGGATCATTATTCTTCTTTGCTGCTGCGGCGGTTGGGGACATAACGGATGCAATAACGGATGCGGATGCGGATGTGGCATGGATAACAGCTGCATCTGGATCATTCTCCTTCTCTGCTGCTGCGGCGGCTGGGG
This sequence comes from uncultured Lachnospiraceae bacterium, assembly GCA_910585355.1. Taxonomy (GTDB): domain Bacteria; phylum Bacillota; class Clostridia; order Lachnospirales; family Lachnospiraceae; genus CANRXD01. The sequence goes on from CAJUDN010000049.1 coordinate 10,214, forward strand.
CGGAAACGGCGGCGGCTGCTTCTGCTGCTAATTCCAAGCGGGCGGGGGACTCCCCGCCCTTTTTCTTTGTCAAATCTACTCGCAGGGTATCTTTTTCGGGCCATTTCCCTGTTTTCTCATATCCTGTCTCATCGGAATCCTCTGGCCCTTCTGCCTCCCGTTTCCAAATCTGCTTTTCTCACACTCCTCGTCAATTTCGTAAACACTGTTCCCATCTATAATTAATCGGCTTGCCATAAAAATTTAACCTCCTGTCTTCTTTACAACATTACAACTGTTCTGCTTCGGCGCGTTTTCTTTCCGAATTTTCGTACGGCGCTGACAGTATTGACTTCATCTCCGTTCAGACGTGCTGCTTCTTGCCCGCCTTCTGCGGACAAGAAGCTTCGGGCGGCCGCCCTATGAAGATTCGGAAAGTAAGTCGCTTTTGAAAACGAGTTTTCAACTCGCCTTTCTTTCCGAATCTTCGCACGACGGAACTGTTACATAGTATTCCTCCAGTTCGAAAGCAGTGCAGATATTGGTTTTAAATTTTATATCTCCTGCATATATTTTCACCAGTAAAAGGAGGCTTGCCAATGAATGAAAAAGAATTAAAACTGACCGATCTGGATTATGCCATCGGCGATCATCATATCCAGATGCTCAAGGCCGCCCTGCCATACATGGAAATCGCCCAGCAGCGGGCCATGTCATTCTTTATTAAATGGAATGAGCTGGTACGCACCATGGCGTTTTTTGAGGAAAACGGAGACGGCATGATGAGCGTCTGCTCCCTGGATGAAAACCATGTATCCCCGGTGGATATGCTGAATGCTGTAAAGCCCTATGCCAACCAGAGAGAGCAGGAGCTGATTGACATCATGACCAAACTGTTATCAGGCAGAAACGGGAGAAATTCCGGGCGGGGGCCCATTTCCATGGAACAGCTTCTATCTATTCTTCCCCCGGAACAGCAGTCCCGGTTTGAAACGATTCAGCTTATGATGCAGACCTTGGGACAGATGTAAAAGAAAGGAGATTTTATGAACAATTCCTGGAAAGACGATCCCAGACTAAAAGACGTAGACCCGGCCAGAGTATCCGCCCTCTGCTCTCTGGCAGAAGAGCTTTCAGGCGCCCCTAAGGAGCAGAAAATGGCTGTATTTCTCTCCGTCAGCCAAAAAGCGGCTGCCATGAACTTAAATTTTTCCCCAAACGAGAGGGATCTGTTTATTGACATCCTGACAAAAGACATGCCGCCGGAAGAAAAAAAACGGGTCCGGCTCATCCAGTCCCTGGCCTTAAAAGCAAACCGAAACCAGCATACATAAGGCCGCCACGGCCTAAAAGCTCCCTGCGTCTCTTCCTGCCTCCCAGTTGCGGGGGCAGGTTTTCCTTTGCAATATAAAAGGAAAAGGCATCCGGTCAGGATATACCACCGGATGCCCTTAAGCGCAGCCGCTGTTGCAAAACAAGTTTTTCATACAAGATATAGCCTTTTGTTTAAGAACGGCATACTATATGTCGATGAATTTTTACGTTTTGCGACAACCTCTACGCTTTGAAATAATCAAAAATCTTCGCCCCAATTCCGTTTCCAAGTATCATAAGGAGAAGATAGAAGATACTCTTCCCGCTCCACATTCCAGCCAGAGAAAAATAAAACATATTGGCCACGGAATGCTCAAAGCCGGACAGAATGAAAATCATCACCGGAGCAATGACAAACAAATGGTTCCCCGACTTTTTAAAATTGTCAATGGCCAGGTACATGAGGGTCCCGCAAAATATCGATAGAACTAGAATAGAAAGGGGGTTGTTGTTTAATTTATTCATACAGACAGCTTCCGCCGAAATTTTCATGCCTGCCATATGGCAGAAAACAGCTGTCAGCAGGGTTCCTAAAAAATTGCCTGCAATAATCACAGGAATGGCCGCCATGTCCTCTTTGGTCTGCACAAAGCCAATCCTTCCTGTATAGAGGGCAAACCCCTGGTTTACAATGGTCAAAAGGCCAAAGGAGAATAAAAGAGCGCCCACGATTTTATTTTCCAGCGACAAATAAATCACACCGCCAAGGCCAATCATAAACCCGGCATACACTGCTTTTATAAATGTATTTTTCATATTTTCTCTCCGTTATTCACCTAATGCGTGACAGTGCTAGGCAAAATTTCGACGGCGATGTGGGGCCATCGATTAGAAATTTTAACGACGCAATGGTGCGTGACAGGCAGTTCACAACTATGATTACTGTCTGGATGGAGTGCTAGCAGATACTTATGAAAGCTCAGAAAGCACAGATGTTCCGATCATATCCTTTTCCCCGGCAACTCCAAAATTATCGAGAATCGTAGCCCCGACAGCTCCGAAGCTTTCCGCTTCCGGCAGCATTCCATGTCCCTTCATGGATGGAGACCAGGCCAGAAACGGCACCTTTTCCCGTGTATGGTCCGTTCCGGTATAGGTAGGGTCGTTTCCGTGGTCCGCTGTGATAATAAGGAGGTCTTCTTTATTAAGCAAAGGAAGCAGCTCCCCCAGCTTTTCGTCAAATCGCTCCAGCTCCTTTCCGTATCCCACCGGATTTCTCCTGTGCCCCCAAAGAGCGTCAAAGTCCACCAGATTCACAAAGCAGAGACCTTTAAACTCCTTTTGGCATACCTCAATGGTCTGTTCCATTCCATGGACCGAGGATTTGGATTTATAGCTTTCCGTAATCCCCTCCCCGTCAAAAATGTCCCGGATTTTTCCAATGGAGATCACATCATAACCGTTCTTTTTAAGAAGATCCAGGGCTGTGGTTTTTGTAGGCTTTAAGGCATAGTCGTGGCGGTTCGCAGTGCGGACAAACTCTCCTTTTTTCTTTCCGACATAGGGCCGTGCAATCACCCGGCCCACGCGCCATTCTTCCCTTAAAGTGAGCTCTCTCGCAATTTCACAGCAGCGGTACAGCTCCTTAAGTCCAAAGGTTTCCTCATTTCCGCAGATCTGAAGCACGGAATCTGCCGATGTATACACGATCATATGGCCTGTGGCAATTTCTTCCTCCCCCAGCTCTTCCAGAATTTCCGTGCCGCTGGCGCTCTTATTGCCGATAATGGTACGTCCCGTGCGCCGTTCCAGTTCTTCGATTAATTCCTTTGGAAAGCCGGTATCCGTAAAGGTCTTAAAGGGCTTTGTCGTGTAAATTCCCATCATCTCCCAATGTCCGGTCATGGTATCTTTGCCATTGCTGGCCTCTTTCATTTTCATGGAATAGCCCAGAGGCGTTTTTTCCGGCTCCATGCCCTTCATGGGGCAAAGCCCGGCGATTCCAAGCCGTCTCAGATTGGGAATCTTAAAATCCTCCATGTGATCGCCAATGTGACCCAGGGTATTGACACCCACGTCCCCAAATTTTTCCGAGTCCGCCATGGCTCCGATGCCCAAAGAGTCAATGACGATGGTAAAAATGCGCTTATACCTCTGCATCCAGATCCACCTCTTTCTTTTTTGCCTGGGCCGCCAGTCTGCTTGTTCCCAGGCGGTCGGCTCCCAGACGGATGAATTTCACAGCGTCATGGAAATCCGCAATTCCCCCGGCCGCCTTAATCTTCTTTCCTTCTCCCATGTGGGCCTTCATAAGTGCCACATCCTCAAAGACAGCTCCGCCCGTACCAAATCCGGTGGAAGTTTTTATAAAATCCGCCCTGGAAGCCGTTACTACCTGGCAAAGCTTTATTTTTTCCTCCACAGTAAGCAGGCATGTTTCGATAATCACCTTTAAAACACGCCCGGCGCAGGCCTCCTTTACCGCATTGATCTCTTTTAAAATGCAGTCGAATTTTTTCTCCTTCACCCATCCGATGTTAATTACCATGTCGATCTCCGCCGCGCCGTTTTCCACGGCATCCCGGGCCTCCGCGGTTTTTATCTTTGTAGTGGCGTATCCATTGGGAAAACCGATGACCGTGCAGACTGGAATCCTGTCTCCCAGATAATCTGCCGCCGCCTTCACAAAAGACGGGGGAATGCAGACCGACGCCGTCTGAAACGCGAGGGCGTCGTCGCAGATTGCTTTGATTTCTTCCCATGTGGACGTCTGCTTTAAGAGCGTATGATCCACCATTCTTAAAATTTCCCTGTATGTCATATGGTCCTATTCCTTTCTCGCCACGCCTTTTCCAGAAAATCCCAGAGGCAGAAGTTCTTTTAAGCGGTATTCCTTTATTTCTCCGTCTGCTTTCCCCAGATAAATTTTAAAAGCTTCCGGGTCGCAGAACTCCATCATCACCTGCCTGCAGACGCCGCAGGGCGGGCAGAAATCTTCCGGTTCCTTCCCGGAAGGCCCTCCGGCGATGGCAATGGCCGAAAAAGACCGCCTTCCCTCACTAACCGCCTTAAAAAACGCAGTCCGCTCCGCGCAGTTGCTGGGCCCAAACGCCGCGTTTTCTATGTTGCATCCGGTATATACGGTTTCGTCCTCACAAAGCAGAGCCGCCCCCACCTGAAATCCGGAATAGGGCGTATAAGCAAGTTTTCTGGCCGCCAGAGCCATGGACAAAAGTGCTTTTCCCTCCATCCTACCTCCCCCTTTCCTGCTTCATGCGGTCATTTTTAATAAGAATCCGCAGGGCCTCCACGCCTACCTGGATGGCCGTCTCCGTATCATGAACCACAGGATTGGGAAGTCCCGCCTTAGCCCGTTCCTGATTTGCCATGGCCAAAAAGCAGGAGCCGCAGCGTACCTTTAAATAGCTTGCCACAATGAAAAGAGCCGCCGACTCCATCTCTGACGCCTTACAGCCAAGCTTCACCCAGGCATCCCACTTATATAATAGTTCTTCCCCCACCGGCATGGTCTCCGGATTATGCTGCCCGTAAAAGGAATCCTTGCACTGAACCACGCCTGCATGATATCTGCGGCCCTGGTTTTGCGCCGCCTGAATCAGGGCATTTGCCACTTCGATATCGGCCACCGCCGGGAACTCAATGGGTGCATATTCCTTACTGGTTCCCTCAGCCCGGATGGCCCCTGTGGCAACCACCACATCTCCGCCCATCACATCCAAATCCATACCGCCGCAGGTCCCCACCCGGACAAACGTATGGGCGCCGCATTTTACCAGCTCTTCCATGGCGATGGACGCCGAAGGACCGCCGATCCCTGTGGAGGTAACGCTGACCTTTTCCCCGTCCAGATATCCGGTATAAGTCACATATTCCCGGTTGTCCGCAACAAACACAGGATCGTCAAAATGCTCTGCGATCTTCTGACACCGCTTAGGATCGCCTGGAAGAATGATATAGTGCCCCACATCTTTGGGTCTGATCTGTAAATGATACTGTAAACCGATTTCTTCTTCATATGGCATAATGTATCCCCCTTCTTCCGTTCATTTATACACGGCGCGGATAGCGCCGTCAATCCATGGTATCACAGGGGGCAAAATATCTTTTGACCTCTGCATCATACGATAAAGATAACATAAAGAATGGCTTCTGTCAAAAACCATTACCAAAATATTACATTTAATTAATTTTTCGTAAACGGCCTTGAATCACTATTTCCACTGTGATATAATTTGCCAAAGTTGTGAATATGAATGGAACGAAAGACCACTACGTTTTTCCAATGGCCAACGCGGTGAATGTACAGACCTGCCTGAACTGTGACGCAAAAGGAGTCATTTTTATGAAACAGCTAATTAAAAAATATGGACATATCTGGCTCATGTCCTATGGCCTCATTTATCTGCCATGGTTTGCCAGACTTCAGGAAAATATCGGAAAACCCTATCATGTGATCTACTCGCCCCTGGACAATCTGATCCCTTTCAGCGAATACTTCATCATACCCTATCTGATGTGGTTCTTCTATGTGGGTGCGGCGATTGCATATTTTTTCTTTAGAAGCCGGGACGATTACTACAGGCTCTGCACGTTCCTGTTCACAGGAATGACCATCAGTCTTCTGGTCTGTACCCTGTTCCCCAACGGAACCAATTTTCGTCCGGCCATAAACCCGCAGGAGAATATCTTCTGCTTTGCCGTGGCAAAGCTTTGGAGCATTGACCCCTGCATAAACGTGTTTCCCAGCATTCATGTATACAATTCCATCGGGGTTCACATTGCCGTCTGTCACAGTAAGGCCTTACAGAAAAAAAGGCCTCTTGTGAAAGCCTCCGGAATCCTCATGGTGTTGATCTGTATGTCAACGATGTTTTTAAAACAACATTCCGTCGTCGACGTCGCCGGCTCCCTTTTGATGGCCTCCGTTATCTATCCCATTGCCTATGCGCCGGAAACTATGCATCGGAAAAAATACGCCGGAGAGTCATACAATGTGTAGTGTTTGCCCCTAAAGAGTGCTGGCCGCCGATTTATGGCACGACGATACTGCCAATGACGCCGCAAGGCCGCAGCCGCGGCTTTTGCAGCGTCATTCTTTTTTATTTCTTATCTTTTATATCCCGTGACCATATCCACCACATTATTCAGTTCCTTTTTATTTACCCATGCTTCCAGGTTATCTCCCGCAATCCTGACAATTCTCTCAAAAGTCTCCGTTAGGAAGAAATTTCCGGCCACATGAGGCGTAATCACCAGATTCTCCACATCCCAAAGAGGATCATCGGCAGGCAGAGGCTCAGGCTCTGTCACATCCAGTCCGCAGCCGCCAAGATGGCCTTCCTTTAATACTTTAAGGAGCGCCCCGGGATCAATGGCATTGCCGCGCCCCACATTAATCAGGTACGCCCCCCTCTTCATCAGGCGGAGCTTTTTCTCATCCATCAGATGGTTGGTGGCGTCGCCGCCAGGCAGCACCATGGCCACAATATCCGCCCGTGGAAGCAGCTTATCCAGATCTTCAAGGACATGCTGTTCATCCAGATATTCCGGCTTTTCCCGCAAGGTCCTTCTTACGCCGATGGTGTAAGCGCCAAGGGCTTTCATCTTTCTTGCAAACTCCCCGCCGATGTCGCCGACTCCAAGCACAAGAACTGTGGAGCCCTCCACGGAAATAATGTTTCCTCTGGACTCCCAGACATGCCCGGCCTGGTTTTTATGATATTGGTTGAAGCGGCGGATCAAATCAAACACCAGAGCGATCATATGCTCGGAGACAGCAAGACCATAAGCGCCGGTGGCATTGGTAAGAACAGCTCCCTCTGGAAGAACTCCGGGCTTTATGTAAGGGTCCGCGCCTGCGGAATTTAACTGATACCATTCCAGATTTTTTGCGTTCTTTACCATATCAGCCGGAAAATTTCCGATCATCACATGGGCACGCTCTACATCTTCCTTCGTCACACTCTTCTTTTCCACATACCGGAAGCAGCAGTTATACTGTCCGTCTGCGGCCTTTGCCTCGAGGAATTTTTTATGCTCCTCCGTAACGGGAATCGTCACCAGAATTTCTTTCATACAATTTGCCATTTTTATTTCTCTCCTATGGGTTTTGTTGCGTCTTTTAACCACTGTCTCTCTTCTTCTGTTAAATATGAAGCCAGGGTTTCATATACTTTTTTATGGTATGCGTTGAGAAGCTCCACGTCGGACGGTTCCATCACGGAAAAGTCGATGGCCTCCGTATCAATAGGCGCCAGAGTAAGCGTCTCAAACTCCATGAACTGTCCGTACATGTTCTTCTCCGCTTTTTTGCACATCAGAAGATTCTCCGTGCGGATTCCATGGCTTCCTTCTATATAAAGCCCTGGCTCGTCGGAGGTAAACATTCCTTCCTCCAAAACGCAGCTGTCCTGGCGTTCTGGAACAATCCGCCAGCGGATGCCGTTG
>CAJUDN010000049.1:17984-23539 GCA_910585355.1 uncultured Lachnospiraceae bacterium
CCGTGCCCCGTTCCATGGTTGAAATCCAGTCCCTGTCTCCAGAGCGGTCCCCTGGCCAGATAGTCCAGATTCATCCCGCGGCAGCCATGCAAAAATTTAGCGTCGGCCAGACGAAGGGCCCCCATGAGGACCAAGGTATAATGAAGCTTCATTTCTTCACTCACAGGGCCCAGAACCAGTGTTCTTGTTACATCAGTGGTTCCCTCCAGATACTGCCCGCCGGAATCCACCAGGTAAAATCCCTTCGCCTCAATCACGGATTCTTCTCCTTTTGCGGCATGGTAATGACACATGGCAGCGTTGGCCCCATAAGCGGAAATGGTCGGAAAACTGGGACAGAGATACCCCTCTATTTCCTTCCTGAATTCCTCCAGCCGTTCTGCCGCCTCTGTCTCCGTAAGAACGCCCTTCGGCGCTTTTTCCTTCATCCAGTAAATAAATTTCGTGAGGGCCGCGCCGTCCTTTACATGGACTTTTCGAAGATTCTCCATCTCCACCGGATTCTTCACGGCCTTCATCGTGGAGGAAGGGTTCATGGCCTCCACGATACGGTTGCTTTCATGAATACCGGAAAACAGAGCGTAATTTACCTTCCCCGGTTCTAAAAGGATAACGCCTGAACGAATCGCAGACGTTTCTTCATAAATCGCTTCATAGGGCCTTACCTGAACTCCGTTTTCTTCCATATAACCGCTTAATGAACTGTCAAAACGGCTGCTGTTCATGAACAGGCGGATGACGTTTTCTTCTATTATCATATGTGCCGCCGGAAGCACATTTCCGTTTACCGGATCCATACGGATATTTAAAAGCCAGGCAATATCATCCAAACTTGAAAGGATATGATGAGTCGCGCCGCAAACGTTCATTTCCTTACGCAGCCGGCCGATTTTACTTTTTGCATCCTCTCCCGCATACTCCGTTCCAAGAACCCACACCTTTGGCACCGTAAGTTTCGGCCGTTCGCTCCAGATCTCTCCCACAAGGTCATATTGTACGGACACAGAAGCATGCTTTTTCTCCAGAATCTTCATAAATGCCCGGCCTGCTTCCGTGTTTACCACACGCCCGTCCATACCGAGGATTCCCCCATCAAGAAGATGCTCCTCCAAAAACTCAAAAATAGTGGGAACTCCCTCGCTCCCCATCTGCATCAGCTCCGTATCCTGGCCCCTCAGCTGTTTTTTTGCCTGCACAAAATAGCGGCCGTCGGTCCAGAGACCGGAAAAATCCTTCGTGACCACCATGGATCCGGCAGAACCGGTAAAACCGGAAATAAAAGCCCGACAGCCAAAATATGGTTCCACATCTTCAGAGTCGTGGAAATCAGAGGACGGAATATAGTAGGCGTCCATTCCATGCTGTTCCATCTGCGCCCTGAGTTTCTGCAAACGCTCATTTGCCATTTTTCATTTCCCTCCCGTTCGTTTTTGTATTTATATCAATTTTTTAGTTTTTATAACAGCGGCACTCCTGCCTGCGCTGCCATTGCCAGGACCTCCTTCGGCCAGATGGAAGCCTGAATTTCACCGATATGAGCCTTTCTTAAAAAGAACATGCAGATTCTTGACTGGCCGATGCCTCCGCCGATAGTATAGGGAAGTTCCCCCTTTAACAGGGCACGCTGGAAGTCCAGCCGTTCTCTTTCTTCACATCCTGCAAGCTTTAGCTGCTTCTTTAAGGACTCCTCGTCCACACGGATTCCCATGGAGCTCAGCTCCAGAGCAATGTCTAAAACCGGATAATACACAATGATATCTCCGTTTAATTCCCAGTCGTCATAGTCCGGCGCACGGCCGTCGTGGCGTTTGCCGGAATTTAAGGTCTTTCCGATCTGCTCAATGAAAACAGCGCCGTGAAGCCGTGAAGCCTCATATTCTCTCTCCTTCGGCGTCAGGTCCGGATACCTGTCCTCAAGGGCCTGGGAGGTAATAAATTCAATGTGATCTGGCAGCACATGGCCAATATAATCATATTCATAGGCCATATAGTCCTCCGTAATTTTCAGTGTCTTATACACGGCTCTCACCGTATGTTCCAGAGTTTCCCTGGTCCGTTCCTCCTTAAGAATTACCTTCTCCCAGTCCCACTGGTCCACATAAATGGAATGGATGTTATCGGTATCCTCATCCCGGCGGATGGCGTTCATATCCGTGTAAAGTCCCTCCCCCGGCTTAAATCCATACTGTTTTAAAGCATAACGTTTCCACTTGGCCAGAGAATGGACGATCTCTGCCTGACGGCTACCTTCCTTAATATCAAACCCCACCGGACGCTCCACTCCATTTAAATTATCATTTAAGCCCGATTCCGGAGTGACAATTAAGGGAGCCGACACGCGGGTTAAATTTAACTGTTTGGTCAGCTCCTTCTGAAAAAAATCCTTTACAATCTTTATGGCAATCTGTGTTTCCCGCAGATCAATCTGCGGCTTGTAGCCCTCTGGTATAAAAAAATCCATATTTCTATTCCTTCCTGTCTCTTCTGGCCGCGGGGATAGTACCGCGGCGAAAAGGGAAATGTTTCTGCCGCGAATACGTGAACGCACACCCGCCCGCATTTGGCGCGAGTGTGCGCGAAAGCGCGCATTTATTTACAGTATAGCATTCTTTCCATCAAAAAGAAAGAACAAAGAACAATTAAAACGTAACCGTTCCGCCTTGCATCTTCTTGTTGGCGTACCGGGGACAAGAAACACGCGGCGTCTGCCTAATGAAAATTCCGAATGAAAATGCTTACGAAAACAAGCTTTCCGCGCATATTTTACTCGAAATTTTCAAAAACTGAACTGGAATGTTAAAACTCTTTCTTATTCATAATGGCAATACTGATTTTCAGGGAAATAAGAAACCCCATAATCGCGGTTAAAAATATTACTGCGATAAACTTTCCCATGCTCACTGCCAATAAACGATTCCATACAGAAACCAAATCCACATGGAATACTCCGGCAATCCTGACTGCGGCAAAAGATACGGCAAACAATAAGCTGACTGCTCCAATCATTGCAATCCTGCTTTTTTCTCCGCCGAATCTGAACTGGAAAGGAAGCATGACGGCCAGCAGAATCATCAGTGCCGGCAGCACCGGCAAAGCGATCATCACCGTATCCCTTACCATAACTGTGTTTTTTAACACCCCGGCAATACCGGCGGCAACCGTGGCAAAAAGCCAGGAAACGCCGCCGGCAATAAGCCCAAATTGATATTTTTCCACAGTATAGCCCTTTCTGCTGATGGGAAGGGAAAACAGGAAGGCGTTCCCGTTATCAAACTCGTCGTAGCTGATCGTGCTCAGAGTAAATAAAGAGCCCGCAAACGTCATATACCCAATGATAAATGACGGCTCTTCCATAAATATGGCCATCCCGACTGCTATTGCGGCAATAACAGCAAAGAAATTTCTCTGGCCTTTCATCAATTTAAAATCTTTCACCAGCATACCTTTCATACTTTCTCTCCTTTAATCATCAATGTAAGGATTCCGTCAATATTGCCCTTTTCCACCACGATTTCAGGGTAATTTTCCATGTAGTATTGTTTCTGGTCTGTCAAACAGCGATATCCGTAGCTCTCCCTCTGGGAACGTAAAATGAACTGCTTGTCCAGGCCGGCATACTGCTTTGTATCGGCTTTTAATATCCCATAATCGCTCAAAAGGACATCCGTATCTTCATGCATGATGATTTTTCCTTGTTCTATCATATAAATATCATCACACAGAGTTTCCAGATCACCTGAAATATGAGAACTGATCAGAATTGAGCGCTCTTCATCCCTCTCCATAAACTCTCTTAACAGTTCCAGTAGTTCATCCCTCGCGATAACATCCAAGCCTGCCGTCGGCTCGTCAAGAATCAGCAGTCTGGCATCGTGAGAAATTGCCGCTAAAACTTTCAGCTTGGCTTTCATACCTGTTGAAAACTCTTTTATTTTTTTGCTTCGGGGCAGTTCCAGTTTCTGCAGCTGCCGGACAAAAAACGCTTTATCAAAGCTTTCATAAAGATGTTCCAGAACAGGAATGATGTCATTGACGGTCAGATACCCGCTAAATCCGGAATCGGACAGGGCAACGCCCAAATTCTGCCTGTCTTTGGCTTGAAACTCCTGTATATCTTTTCCGAGTATACAGACCGTTCCTCCATCAATAGAAATCAGACCCAGGACTGCCTTAAATACCGTACTTTTTCCGGCGCCGTTTTGACCGATCAAACCTGTGATACGGCCCTTCATAACTTCCAGAGAACAGTCCAGGGAAAAATTTTCATAATTTTTTTTCAAATGTTCAACTTTTAACATAATCGCCTCTCCAAAATCAGGTAACCGTTCTGCATTGGGCCAGACGGTTACAGAATCAGCTCAAACAAGCTTCTGATATCTTCATCGCTTATTCCATATCTCCTGCCTTTTTGGATTGCCATTTCCAAATCAGCCTCCACCTCTTTTTTCTGCTCCTCCAGCAAAAGCTCCGGATTTACAGCCGCTACATATGTTCCCTTCCCATGAACTGTGATTGCGAATCCTTCATTTTCTAAACTGTCATATGCCTTTTTGACAGTCAGGGCGCTGATTTTAAGCTCTCTTGACAGTGTGCGGACAGATGGCAGAATATCATTTTCTTTCAGTGTTCCATTACGAATCAGTAACTTTATCTGATCTGCAATCTGTTCATAAATAGGAACCATGAGGGAACTGTTTACTATGATTTTCATCTCTCCTATCTCCCCCTCTCTTCGCAAAACAGTATACAACAGCACAGAACAGTTGTCAAGTGTTGTATGGTGTTTATTCAGTTAACCCGTAACTATTCAGCCTTATGAAGATTCTAAATTTACAATTCAACCGGACATGATTCCACTTCATGTCCGGCTGTATATGATACAATAACCTGATTTTCGGAGGCTTCTATGACTTTTTATACACCAACTGTCGGTATTATTACCAACATCGACTATCAGAGCGGAAGCTCTTTTTCATCCGGCGGCTGCTCCGTTTTATTTTCGGTACAGAGTGAGGACCAGGGACAAATCCAGGTTTCTCTTCCAGCCAACGCCTATGTTTTGAATCTCCACCAATTTAGAATCGGCGACCGTGCCACCTTCTTTTATAGCACCAACGCGCCGATGCCGTTAATCTATCCTCCCAGATACCAGGCTGTGGCTGCCGCTTATACGCCCCACGGCACCACTGCCGCTCTGGATGTCTTCAACGAAATGCTCACAAATACCGACGGCACCCTGACGTTAACTCCAACCTGGAACACCCCCGTTACTCTTCCCAACGGCCAGGCCTACGCCAATGATCCCGGCGGACATCTTCTTCTTGCCACCTACTCTGCCACCACCAGAAGTATTCCCGCTCAGGCAATCCCCGAACAGGTGGTGGTATTCTGCCCGGGGACTTAATAGGCCGCAGACGGTCCGGCATCAGGATCCCATCCCCCCGGCGCTCCTGCAGCCGGGAGTATTCGGAATCCGGCCCATGGGTCTGCTTTCACAGTTCCCATGCCTGCCATCAGGCACCACCATGAATGAAAGGGTTTCCTATGAGCCTCCG
>CAJUDN010000050.1 GCA_910585355.1 uncultured Lachnospiraceae bacterium
ATCATAATGGGGCCAAAGCATATGCCCCATTGCCGCAGGCAATCTTAAATGGGCACATGCAGTTACGTTCACAGGGAGCCTGCAAACGGTAACGTTTTTCTGGTCAGTTCCACATTGGCAAAAATACTGTCATCTTCACCGCAAAGAGAGACCACATAACCGGCTCCCGTCTCCGCCGCCTTCACCACCATCTCATCTCCGAGAACCGCGGCCTTTTTATACTCTGCCCGAATCTCTCCAATTTCCAGACCTTCCGGAACGATTTCCCTGGCAATATCCACATACTGGGCATTATTTACATGGTGGTTGGTATCAATCTGATGCTTTAAAACAGACCGCCTTCCCATTTCCCTCATCTCCCCCGGAAGCTGAATCTTCCGCGGAGCATATTCCATTGAAAGCTTCGGCTCTTCCGCACCATAAGCATCCACATCTTTCCTTGTTACCCGGATAGGTTTTCCCTTCTCCACATCCAAAAGAAACCAGCAGGAATTCGCTTTCACCAGATATTTCCGGTCTGCATCCAGAATCACAAAGTTCCTGAGCCCGTAAATTCCTCTGATCTCATAAGGCCAGGTGGCAATGAAAATCATATCGCCAAGTTTCGGCCGTTTTAAAATCTGAATCTGCCAGGAAGATAAAAGCCAGGCTTTCTTCTCCCGTTCCAGATAGGAAAGTCCCACCCCGCAGTCCTCCGATTGAAATGTGGAACAATCCTGAAAGTAATTCATAATCCCTGTAAGGGATAATTTTGCATCCATGTCTGTCTCACTGTAACGGACACGGCTCTGAAACTCATACATACCTTTTTCGTCTCTTTTCTGTTCCAATGGCCTTTCATTCTTTCTCTACCCATATTTTACATGTCCCGGCCCGTTCCGTCAATCCCGGAATCATGCAAAAAAAGACCCAAAACATTGTATTTACAGTGCTTTGGGTCTTTTTATACTGGGCTACAAGGATTCGAACCTTGAAAATGACGGAGTCAGAGTCCGTTGCCTTACCATTTGGCGATAGCCCAATCTATAATTCACAGTCACTCCCTGACTGCGAATTATATTATACTCATATTTTACGATTTCGTCAAGTACTTTTTTATTTTTATTTCTTGTAACAGTTCAGCCTATTACCGTTCACTCCCCGGTCAATCACTCCTCTGATTGACCGGGGGCCAGTATCACAATGAGGCCAAAACATATGCCCCCTTGCCGCAGGCAATTTTAAATGGACATATTTTCAGCGCGTTTCCTACCCGGAGTCTTCGCAAGGCTGAACTGTTACCCAGTATTATTTTTGGGGCTGAGGAACCGGAACTTCTTTCGGAATCGGGCATTTATAAGCCTTTCCATTCATCTGCTTTTTGAATTCCTCTTTTGCCTCTTCCACAAGCTTTGGATCATCTACCAGCTTCATGGCTGCGGCCGCCATGACTTTGGAGCCATAAAGCATGCCCTTCATGCCGATGCTCATTCCTGCACAGGCTGTGATCTGCCAGCTGTGTCCGGGGGCAGCCAGATTGCAGGTGGCCGTCATAACCTGTACGCAGGGAACAATGTGCTGTACGTCGCCCACATCCGTGGAGCCATAGCCGTCCTCGTGGAGTACCGGAGAAACAAAGGTGCATAAGGGGCCATTCTCCAGAACGCCTGAGGCCTTCACAGCTTCATACTGCTGGCTCTTTGCGTTTAAGGTCTCGGCAAACGCTTTTTCCTCCTCCGTCCATTCAGGGTTTGCAATCTGTTCCATCACGTCATGAGTCAGAGTGGTCAGCATCGCCGGATTCAGAGTATTATAGCAGCCGCCCATAAATTCGATTTCCAGTTTGGTCTCAGTCATATGGGCCGCGCCCTCAGCGACCAGCACAAGACGTCTGTAGGTATCTTCCACCGCCTCACGGCTCATAGCCCGCACGTAATACCAGACACTGGCATTATCCGGAACAATATTGGGAGCCGTCCCGCCTTCCTTTATTACATAATGGATCCGCACATCGCTGGTTACATGCTCCCGCAGATAATTGGCCCCCACGTTCATCAACTCAACAGCATCCAGAGCGGAACGTCCGTTGTGGGGATCTCCTCCGGCATGGGCTGTAATTCCATGAAAATGGAACACGGCGCTGTTTAATCCGGTCATAGTGCCAAGAGTCACATGATTTGTGGTGGCGCCATGCCAGGAAAAGGCGGCATCCAGATCCGTGAACGCCCCTTCCCGGGCCATAAACGCTTTTCCGGTCAGAACTTCCTCGGCCGGACAGCCATAGAACACAACCGTTCCTTCTTTTCCTGTGGCTTCCAGTTCAGCCTTCATCCCAAGGGCAGCTCCCAGGCAGGCAACTCCCAGGAGATTATGGCCGCAGCCCTGACCGGGCGCACCGGGCGTAACAGGCTCTTTTTCCGTGCCCACTTTCTGGCTCAGTCCCGGCAGGGCATCGTACTCTCCAAGAAAACCAATTACCGGATGGCCTTTTCCCCATGTGGCGCGGATGGCAGTGGGCATACCCACATAACCAATTTCCACTTCAAAACCGGCATCTTTAAGTACCTCGGCCGTCCATTGACAGGCCTTTACCTCATTAAAAGCCGTTTCCGGGTTATCCCAGATCTTCTTAGCCAGTCCGGTAAGCACTTCGGCGTTCTGGTCAACGGTTTTTACAGCAATAGTATCAAGCATAACTTTACCTCTCCTTTACTCAAATCACTGGAAGCGCAGAATTCTGTGCAAACTCAACAAATAGTTTTTCTTTGTGTCCAATAATTTGTTAATTTTAAATTAATTTTATTCCCGGTCAGCAAGGTTGTCAACACTTTTACCTGCAATTATTATTTTTTCTGCAACAACTCAGCTTTGCAAAGATTTAGAGCGCGTTTGAAAATTGCTTTCTGGTAGCTGTGCGTTCCGCTTCGTGGGAGATTTGGTCCAAACGAACGCGGCGTAGTGGGGCTGCGTTAAGTGAATTTGGGCCAAATATACCGCAAAGTGGGACGTGCAGATGACGGAAATGAATTTTAAGACACGCTTTAGAGAAAAAAAATGGAACTCCCGATTTAGGGAATTCCATTTTTTACTGGGCTACAAGGATTCGAACCTTGAAAATGACGGAGTCAGAGTCCGTTGCCTTACCATTTGGCGATAGCCCATCGAACTAACAGATGTATTATATCCCGACAGGCCGGATTCGTCAATAGTTTTTTGTTTTTTTAAGACCTTTCTTTTTTAACTGTTACGGTTCACGGGAGGGGACATTTTCCTGCCTGTATTCAACGGGCAAAAAGCATCGGGCGTTTTTCCACGCCCCGTGAACCGTAACTTTAATTACCTGCCGGAGACAGGGGAACCACCTGCTGAATCACTGCGTCCGCAGACGTGGGCTCCGTCTCAAAGCCTGGCCCCATTGAGCCCGACGGATAATAGGCGGACGGCTTGCTGGTTTCTGGAGCAGCGGTCTCCGGGGTTATAGTCTCCGGGGTTATGGTCTCTGAGGCTGTAGTCTCAGGAGCGGCGCTTTCCGGAACAATGGCCGCCGAAGGTGTTGTTTCCGGAACCGGGGGGTCCAAAGGCGATGAAACCGTTGTCTCCGGAGTGGCTGTTTCAGATTCTGATGTCTCCGGGACAACAGTCTCCACAGTCTCTGGGGCCGGCTCCACCGGCGTTTCCGCAGAAGACTCGTGTGCTTCTGTCTGAGGCCCGGTCCAGATCCTGGCCGGGGTTTCTCCGGTCTCCTCTTCCGTTCTGTTCCCCATAGCTTCTGCTCCCTCCGGTTTTGTTTCTTCCGTTATCTCCGCCTGTCTGCTCTCTTCCTCATCACCGGGCTCCGTCCCCATGTCTGATCCCGACAGGCTCTCCTTCTCTTCTGGCTCTGCCTCTGGCAAATCGGTTGATGCCTCCTCTTCCATCCCTTCGGTCATTCTCACCGTTTCTGATGCCTTTTTCTGATAGATCTTTCCGGCTGCCACCATGGAAAATGAAGTATTATACTTCTGTTCCAATATTTCAGCCGACAATTCTCCCATCGAAAGGCGGCAAAGCCGCTTCTCATCGGCTGTTTTCAGTCTGAGGTTTTCATTCACAAGATCCGCCGCCAGCGCCGCCTTGGAAAGAGTGCAGCCGTTTTCCATTGCAAGAGACCGGATTCGGTCATCCTCAGTCAAAATTCCCACATACACGGTTCCCTTAGCCTGCTTTTTCTTCAATAACGCATCCGCATAAACGCAAATATCCTCAATCATACGTTCCGCATTGAGCCGTACCCCTTCTCCACAGGCTTCTATGGTAAATACAACGCCTTCCTTTTCCTCCAACCACCCATTTTCCAGACAGAGAGTCAGGATTTCCCGACAGCACGCCTCTAAGTCCGTCTTCAAAAGTCTCCTGTCGCCCTTCTGCACGTTAAGAACCGTTCCTTTGCGGTTCAAAGTAAACTTCATGACGATTTCCGAATCCACTTCCAAAATGGCCGCTTCTTTTCTGTTTTGGCCGGAGAAAACCGCCGCCAGAATACAAACCACCGCCAGACAGATAAAAATAGCCAGTCCAGCCCACAAAAGCCATGATTTAAGGGCATCCGGCGATGGTTTCCCTTCTCTGTCATGCCCGGCCTCCCTGTGTTTCGCCGTTTTTTTCTCCTGTTTTGGCTCATCTTCAAGCTGTGTATTTTGTCCGCTCATATCATTCCCTTTCCGTCCTCAGGATTTTGCCCCAGTCATACTCCACATTCATGAGGAACAGTCCCTCTGGCGGCACTGTTATTCCGGCCGCCTTACGGTCCTTTTCGTTTAAAATTTTTTCCATGTCTTCCGGTCTCCGTTTTCCAAGTCCCACTTCCAAAAGCGTTCCGGTCAGGATTCGCACCATGTGATACAAAAAGCCGTTTCCCGTATAGGTGATAACCACCTTGGTCCCGTCTCTTCTCATTTCAATAGAATCCAGCCGCCGGACTGTGCTCTTTTTCATCTTTCTGTTCGCGCAGAAGCTCTTAAAATCATGCTGACCCACCAGATATCCGGCCGCCTGCTCCATCGCCTCAAGATTCAGATCCTGCCCCAGCCCATACACGTATTTTCGCTCAAACACCTGCTTCTTATCCGAAGTCTCCACATAGTAGGCATACGTCTTTCTATCGGCCGAAAGTCTGCTGTGGAACCTTTTGGGCACCTCCCTCTCTTCCACCACGCGAATATCCTCCGGGAGATACCGGTTTAAATATTCCATGGCCATTCCGGATAATGGGCAAAGTTCCTGATCCACATGGAAATTGGCTGTCTGCCTTCTTGCGTGAACCCCTGCGTCTGTACGTCCGGACCCATGAACCTCAATGGGGCTTTTACTCCATTTTAAAAGGACAGCCTCAATCTTCGCCTGAATGGTGTTTTCCGTATTTCCCTGCTTCTGCCAGCCGTCGTACCTGGTGCCATCATATTCCAGCACCAACATGATGTTCTTTTCCACAGTCTTTCCTCCCAGTTTCATGGAACACAGTCCCCATGATAAAATCCCGGCCCGCAAACCTCTTCTCCGAAACAAAAGTCCCCGATAAAGCGTCCCTTTGCGCCTTTCTCGAGGACCTTCATGTTCCATAAATCCCCTACTCTGTCAACTCGGACGTACAATGGGGGCACCTTGTGGCATGAATATCAATTCTGGACTTACAGTATGGACAAACCTTCTCCGTCGGTTCAGCGGGGGCCGCGGGGGCCTCCTTTTTGGGCGACAGGGCTGTTTTCAGTCTGCCGATCTGCTTCACCATCATAAAAATAACAAATGCCATAATTACAAAGTTGATTATCTCTGTAATAAATAGTCCATAATTGATCGTCGCCGCATTGGCGGCCTGCGCGTCCGCCAGCGTTGCATAATGCTCCCCGTTTAAAGAAAGAAACAAATTGCTGAAGTCCATTTTACCAACAAAAAGGCTGATGACGGGCATCACCAGATCACCGACCAAAGAGTTTACCAGATCCTTGAAAGCCGCGCCGATAATCATACCGACCGCCATATCAATCATATTTCCCTGAATGGCAAATGCCTGAAACTCTTTCAGTATCTTTTTCATATGTTCCTCCTGTGTATCTCGCGCGATATGGTAACGGTCCAGATAACCCCTGAACTGTTACTATTCTACCAACTTTTTCCCGCCTTGGGAATACCTGTCACAAATTTTTTTCCAAAAAATATGATATTATAACTGTTTAACATGGATACATGGTGAAAAATGAGTAATTTTTCGTCTCTTCTGTTTCTGTCCATCGCCCTATGTGCAGATGCCTTCACTGCCGGCTTTGTCTACGGAGCCGGAAATGTGAAAATTCCTCTGTCCTCAGCCTTCATTATGACAGTCCTTTCCTCCGGAATTTTATCTGTTTCCCTGGTTTTCGGTTCCCTTCTTAAGCCTTTTCTCCCCATGGAGATACCTTCCTTTTTAAGCGCCTGCCTGTTAATTCTTCTGGGTCTCTCCAAACTCGCGGCAAGGCCCACGAAGGATACCGCCAGGCATGCCAACCAAAAGGAGCCCGAGGTTCTGTCCTGTTCTGAGTCTTTTTTCCTGGGAATCGCTCTATCTCTGGACAATGCGGCTGCCGGACTGGGCGCCGGGCTTTCCGGGAGCTCCTTCCCTATACTTATCACCCTGTCCCTGGTTCTGGGGCTGCTTTCTGTTCTGGGGGGCTGTTTTCTGGGTAAAAAAGCTGGTTCCTGGTCCAACGTGGACTTTTCAAAATACAGTGGAATCATCCTAATAATCCTTGGACTTATGAAGCTTGCCTAAAAAAATCAGAAGTTCATGGGCCGCCATGGGCGCCGCCGCAAGAATCAAAAGCTCCCTCCACTCCCCGACTGTGAGAGCCGCTGTCTGGAACACTGCCACCAGCTGGGGAATTTCCGTCACCATAACCTGAAGAAATACGCCGACCACAACCGCGGCAACCATCAGTTTATTTTCCAGATGTCTCATTCGGAATACGGATTTTCCCACATTCCGCATCCCCACGGCATGAAAAAGCTGGGAAAGCCCCAGAACGGTAAATGCATAGGTCTGGCAATGAGTCAATATTCTGACATCCGATAAGACCACAGCCAGATTTTCTATGGTGATATCCTTTCCTCCATGGGCCAGCAGGCTTACCGGAAGCTTCAAAAAAGCCGTCAGACTGATAATGGCAATCAGAAATCCATAAAAAACTGTACACTCCAAACCGCCTCGGGAAAACAGGCTTTCTGTGGACTTCCTGGGCGGCTCCTTCATAAGCGCCTCTCCGTCATTTGCATCTGTTCCCAGCGCCAATGCCGGAAGGGAATCCGTAATCAGGTTAATCCATAAAATATGGCTTGCCTTTAAAGGAGATGGCAGAGAAAGAATGATGGCCGTAAACATGGTCATAATTTCCCCGAAATTGGAAGAAAGAAGAAAAATCACGGATTTTCTGATGTTTTCATAAATTCCTCTTCCCTCTTCCATGGCTTTTTCTATGGTGGCAAAATTATCATCTGTAAGGATCATGTCAGCGGCCTGCTTTGCCACATCAGTGCCACACTGGCCCATGGCGATTCCCACATCCGCAGCTTTTAAAGATGGAGCGTCGTTGACGCCATCGCCTGTCATGGCTACAATTTTTCCCGACGCCTTTAAGGCTTTTACAATGCGGACTTTGTGGTCGGAAGAAACCCTGGCAAACACAGAAACCCGCTCTGCCCGGTCCTTGAGTTCTCCATCATCTGCCCGGTCAAGCTCCTCTCCGCTCATGCACTGTGACTCGCGCGAGGCAATGCCCAGCTTCCTTGCGATGGCAAACGCAGTATCCTTATGATCCCCTGTGATCATCACCGTCCGAACATGTGCCTTCTGAAACATCTCAACTGCGTGGAACGCCTCCGGCCGCGGAGGATCCGCCATGGCGGCCAGTCCAAGAAAAACCATGTCTCTTTCTTCCCGCCCGTCCCCATCAGACATTGCAGCCCCCAAAACTCGGAGAGCTTTTCCTGAAAGAATATCAATCTGTTTTGCAATCCGCTTTTTCTGTCCGGCCCCCAGTTCTTTCACTTCCGTTCCCGCCAGATATCTGCTGCATCGGGACAAAATAATATCCGGAGCCCCTTTGGTATAGGAAATTAACCCATTCCCGGTTTTATGCACGGTAGTCATCATTTTCCGTCCGGAATCAAAGGGATTTTCCATGACTCTTGGAAATTCCCTCTCCAGCGCAAAGGCCTCCACCCGCATCTTCCTTCCATATTCCAAAAGGGCCAGCTCCGTAGGGTCTCCTAAGGGGCCTTTTTTCGTGAGCTTTCCATCGTTGCATAAAAGAAAGGCGTGGTACAGCTCCTCCTTATTTCCCCTCTGCGCCAAAAGCTCTCCCGCATCCAAAAATTCCTCCACAGTCATTTTATTCTGCGTAAGGGTCCCTGTTTTATCTGAACATACCACGCTGACGGCCCCCAGGGTCTCTACTGACGGAAGCCGCCGCACAATGGTATTTACCCTCACCATTCTGGATACGGAAAGCGCCAGCACAATGGTCACCACCGCCGGAAGCCCCTCGGGAACCGCCGCCACCGCCAGCGAAATGGCTGTGATCAGCATCTCACCCACATCTCTTTTTTGAAGCACCGCCACGAAAAACAGCGTGCCGCAAAGCGCGACTGCCAGGAGACTCAAAATCCCTCCCAGATCTCCCAGGCGCTTCTGTAAGGGCGTGGTCTCCTGGGGCGCCTCATGAATCATCTTCGCAATCTTCCCGATTTCCGTATCCATTCCCGTGGCCACGACAATTCCCTGACCGCGTCCGGCCGTCACATTGGTGGACATATAGGCCATGTTTTTTCTATCTCCCACCGGAAGGCTTTTTTGCGCTGTAAACCAGGCGTCCTTTTCCACAGGCACCGACTCTCCGGTGAGCGCGGATTCCTCGATCTTCATGTTTTCCGTAAAGATGAGCCGCAGATCCGCCGGAACCTGTCTTCCGGCATCCAGAATCACCAGATCGCCGAAAACCAGTTCAGCCGCGTCAATTTCCTGCTCCACGCCGTCCCGGATCACCACGGCCTTAAACTTCGTCATCTTTTTCAGGGCATCCAGAGCTTTTTGTGCCTTTCCCTCCTGAATGACCCCCACTGCTCCATTGAGCAGTACTACGGCCGCAATAATGCAGGCGTCTCCCGCCTCTCCCAGAAATACGGAGATCACTCCTGCCGCCAGCAGAATATAAATAAGCGGATCCATAAACTGGGACGCAAGGCGCATGGGAAGGCTTGGTCCCTTCTCTTCCATAAGCTCATTGGGGCCGCGGGCCTGCCGTCTTTTTTTTACTTCTTTTATGGAAAGTCCTCTGCCGTCCCCGGAATTTAAAATATTTTTGGTTTCAGCAATGGTTTTTTCTTCAAACAAAAAAGCACCTCCCATCCTTTTTCTGTTGCCAGTTTATGAAGATGGGAGGGAAATTATGTGCTGCCGTAACTATCCGCTATTCATACAGTGGATATTTCTCACAGATTTCCGTCACAGCGGCGCGGATTTCATCTGCCTTGTTCTCAAAGTCTATGGCTGCCAGCCAGATCAGATGGGCAATCTTTTCCATATCGCTTTCCACCAAGCCTCTGGAAGTAACCGCCGGAGTACCGATACGGACACCTGAGGTCACAAACGGGCTTCTTGGATCATTGGGGACCGTATTCTTGTTCAGGGTAATGTATACTTCATCGCAGCGTCTCTGCAGTTCTTTTCCGGAGATATCCATGCCGCGCAGGTCAAGAAGCATTAAATGGTTGTCCGTTCCGCCGGTAAGGACGTGGAATCCCTCTTTCTCCAGCGCGGCGGCAAGCGCTTTGGCATTCTTCAATACCTGCTCCTGATAAACCTTAAATTCCGGCTTCAACGCCTCGCCGAAGCAAACAGCCTTTCCGGCGATCACATGTTCAAGAGGACCGCCCTGGCTTCCTGGAAAAATGGCCTTATTAAAGTTAAACTTCTCGTTTGCCTCTTTGTTCGCCAGTATCATGCCCCCTCTGGGACCTCTTAAAGTTTTATGGGTTGTGGTAGTTACCACATCCGCATAGGGAATCGGGCTTGGATGGAGTCCAGCTGCCACAAGGCCGGCAATATGCGCCATATCCACCATCAGATTTGCGCCGCACTTATCGGCAATCTCACGGAACCGCTTAAAGTCAATGGTACGGCAATATGCGCTGGCGCCTGCGATAATTAACTTCGGTTTCGCTTCCATTGCCTTTTTCTCCAGCTCCTCATAGTCAATATAGCCCTCATCATTGACGCCATAAGGAACAATGTTGAAATACAGGCCTGAAAAGTTCACCGGGCTTCCATGCGTGAGATGTCCGCCATGATCCAGATTCATTCCCATAACCGTATCACCGGGTTTTAACATTGCAATAAAGACAGCCATATTGGCCTGTGCGCCGGAATGGGGCTGAACATTGGCGTAATCACAGCCAAAAAGCTTTTTCGCTCTCTCAATGGCCAGTGTTTCCACCACATCCACACATTCACAGCCGCCATAATACCGTTTTCCGGAATAACCTTCCGCATATTTGTTGGTAAGAACAGTTCCCATTGCCATCATAACCGGCTCAGAAACAATATTCTCAGATGCAATCAACTCCAGATTCCTCCGCTGTCTGGCACATTCCGCTTTAATCGCTGCCCCGACTTCACTGTCATACCCTTCGATAAGTTCCATCACTTCATTAACCATTATGACGTCCTCCTTCATTTTAATATATAATTTTTTATTACAGCCTGAAGAGTTCTTGTACCATTGTACTCATTCACATCCGGATAATACACGATGTCAATCTTCTGTCTGCCTGCCTGCTTTTGTAAGAAATCGTCGCCATCCCCAAAGAGAAGTCCCTCCATGGAAAAGCCGCTCTCCGTCACCAGGCTTAATTTTACCAGATTTCTGTTTTTCCCCAGCACCCTCGCCCTCCGTATCGTAAGATCCTTCTGAGCGAACTGGGGTTTTTCATTTCCCTGGCCAAAGGGCTCCAGATACCTTAATTCCTCCACCAGCCCTTCACTGACATATTCAAGCGGCATGGGCACATCAATCCATATTTTCGGAATAAAATCCCTTTCTGTCAAGTCCGCATCCTCATTCAGACGCCGCCGAAATTCCTCGATATTTCTTTCCTCAATGGAAAGTCCCGCCGCCATGGGATGTCCCCCGAATTTTGGAAGTAAATCCGCCACCTTCGAGAGCGCCTCAAACATATGATACGGTTCAATGGAACGGCCGGAACCCTTCAGCATACTTTCTCCTCTGGTGAGAACAATGGATGGTTTATGAAAATGCTCCCGCAGTCTCCCTGCTATGATTCCCGCCAATGATTCATGGCAGTCCGGAAGAAACACCACCAAAACCTTATGGTCCCTGTATGCTTCCTCCACCTGCCGGACAGCCTCTTCCTCGCCCTTTTTTGTCATGTCCTTTCGCAGATCATTTAAGGCCTTAAGCTCATCTGCCAGCCGGTCCGCCTCCTCTTCTTCTTTGGACAGAAGCAGATTCAATGCCATTTTCGCTGTTTGAAGCCTTCCTCCAGCATTGAGGCAAGGGCCAATCACAAAACCAATATGGTAGGCGCTTAAGGCTTCTATATCCAGATCCGTCTTCTCCACAAGCTTTTTAAGCCCTAGATTCTCCGTCCGTCCCATCCTCTTAAGTCCGTACTTTACAATCAATCGGTTCTCGTCCTGGAGCTTCATCACATCGCCAACCGTGGCAATGGCTGCAAATTCCAGAAGCTCCTCCCATTCCTTTACAGGAACCCCTGCCGCCTCATAGAGCTTTTTTAAAAGTTTATAGGCCACCACAGCTCCGCATATTTCCCGAAATGGATAGGAGTCCCCTTCCTGCTTTGGATTCACTACCGCGTCCGCTGGCGGAAGGATCTGGCCCGCCGCACCCGTCGGTACCTCGTGATGATCGGTCACGATCACCGTCATCCCACAGTCCTTCGCCAGAGCAATTTCCTTTGCCGCCGCGATTCCATTGTCACAGGTAATTATTGTGTCAATCCCGTCCGCAGCCGCCTTGCGGATTATAGATTCATTGATCCCATATCCGTCTTTAATCCGGTCCGGGATCTCATAATCAACCGCTCCTTCTCTCCCTGTCAGCTCCAGGGACACACGGCGCAGGCCTGTAACGAGCAGATAGGCCGAGCACACGCCGTCAATATCATAATCTCCGATAATCCGTATCTTTTTTCCCTCGTTCAGCTTTTTTATAAGGATCTCCACGGCTTTTCTCATATTTTTCATAAGAGCCGGCTCATAAAGCTCTTCGATGGTCCCGTAAAGATACCTGTACATTTCCTCTTCCGTCTCCATGCCGCGGTTTCTCATGATGCGGACGGAAACCGGACTGACTCCCAGCTTTTTAGAAAGCCCCTCAAAATCCGCCCGCTTCGTCTGCACCATCCAGACTTCCTTTTTTGCCTCCTGCTGCATGCCTTTTCGTCCCCTTCCGTTTCCGCACGCCTTCATCGATATTTCGTAACTGTTTTTACCCTCAAAGCCACAGGCAGAATACAATGAAAACCACCGGCGGAGATACTAAGCGCCGGCGGCGCCTGTTCACTTACCAGTACAGCCTTGCACTAGTATTTCGCTCCATTCTTCTTTAACCACATTCTGCGTTCCTCGTAATCCGGAATCTCCCGTTCCACCACGCGCCAGAACGCCGGACTGTGGTTCATCTCAATCCGGTGAGCCAGCTCATGAACCACAAGGTAATCAAGGATTTCTTCCGGCATCAGAATTAACTTCCAGTTAAAGTTCAGATTCCCTTTCGCGCTGCAGCTCCCCCAGCGTGTCTTCTGCTCTCTTACCGTAATACGGCCATAGGAAACACCCATCCGCTTTGCGTAAAACCGGCACTTTTCTTCCAGCTTTTTCCCGGCCCGTTCCCGTCCGGCCTCCCGTTCCTCATCTGTATAAACCGGCCGTTCTTCTTTTAGCTTTTCATATGCCTGAATCCGGGACAGGATCCACTCGCTATGTCCCTCCACAAACGCATCCGCTGCTCTCGCTGCCATCCGATAAGGTGCCCGAACCGTGATTGTTCCATCCTCCGCGACATTTAAAGACATGGTCCGCCTCTTTGTCCGAATAAAATTATAAGTAAAGGTGGCTGTTTTCCTCTGCTGCATCTCCTATCACCCATCTCACTTTCTTCATGTACTGCTGCATCCTTTCAGTCGCCGGTTCTTCTGGCTTCTTGGATTCTTTTTCTTCCTCTCGTTCCCCTGCTTCCTTTCGCTCCTCTGCCACTGGAGCCGCTTCATGACAGGCGTCCCCTCTTTTTTCTTCAAAGCAGATTTCCATATCCTCTGCAAGGTCTGTCAGACAGTCATACAGGGCGTCTAAATTCTCCCCATAATGGTCTGGAAATCCAAACTGTTCTTTCAGATATGCGTGAAGCTCCTTCTCCGTACTGCATGTCCCAAAATCCAATACAATCCTTTTCATTGCTTCATTCCTCTTAACTGCTCTTTTGGATCACTGCCGTTTTCACACGGTCAGCGCGGTGAAGACGCAGGCCTGTCGGAACCGTTATCTTCCGGATACAGTTTCTCAAAGGTTTTATAATGATCCCCTGTATAGAAAATCAGACCGTCATTGGAATAGATAATCCGCTCCGCTCCCCGTTTTCCCTTCACATAATTAATATCACATTCAAAATAC
Organism: uncultured Lachnospiraceae bacterium; assembly: GCA_910585355.1. GTDB lineage: Bacteria > Bacillota > Clostridia > Lachnospirales > Lachnospiraceae > CANRXD01. Next base: position 13,697 of record CAJUDN010000050.1, read on the forward strand.
TTCCTGCCCTTTTTCTCTGGCAGAAGTTTTTCATAATTTCCAAATCTGTCTCCGCCGATGCTCTTTCCTGGAGCCACATTCTGCAGTTCCCCTGCTTCTCCCGGTTCTTTTTTCCACCCAAGAGCCTCCGCTTCTTTTTTTGTTATAAAGTTAGACGGCAGCTCTCCGAAAAGGTGCAGATGCAAGGCAACTTCTTCTTTTGAGGTATAGGACTCCCCTTCCTCAACGGCAAGCCCTGGGGCCGCCGACTCTTCTATCCCGGGAGCCTCTGATTCTTCCATCTCGGGGTTCTCTGGTTCCTCCGTCCTGAGAATCTCCGATTTCTTCGTCCCGGGAGTCTCTGATTCCTCCGTACCAGAAACTTCCCATGCCTCCGTCCCAGTATCCGCAAAAATATCCCTGTCTGGACGTTCCGTAGTGCCTGCTTCCCGCAAGGCCGTTTGGCTTTCGCCGGACGGCAGGGTATCGCCTCCTGAATGTCTCTCAGCGCCTGCCGCCTGAACAGCCGTTTGGCTTTCACCGGACAATAAGGTATGTGTTTCCTGCGTTCTTACCGGTATCTCTCCCGTACCCTGTCCACTCCCGCACCCGGGCACAGACAACAATACCAGAACCAAAACCAGAAACGCAGAAAGCCATCCTGACATTTTTCTGATTCTCTCCCGCATCTTTGTCCTCTCCATTCTTTTTCCTTATTTCATGACTTTCTTCCATCTGTTTTCTTTCATCTGTTTCCTGTTCTCTTTTATCTGCTTCCTTTTATCTTTTTAGGTTTCTTATCCCTGTCTTTCGGTAATCTGCCGCTGCCAGAACCCGGCATCATTTCCCGCAAAATTTTCCGAATATATGTCTATGGCCTCTTATTGTTTGACGCATCGACTTTTTCATATTCTATCATAGCAGATTTTCCCTGTTCCGTAAAGTAACCCGGCCGGAATGCTTTCAAAAAACAATGAAAGGAGGACAGATTAAAATAAATATCATTTATGCAGCATACAAGATCCACCATAACTGCATTGACATATCCATCCATACAGGTTACTATTTACGAATAGACTGCAATAAAACAGAGGAAGGATTGAAATCCACCACTCTCTGTCCGGAATGTGCCTTAAATACTTTTGCAATCGATGAACTCTTGAATATGCAAAATTATTTAAGGAATATACTCCGGGGCAATATCCGAATTACATTACATTTATTGGGTGGAAGTCAAAGAAAGGTACCGCAGGCTATACCCATTTTTCGAAAGAATTCGGCTGGGCAGACAAACCAAAACAAAGGAGTGGCGGGTATGAAAGTCAATCGGAATAAGAAAGTAATAATTGCAGTAACAATCGCTGTTTCGTTCCTTATCTTTTTAGGATATCTTGTTATACGGTTTGCTACAAAAAGCAGGCAATCATCTGGAGAAATATTTCTATATGGGGAAAAACACTCTGTCAATGATATTTTAGAAAAGGAATTTGAATTGTGGTCATCATATTATCAAAATGAAGGTATGAGAAACCTCTTTGTAGAACTTCCATATTATACAACAGAGTATATGAATTTGTGGATGAAGTCCGATGACGATGACATCTTGTATTCGCTATATCAGGATTGGGCTGGAACGGCTATATGCTCTCAAGACGTTATCAATTTCTATAAGCGCATTAAAAATGAATGCCCGGAGACTGTTTTTCACGGAACAGACGTCGGTCATCAACATGATACAACAGGAAAACGCTTTCTGGAACACCTTGAATCCACAGGGCAGCGGCAGTCCGAAGTGTACCGGCTGTCACAAGAAAACATCAGGCAGGGGCAGTATTACTATCAGCATTCCGATAACGCATACCGCGAAAATACAATGGTTGAAAACTTTATTCGCGAATTTGACAGTTTGAATGGCGCCAATGTGATGGGGATATACGGTTCCGCTCACACCAACACAGAGGCAATGGGTTATGCAGCAAATTCAGTTCCCTGTATGGCAAATCAGCTTTACAAAAAATATGGTAACGCATTACATACGGAAGATTTGACTCCACTGGCTCTCAATAATGAAGCATCTCGGACTGATACTATCAAAATTGGTGAGAAAGAGTATACCGCACTATATTTTGGAAAGGTAGATTTATCATCCGTTTTTCCTGACTACCAATGTAGGGAGTTTTGGCGTTTAGAAAACGCATACGATGACTTCAAGGATAATTCCAAGACCGGAAACGTCCTTCCTTACAATAATTATCCCATGGAAATCGAAACAGGTCAAACATTCGTAATTGACTATACGAAGGCGGATGGATCTATTGTGAGAGAATATCATCGTTCAGATGGAAACACCTGGCAAGGATCGCCTGTGACGGAGGAGTTTCGCATTGATTAACAATACTGACCTTTATTCTGCTTTAGAAGAAAGTCGAGGCTTTCTTTGCTGGTAATGCAAAAAAGTTTGAGACTTTAGCAAAAAATACCTCTTTTTTGATAAGAACCAAAATATAAAAATTCTTATCGATAAGGAGTATTTTTATGCCAGCAGCAAAACAGCAGATACGACAGGTTATTGCAGATAACAGCTTATACGACGTGGCTGATGTTTACAGCCTGCTGAAGGACAGCTTCAAGGATATCCTTCAGGAACTTACGGAGGCAGAACTGAATGTATCCCTTGGTTATGAAAAGAACCAGGAGGACGATACCTCAACATTCAATAAAAGAAACGGAACTCGACTAAAACATTGAAGAGCCAGTATGGGGAATTCCAGACTGATACCCCATGAACTGGAATAGAAAAGACTTTTTCTTGGGTAATAAAAAAGCTCCAAGACTTTTCATCTTGAAGCTTTTTTAGCGCGCCAGAGAAGATTCGAACTCCCGACACTACGGTCCGTAGCCGTATGCTCTATCCAGCTGAGCTACTGACGCACACTGAGCGGTTCCAGTCACCCATCCCTCACTCAACAGGGTAAATTCTACTACATTTTTCTTTCTCTGTCAACCATTTCTTTCATTTTTTTAATCTGCTTTTTTATCAGCCGTAACCATTACAAATACTCCCTGAGCTATTGCTTGGCCTTTCTGATTCTATACTTTTAAGTTGGCCTTCTGCTTGAATTCCTCTATACTTGCAGATTTTGCGGCAACATGCCGCCAGAAATATGACGCTTATATGCATCACAAGATAAAAAGACGATACCTCTTACGGTATAAAATAAGGAGAACTCCCTGAGAAAAGAATACCATACTTCCTGCAAAATAACAAGCAATTTTCAGGCACACTCTAATGCCCAATTCTATAAAGTTATAAAAAGTAACAGCCAATATAACCCGTCTTAAATAACCATATGTTTCGCCGGTCTGCTCTCCCGATAGCACAAAGGAAAAATATTCAGCGTATCACCACTAAGCCTCCACTTTTTCCTCCGCACTCTCAAAAAGCATCTTCAGCGAAACAGAACGGTATTTAAGGCGGGTTATACTAATGTCTTATGAGGGTTCAGAGCTTAGCTGTTTACATCCTTCATCACCATATAGCCGGTACCACATCCGCCGGAAGAGGATTGGGATAGGTCTCACCGTCCAGCGCCTCTTCCCAGTCTTCTTTCGCCCGCACCAAAAGTTCCGGTTTTTCCAGAAGCTCCACGCCTGTACAGGCCATGACCTTGGCCGCTGTAAGCATGCCTTTATGAGCCACGGATGCCTTTCCCTGCGCCACGGCCTGCCAGGAATGCAGGGCCGTTCCTGCCGCATAACAATTCACGTTCACCTGTGCGGTGGGAACCACCCAGCTCACATCGCCTACATCCGTGGAACCGCCGCCGCCAAAGGTAAACTTTCTGTCCAGAACAAAATCCAGAAGCGGCATCTCCATGATTTCTTTCTTTTTGTCCTTATCCGCCAGAGCGTTAATCATGTCCTTAAGGCCTTCTTTATCCAGCTCCGTAACCGCCTCTTTAAACTTTGCCGCATAGGCAAGCTCTTCCTCCGTATAGCCAATGGGAACAAAATGCCTTAAATTTTCGTCCATGACGCTCTCCAGCGCAGGATTTCCAATCACATTGGAATAGGCCGCCACCTGCTTAATCTCCACCGTAGTCCCGGTGATCAGGGCCGCTCCCTTTGCAATGTCGCACATTCTCTCATACAGCTTTTTCACCTGAGTAACCTTCGGTGCACGGATGGCGTAAAGGATCTGGGCCTCCGACGGAATCACATTGGGAGCGATTCCCCCTGTGTTGGTGATGGCCCCGTGAACCCGTGCCTCATCCATCATATGTTCTCTCATATAATTGACGCCAATGTCCATGATCTCCACCGCGTCCAGGGCGGACCGTCCCAGCTCCGGTGCTCCCGCCGCATGAGAAGAAATTCCATGGAAAGTAAAAAACACGCGGAAATTGGCCAGAAATTTATCGTCGGACATGGTTTTATTGGTAGTGTCGGGATGCCAGGTGATAGCCGCATCGCAGTCGTCAAAAAAGCCGTCCCGGACCAGGTAGGCCTTTCCCCCAGCATTCTCCTCTGCCGGGCACCCGTAATACCGGATCGTGCCGGAGCAATGGTTCTCTTCCATATAGGATTTCAAAGCATCCGCCGCGGCCAGGGAGGCTGTACCAAGAAGGTGATGACCGCAGCCATGTCCGTTGGATTTCCCTTCCATGGGACAGCGCGTCGTCTGGTCCGCCTCCTGCTGAAGACTGGATAAAGCGTCAAACTCTCCAAGAAACGCCAGTACCGGCTTTCCGCTTCCATATTCTGCAATAAAAGCCGTCGCTTCTCCCGCCAGATCAAACCGAATCGAAAATCCCCTGGACTTTAAATATTCCTGCTGGATTCTGGAGGAATTCCATTCCTGAAATCTCGGTTCTGCGTACTCCCAGATCTCGTCGCTCATATCTGTATACGTCTGTTTTCTTTGTTCGATCAGGTCATTGATTGCTGTTCTAAAGTCTCTTTCCATATATAACTCCTTTGTAACCGTTTCGCGCCCTTAGCATGGCGCCGCTTTTTCCATAAGAGTTGTCGCAAAATGAAAACATTCATCAAAATATAGTATAATATTCTTAATCAAACTTCTATATCTTATATGAAAAACTCATTTTGCGACAGCCCATCCCTTTTTCTCTTACCAGATGGACGGCTTTAAATCCTTTGGAAGCGGGTTGGGGTATACTTCTCCATCCAGCTCTTCTTTCCAGTCTGCCTTTGCCTGTTCCACCAGCTCCGGCTTCATCAAAAGCTCCGCCCCCGTATAAGCCAGAACCCTGGCGGCCGCCATCATGCCTTTATGGGCCACAGAAGCCTTTCCCTGTGCCACAGCCTGCCAGGAATGGAGCGCTGTTCCCGCCGCATAACAGTTGGTATATACATGTCCCACCGGAACTACCCAGCTCACATCGCCCACATCCGTGGAGCCGCCTCCGCCATAGGCAGAGTTCTTATCCACGATGAAATCCCAGAGGGGCGTCTCCAGAAGCTCTTTTCTTCTCTCCTTACCTCCAATATCTGCCGCTGTGTTCTTAAGCCCTTCTTTATCAAGATCTGTGATGACCTGCTGGAATTTTTTCGCATAGGCAAACTCTTCTTCTGTAAAGCCCACCGGAATCACATGCTCTAAATTTTCCTGAATCAGATTATCAAGAGTTTCATTGTCAACCAGATTCGAATAGGCAGCCACCTGCTTAATCTCCACGGTGGTGCCGGTAATTAGCGCCGCGCCCTTTGCAATGTCGCACATTCTTTCAAACAGTTTCTGCACCTGAGTTACCTTCGGCGCACGGATCGCGTACAAAATCTGGGCTTCTGACGGAATTACATTGGGAGCGATTCCTCCGGAATTTGTAATCGCTCCGTGGACCCTGGCCGCATCAATCATATGTTCTCTCATATAGTTGACGCCGATGTCCATGATCTCCACTGCGTCCAGGGCGGACCGCCCCAGCTCCGGCGCTCCTGCTGCATGGGAAGAAATGCCATGGAAGGTAAAAAATACCCGGAAATTGGCCAGATGGAATCCTCCCTTCATGACCTTATTCATGGTATAGGGGTGCCAGGTAAGGGCAATATCACAATCATCAAAGTACCCGTCCCGCACCAGATAGGCCTTTCCTCCTGCATTCTCCTCCGCGGGACAGCCATAGTACCGGATCGTGCCGGAAAGGCGATTTTCTTCCATATAAATCTTTAACGCATCCACCGCCGCCAGCGACGCCGTACCAAGAAGATGATGGCCGCAGCCGTGTCCATTGTCCTTTCCTTCAATGGGACAGCGCGTCACCTGATCTGCCTCCTGCTGAAGGCTGGATAAGGCATCAAATTCTCCCAGGAATGCCAGCACCGGCTTCCCACTTCCGCACTCGGCAATAAACGCCGTATCCTCCCCTGCCAGATCGGCTTTGATGGAGAATCCCCGGGACTTTAAATACTCCTGCTGGATTCTGGAAGAATCCCGTTCCTGAAACCTGGGCTCTGCATATTCCCAAATGGTATCACTGATTTTCGTATACTCCCCTGTTCTCTGCTTCAAAATCTCTGAAATTGCAGTTCTGAAATCTGCTCCCATATACATACCTCTTTCTTTTTATATTTTTCGTTACAGTTCGGCCCCGCAAAGACTCCGCGAATAAAAACGTGTTGAAAGCAAGAAGATGCAAGGCTGAACTATTACTATTTTTCATTACGGATGGCGCTTTCCCGTCACCGTATCCGCGGTGATTTTCCATACTGTTACAGCCTGCGTCTCCTGCTCCGAAAAATCGGCTTCATCATAAGAAACCCCCTCCGGCGCGCCAATGTGATTCATGATAACGGCCAGGCCTTCTCGCTTTTTCTCCGGTTCCCCGATTATCTTTACATTTCCGCTTCCGCATACGCTTTCAAAGCTGGTACTGGATTTACAGGCATATTCTCTGACCAGTTTAATTTTATTTCTGCCAAAAATGGAGAACGAGACGCGGGGATTCTTTTTTAACAGTTCAAACTTTGTCCCCCGGGCTGCTCCATGGAAATAAAGCACCAATTTTCCTTCTTCCACTCTGGCCCCATAGTTTAGCGGGATCAGATACGGAAACGGTTCATCGTAAAAAGCCACAGTACAGACAGTTTCCCGTTTTACAATCTCAAAAATTTCCGCCATGTCCGTAAGCTCTCTGTCCTTTCGTCTCATACGGATTTCCTCCAGTCACTGTTTGAGTACTCTATTGGTAACAATTCAGACAGCCCCTGAACGGTTACTTCTGTTTCTGAAAAACGATAGCCCCGCCTACAATAGTCATCTCCGGCAGAATATCGCGGATTTCCATGGGATTACAGGTAAAAATGTCCCGGTCAAGGACAACCATATCCGCCAGATATCCTGGCTTGATACGCCCTTTAAAGTCTTCACTAAACTCATTATAGGCCGATCCCGCCGTGTAGGCGTCAATGGCATCGGAAACATCCACACATTCTTCCGGATAAAATCCCTTTTCAGGAGATCCGTTTTTATCCTTCCTCGTAATGGCAGAATACAGATTCGGGAAGGGATTTAAATCTTCCACCGGGGAATCCGTTCCATAGGAAACATGGATTCCCAGCTCCTTCGCAGTCTTAAAGGCATAAGAAGTAGAGGAAAGAGCCTCCCCGCACCGGCTGGTTACCACATGCATGTCATAGTCCAGGAAAATGGGCTGGTAAGCCACCAGAACATCATTTCTCGCAATCCGCTCCAGCAAGGGCCTGTCAGTAATCTGGCAGTGAATCAGGGCATGGCGCAGCGGGTTTTTTCCGTCACGAAGGACATGCTCATAATTTCCAAGCACATCTTCTATGGCCTTATCCCCAATTACATGTGTCACCACCTGAATCCCCGCCTTGTCTGCCATCTGGCAGATGACCTCCATTTCTTCGTTACTTCTGGCCTCCACGCCATAGTTTTCCGGATCATCCAGATATCCCTTTCGCATGGCCGCCGTTCTTCCACCCAGAGAGCCATCTTTAAAAAGCTTTACCGGGCCCAGGGCCAGCATTTGGGGATTCTCGTAAACGCCTGTTTTAAACTCTCCATTCTCCACATATTTTTTAAATTCTGCCACCGAATGGACACAGACCTGATGGCGGTAACGCAGCTTACAAAGACCGGCATCGTAAACTTCATGGAGCAGCCGGAAAACATCCTCCATAGGGAGCTGCCCGTTCCCTACGTCATTGGACTGCACACTGGTAACTCCATGGGCCAGTGCATAGTCCACCGCCCGGAGAAACAGCCTCTTATTGTCCTCCAGTGTGTACTTGGGAATCAGGTCCTCCGCAAGAGCAACGGCATTCTCTGTGAATATCCCATTAGGTCTGCCGCTTTCATCGGTCTCTATGGTTCCGCCATCCACATGAACCATTGTTTTATCCAGCCCCAGAAGCTCAATCACCCTGCTGTTGACGGAGGCCACATGACCGCAGACGCGTTTCAGTACAATCGGGATTTCAGTTGTAATCTGATCCAGGTCATACCGGGTCGGCATTCGTTTCTCATCCGTAAACAAATCCTGGTTCCATCCTTTGCTCAGGATTCCATTCTTCGCCTCCTCCGGATGTTCCTTCATAAATACCCTCACACGGTCAATCAGTTCGGTCATGGAAGTCACCCCAATGATCTTTGCCTGAGCAAATCCCATTCCCACGTTCAAAAGATGCATATGGCTGTCATTAAGGCCGGGAATCACTGTTTTTCCCTGCAAATCAATGATCTCTGCTTCCCCTGCCGTTTCCAGAATCTCCTGGTTTTTCCCAACGGCGCGGATTATATCATTTTCTGCATACACTGCTTCTGCAAACACGCCGCGGTCCACGTAAATCTTTCCATTTACTAAAACCATCCTGCTCATTTTTCCTCTCCTTCCCGATTAAATACTTACCTCTATTTTATCGGTTCCCGCCTCTTTTCGCAACCTTATTTAAATGAAAAAGGCGGACAAAAAAGCCTTCGCTTCCCTCTTTAATCTCCCCCGGATGCGTCTCTAAAAAGCCTACGATGGCCTTGGCCGTCACTGACTCTCGCAGCCCGATTCCCCCGCAATAGCCACAGACCCACCGACATATCCGCCGACAGCGCCCACAAAGGTCCCCGCATTCGCCAGCACTGCCATAGCAGCCGGGTTTCCCGGATGCCGTAAAGCGCATATAAAAAGTATGTGCATTCATGCACGAAGTGCTTTTTGTTCCGTAAGAAAGCAACAAAAAAAGCCTTGATCTCTCAAGACTTTTTAAGTGCCGGTGACCGGACTTGAACCGGTACGGGGTTGCCCCCGAGGGATTTTAAGTCCCTTGCGTCTGCCTATTCCGCCACACCGGCAAAGGCTATAATACGTTTGATATTATTTCAGTGGGGCCTATAGGGCTCGAACCTATGACCCTCTGCTTGTAAGGCAGATGCTCTC
>CAJUDN010000051.1:0-3823 GCA_910585355.1 uncultured Lachnospiraceae bacterium
AAATGGAAATATTGAAAACCATGGCAATAATAAAAAAGGGCCTGTTTGGCGGTATCCAATGGAAAAGATATATGGCGGCAATAATCGTCCTTACCAGGAAAAATTAGAACTAATGAAAATTAAATTATTTAAGGAGTTAGAAAAGTTGTTATCGGTTAAAATAAAACAAACCGGAGGCGGCGCCAAAACTGCCGGCTCCGGTTTGTTTTATGGACGCACTCCATTATCCTGGGGCAGCCGGGCGCCAATGTACATCATATAATAATCCCCGTCCATGTCCGCACAAGAGATTTCTAACGCCTCTTCCAGCAAAAACCGTTCCACTCCTTCCGGGTCTTTTTCCAGGACTTCGTCGAACAGGCTGCAGCCAGTTGGAGGATCGTTCAGAATATTAAGTTCCGTCAGCAGATTTATGGACAAATCGGCCATTTCATATAAGTCTTCCCGATTCCAGAAAACCAGGTCTATACCATGCATGCGGCCATCCACGGTATCAAAGTACAGATTAACATAACCACAGTAATCCTCCTGGCGGTACAAATCATACTCATAGGCAGTATCATACCAGGTAGTCTCGTCTATGAACTGGTTATAACTGTATTCAGCACAGTCAGCCTGGAAAGAGGTCTCCGACAGCAGAGCTTCAAACAACGGAAGCGCTTCAGATTCTCCGATGCTCAAATGGCCGTAACCATTGCAGGGGACCCCGGCTTCTTTTACCTCTTCATCGCTGCGCTCCCCGGCATAAAGTTCGCTTTCCTCCAAATCGTCCCCCGGAAATTCTTCTTCCCAGACTTCGTTGGAAACCGGTTCCGCCTTTGCTTCTTCCATGGAGCCCAGCCATTTGCCAATATTCCAGGATGTTTCTGCCAGGTGGTTAAACAGACTGATGCCAACACCAATCATAACGATGCACAGAAAAGTGGTTCCGGAAGGACCCAGTCTGGCCGGTATGCCTTTTTTAGGGGCCTGTTTCGCTTTTGAGGACTGTGCGCGCTTTATGGCGGCTTTTGGGCGCGCGGATCCGGGAATTGCGGATTTGGAGACCGTAGACTTTGGGACCGGCAGTTTTCCGGTATGCAGATCACCATGGTACTGGCAGTTTGTTTCTGAATCCGGATGACGCTCATTTAAGTAGTAATCCACATCCCATACCACCGGATTCAGGACAACGCGCCGGCAGCCTTTACAGTATATTCCATTTTTCAGCGTCTGGTCGCAGCAGGGACATATTTTCTTTTTCATATGGTAAGCCTCTTTTCGTATCTGTGGGGAGACATTATAGCATGTCTACGACATGCCATGCTCCACAGGGTGCACTCGATTCGCTATGGAACTTGTACTCCCTTCGGGCGGATGCGAATCGGCGCTGCTATAATGTCTGACAACATTATAGCATATCTTCCTTCCCAGGCAAAGAATTTTGTTGGGGATATAGATTTTCTTACTTTACCATTATCTTACTCTGTTACCGAAAAATATACAGTTTTCCGGAAAAACTTAAAATTATGCTGGAGCCGCTGCAAACATAATTACTGCTCTTCTATAGCCCATTATTTATCATGTTCTCAAATGCAGGTCTTTCTTTAGAAGTAACATTCTGAAAAAATCTATTTGTACTGCAAGAAGAGCAGCTAGAGCGTGTCTACTGGATACCGTCACATATTATTGTAAAACGGGGACTGTAGCAAAACAGCAAATTTCTACAATGTATAGTGTCAATATTTTCAGCCATTGGATACATATTGTAGAATTACTGATTTTTGCGACGGCCCCCGTTTGTGGTTTATGAAATGATGCCGGATATAGCAAAGATATTGTTGCTACCGGCTTAATATCTCCATGAATTCTTCCCCTGTTATGGTTTCCCGTTCCAATAGGTATTCGGAAAGCTCGTTTAACTTGGCTGCATGGTCTTTCAGAATATTAAAGGCTTTTTCGTACTGGGCCTTTACAGTCTGGACCACCTCATCGTCGATGGCTTTGGCCGTTTCCGGAGAACAGGCTAAAGAGGTATCTCCTCCCAGATACTGGTTATTTACAGTTTCCAGGGCCACCATACCAAACTGGTCGCTCATGCCGTACCGGGTCACCATGGCCCTGGCAAGCTTTGTGGCCTGCTCGATGTCGTTGGAGGCGCCCGTGGTTATGGATTTAAACATAAATTCTTCAGCAGCCCGGCCTCCGGTCAGAGTAGCGATTTTATTTAGCGCCTCTTCCTTGCTCATAAGAAAACGTTCTTTCGCCTCCACCTGCATGGTGTATCCCAAAGCTCCGGAAGTTCTGGGAACAATGGTGATTTTATGAACTGGAGCCGACTGGCTCTGGCAGGCTGCCACCAGGGCGTGACCGATTTCATGATAGGCCACAATCCGTCTCTCATTTTCGGAGATCACAGCATCCTTTCTCTGATATCCGGCAATGACAGTCTCCACGCTTTCCTCTAAATCCTCCTGACAAACCACCTTTCTTCCCATGCGGACTGCCCTGAGCGCCGCCTCATTAACAATATTGGCAAGCTCTGCCCCGCTGGCGCCGGATGTGGCACGGCCAATGGCATTGAAATCCGCCGTATCATCCATTTTTACGTTTTTTGCATGTACCTTGAGGATAGCCTCTCTTCCCTTAAGGTCCGGAAGTTCCACCGGAATTCTCCGGTCAAAGCGCCCCGGCCTTAGAAGGGCCTGATCCAGAGATTCCGGGCGGTTCGTGGCTGCCAGAATCACAACTCCTTTCTTACCGTCAAAACCATCCATTTCTGTCAGAAGCTGGTTTAAGGTCTGCTCTCTCTCATCGTTTCCTCCCATACCACTGCCGTCCCTCTTTTTACCGATGGTATCAATTTCATCAATAAACACGATACACGGGGCTTTTTCATTCGCCTGCTTAAACAGGTCGCGGACCTTGGCCGCGCCCATACCCACAAACATTTCCACAAATTCCGAACCAGAAATAGAAAAAAACGGCACGTGAGCTTCACCGGCCACAGCCTTTGCAAGCAGGGTTTTACCTGTTCCCGGGGGGCCCACAAGCAAAGCTCCTTTAGGAAGCGTGGCTCCGATATCCGAATACTTTTTCGGGTCGTGGAGAAAATCTACAATCTCCTTTAAGGCCTCCTTGGCCTCCTCCTGTCCGGCCACATCAGCGAATGTCTTTCCGGTTTCATTTTCCGCATAAATCTTCGCGTTGGACTTTCCAAAGGTCATGGCGTTTCCGCCTATCCTTTTCGCCATCATACGGCTTAAAATCTGTCCGAAAATCACCATGATTCCAATGGGTATAATCCAGTTGGTAAAAAATGACATGATGGCCGATTCCCTCTGGGGGATCACTTTCCCAAAAGTTACCCCAGCCCTGTAAAGGTGCTCTGTCAGAGAATCATCTTCCCAGAGTCCCGTTTTGTATACCTGCTTATTGCCGCGGGCATCCTGAGCCAGAAACAAAAGCTGGTCCGTGTCCTTCTGTACTTGGACCACTTGTCCTGCATCCACCATGGTGAGGAATTCATTATAATTAACTTCCATCACCTTCTGCCCCACCACCGCCGGAAAAACCAGCGCGTTTAGCAGCATGGTAATTAAAAAAACAACTACCGCGTAATAAATAAGTCCTCTGGCGTGGTTGTTGGACTGTGGGGTTTTCCCTCCGTTATTTACTCCCATATACGTTTCCTCTGTCTTTCTTTTGTTTTATAATAAATCATACATGACCTTTTGACCCCTATGATACCACGGATTGCTCCGCACTTCGTGCTTCCGCAATCCTAAAACACCTCAAATCCGCTCATTTTTCTATGAAAAATGGCTCCTTCTCGGTGTTTTTC
>CAJUDN010000051.1:3923-22789 GCA_910585355.1 uncultured Lachnospiraceae bacterium
GGGTCCCAATGTCATGTATCGACATGCAAGCATGTCATACATGACCTTTTGACCCCTATGATACCACGGATTGCTCCGCACTTTGTGCTTCCGCAATCCTAAAACACCTCAAATCCGCTCATTTTTCTACGAAAAATGGCTCCTTCTCGGTGTTTTTCGGGTCCCAATGTCATGTATCGACATGCAAGCATGTCATACATGACCTTTTGACCCTGGTATCATATTTAGCATTTTATTAAAATTCAGCGCGAACAGAATCACCGTCGTGAGCACTGCCAGAATATCTGATATCGGCTCCGCGTAAAACAGGCCGTCAGTCCCCATACCAAGCGCTGGAAGAAGAATGGCCAGAGGGATCAGCAGGATGACTTTTCTTAGCAACGCCAGGAATACGGAAATCTTCGCCTGGCCCAGGGCCAGAAAGGTCTGCTGGCATGCAATCTGGGCTCCCATAATCAGGAAACCGAACATATAGATGCGGACTGCATAAACGCCAATATGGATAATCTCCTCATTATCAGAGAACATGCGGATAAACAGCTCCGGAAACAAAAGCACCATACCCGTTGCGATGAGGGAAAAGCCCAGGGCAAGTGCAAATAAAAGCTTAAACGCCTTTTTTACCCGTTCCTTATTTCCTGCCCCGAAATTGTAGCTGAGGATCGGCTGGGCCCCCTGGGTCAGGCCGCTTAAGGGTAGAAACAGCATCTGCATGATGGAAAACAAGATAGTCATGGCTCCCACATAATAGTCATTTCCGTACCGCTGCATCCCGGAATTGTAGGTGAGCTGCACCAGACACTCCGTGGACTGCATGATAAACGGAGAAGTTCCAAGCGCCATGACAGAAAGCAGAAGCTCCCTGTCAATTTTAAGGTTTTCCTTTTTCACCTTCAGAACGGTCTTTTTCCCGCATAGGAACGAAAGCACCCACAAAGCAGAAACTGTCTGACTGATGATAGTCGCCAAAGCTGCCCCCCGTACTCCCATTCCCAGGAAAAAAATAAAGATCGGATCCAGAATGATATTTAAAACCGCTCCGATTAAGACTGTCACCATTCCCGTTTTGGCAAAGCCCTGACTGGTGATGAACATGTTAAGTCCCAGAGAAATCTGAACGGAAATAGTTCCCAGAAGGTAAATGCCCAGATAGCTGTTGGCGTATCCGATGGTCTGTTCGCTGGCCCCGAACAGCATGAGAAGCGGTTCCTTCACAAAATAGAAAAAAACGCTTAAGCACACAGCCATGATGCATAATGCAGTGATACAGGTTCCAAGTATCTTTTCCGCCGTATCATTCTCTTTTCTTCCCATATAGATGGCCGCCCTGGGCGCACCGCCCGCACCGATCAGGGCGGCAAAGGCGGAAATCAAAATAATAATCGGAAAAGTAACGCCAAGCCCCGCCAATGCCAGATGCCCCACCTCCGGAATTCTTCCCACATAAATCCTGTCCACCATATTATAGAGGAGGTTTACCAGCTGTGCAAATACCGTGGGAACCGCCAGTTCAATTAAAAGCCTGCCTAAAGGGGCATTGGCCATTTTGTTGTCTTTTACTTTACTTTCCATTTTTTCTCACCCCATATCAAGGTCTTTTTCCGTTTAGTTTTCCTGCATTTCCGGAAAATATCCTGTCTTTTTGTAAGGTGACACCTTGTCACCTGACTATCTTCTATATCCTAGCACGTTACGCGTACATCGTCAAGGAAGTTTATGGAAGTTTCGGAAACATTATATTTATTTTATAAATTCTCTTGACAAAATCGTCTGCACGTATTAATATATCGTAAAACAAAACAAGAAAACCAGAGAGAAAGAGGAGTACATTTTCATAAACGGTATCACAGAGAACCGCAGGCGGTGGGATTGCGGTATGGCGTTGAAAATGGAATGGACTTTCGAGGGCAGTCCTGAAAGAATTCGAGTATGGGCTGACGGCTTCCGCGGCCGTTATTTGGCGGCGTATATGTTGGTATACGAAAAAGAGGACCGAAAGGTCAATTTGAGTGGCACCGCGGATAGATAATTCGTCTCAAGCATAGAATATATATGCTTGGGACTTTTTTATTTCGCAGGAACCCTTCATGATTTCGCAGAAAACCTTCACGCGCCCGGCTGAGACCCCACCGCCGCACAAAAAAGCGGCTGAGGACGTGCCGTCTCCCATGAAAACCAACTGAAGACGCGCCGCCCACACAGGAAAGCCCAGTGCGAGAGTTCACCAAAGCGGACTCCATCTTATTTTACAGGAGGAATGATTATGAAAAAATCCATGAAAACAATTGCTCTTATGACCCTGGCTGCTGTATTAATGACTGGATGTTCTTCTGGAAGCGCTTCCGGGGAGTCTCGGACATCACAGGCTGCAAAAACCGAAGGCACTGTCTCAGGCTCCTATACCATTGGCATCGGCCAGTTTGCCGTCCACGGTTCCCTCGACAACTGTCGCGAGGGCTTTCTTGAAGGCCTCGCTGAGGAAGGTTTTAAAGAAGGTGAGAATCTTACTGTCCTTTATGAAAACGCTCAGGCGGATCCCGGGCTTGCCGCACAGATTGCCACCAACTTTGCGGGGCAAAACACGGACTTAATCTGCGCCATTGCAACTCCCATCGCCCAAAGCGCATACAGCGCGGGCCGGAAAAATAATATTCCGGTAATCTATACCGCGGTAACCGCTCCCATAGAAGCCGAACTTGCCAATGCCGACGGCACTCCTGTCGGAGAGGTCACAGGAACCAGCGATAAACTGCCTGTGGAACAGCAGCTTGATATGATCCGGAAAATTCTCCCGGATGCAAAAAAAATTGGCATCATGTACACCACCAGCGAAGTTAATTCCGCCGCCACTCTGGCCGAGTATAAGGAAAAAGCTCCGGAATACGGCTTTGAAATCGTGGAATCCGGCGTTTCTTCCGCCGCCGACATTCCCTTAGCTGCTGACAACATCCTAGAACAGGTGGACTGCCTCAATAACCTGACTGACAACACAGTTGTTTCCTCCCTTCCCCTGATTCTTTCCAAGGCGGGCGCAAAAAATATTCCGGTATTTGGCAGTGAAATCGAACAGGTGAAAATTGGCTGCCTGGCAGCTATGGGGCTTGACTATGTGGACCTTGGAAAGCAGACCGGACATATGGCGGCCAGGATCTTAAAGGGCGAAGCAAAGGCCAGCGAAATGAATTTTGAGATTATCGAAGAAGCTGCCTTTTACGGAAACGAAAAGGCGGCCGAAAACCTCGGCATTACCTTCCCGGACAGCTTAAAGGACACCGCAAAAGAACTGTTTACGGAAATCGCCCAGTAATCGGATTCATTTACTGTTTTTTTACGGAGGAACCGCATGACTATCATTTTAGGAATCTTTGAAGAGGGCCTAATTTACGCCATTATGGCCCTTGGCGTATACATTACTTATAAAATCCTGGATTTCCCCGATCTCTCGGTGGACGGTACCTTTCCCCTGGGAGCGGCTTTAACGGCCAGCCTGATTGTGAAAGGCATTTCCCCGGTTCTGGCTCTTCCTCTGTCCTTTCTGGCGGGGGTACTGGCCGGATGCGTCACCGGGTTCATACATGTAAAATGCAGAGTCCGCGACCTGTTTTCCGGAATCATTGTCATGACCGCCCTTTACTCCATTAATCTGAGAATCGCCGGCATGAAAGCCAACCTCCCCTTCCTCTCCCAGGATACGATTTTTGATAACCACTGGACCAGGACCGCCCTCCCTTCTTTCATAAAACCTTACATCATGGTTATTTTGCTGGCAATCATTGTCTGCATCTGCAAACTGCTGCTGGACTGGTACTTAAGTACAAAATCCGGCTATCTTTTGCGGGCTGTGGGCGACAACGACGTTCTGGTTACTTCCCTGGCCAAAGATAAAGGCCGTGTAAAAGTCATCGGCCTTGCCATTGCAAACGGATTCGCCGCCCTGGCCGGAGGGGTTCTTGCACAGAAACAGGCCTTTTTCGATATTTCCATAGGAACGGGAACCATGGTATTCGGCCTTGCAAGCGTCATTCTGGGAGCCCAGCTTTTTAAACGGCTGGGAGTTTTAAAGACCACAACGGCCGTCATAGCAGGCGCCATCCTCTATAAAGCCTGTGTGGCTCTGGTGATTTCTTTAAGAATCGTAAAAGCCGCTGACTTAAAACTGATCACTGCCGCTATTCTGCTTTTGATTTTAGTGATCAGCGATTCCATAAAGAGAAGGGGGACCCGCCATGCTGGAGCTTAAAAATATCAATAAATATTACAATGCAGGCACAGTAAATGAAATGTGCCTCTTCGAGGATTTTAACCTGACCATCCTTGACGGCCAGTTTGTCTCCGTTGTGGGAAGCAACGGCTCCGGCAAGACCTCCCTGTTAAACTTAATCTGCGGCAGCATTCCCCTGGACTCCGGCTCCATTCTCATAAATGGAACGAATATTACGAAAATGCCGGAATATAAAAGGCAGCGCCGAATTGGACGCGTATACCAGAACCCGGCCATGGGAACCTGTCCCAACATGACCATTTTGGAAAACATGGCCCTGGCTGACAACAAGGGAAAAGCCTTCAATCTCCTTCCTGGCGCCAACCGGGCAAGAATTGACTTTTACAGAGACCAGTTAAAGACTCTGGCGCTCGGCCTTGAGGATAAGCTGCAGGTGAAAGTGGGCGTTCTCTCCGGGGGGCAGAGGCAGGCCATGGCCCTTCTCATGTCCACCATGACTCCCATTGAATTCCTGATTCTCGATGAGCACACTGCCGCCCTGGATCCCAAAACCGCCGATACCATCATGGAACTGACCGATAAAATTGTCCATGAGAAGCATCTGACCACCATCATGGTGACCCACAATCTCCGCTTTGCCGTGGACTACGGAAACCGGATTCTTATGATGCACCAGGGGAATGCAGTTCTCGATAAAGGGGAGGCGGAAAAGGAAACAATAAAAATTGAAGATATTTTGCAGATATTCACGGAAATCAGCATTGAATGCGGAAATTAAACAGATAAGCAACAAGGTCTTTCCTATGAAACATGGAAGCGGCATGTCCGACAGAATCGTCTGCGGATACGCCGCTTTATAACCTCTCTGGAGCGTGTTTGAAAATCCATTTTCATCATCTGCACGCCCTATATTTTAATCTTTGTCCACTTCCCGCTCTTAAACCTCCAGGTGGTCAGGCAGAATCTAGAAAACTGGTCGCAGACGATTCCCAACCAGATACCCACAAGTCCGAGTCCGAATGCATAGCAGAGAAGGTAAGAAAAAATCGGACGTATGATGGTAATGCTCAGTGTGGAGGCAATGGTGGTAAACAGAACATCCCCGGCTCCCCGCAGACATCCCATGTAAATAACCTGGGCAATCTGCAGGAGGACAATGATGGTTAAAACTTTGGTAATTTGAACTCCCATGGCAATGATGTCCGGCTCCACAAAGAACAGGTGATAGTACCAGGAGCCGCAGGTCAGATAGAGAACTGCCAGTACCACAGAAATCATGTTTCCGATTCTCTGGCAGACGGTTCCGTACATTTTTGCCAGCTCCGGTTTTTTTTCTCCCAGGCTCCGCCCGCAGAGAGCCACAGCCGCCACCTGCATGCCGTCTCCGAAAGAAAAGGACAGGTTCATCACATTCATCCCCACCTGATGGGCCGCGTAAGCAGCCGTGCCGAGTCTGGCCACCATGATAGAAACCGTGAGGAATCCAATTCTCATGAACACCTGCTCCACAAATACGCTGGACGCAATTTTGGCCATGTTCTTTGCCGGTTCCAGGGTGATCCTGACCCGCTCTCTGATTATGTAGGGAATGCTGACAAAATTGTCTCTCTGCGCCAGGGACAGAATGCTCATAATACAGGCCACAACCGTACCGAAAACAGTTGCCAGGGCAGCCCCCGTAATTCCAAGCTTGGGAAAACCGCAGTTTCCTTGAATCAGCAGATAGTTTCCAATCATATTCACCACATTGCTGGTCACATTGGTTCTCATGGCAATTTTTGTATTCCCTGCGCCGCGCTGGGACGCGTTTATGGCCATGGAGATAATGTTAAACATCATGCCGCCCATAATAATACGGAAATAAAGGGCCGAGCTTTCCTGGGTATCTTCATTGGCCCCGCAGAGCCGGATAATAGGATCCGCAAAGGCGATGCATATAATGCTGATGAGAGTTCCCACCAGAAGCGTAAACGTGAGAGCCATCAAAAGTACCTGATTGGCGCCTTTCTGGTCCTCTTCTCCTTTTCGCCTGGCCACCAGCGCCGACACGGACACGTTGGTGGCAATGAAGATGCAGAGCCCAAGAAATTTAGGCTGCATCGTCAGTCCCACGGCCGCCACTGCATAAGCGCCCATGGAGCTTACCATCAGCGAGTCCACCATACCTGCAAGGGCAATAAAAAAAGATTCCATCACTGCCGGCCAGGCCATCTGAAAGGCAATGCGGTATCCTTTTCTGTCTCCTCCCATTAATTTAGCTAATCTTGTTTGTTGATTCTCTTCCATTTACATCGACTCCTTGTTTTTTCTGCCTTATAAATGCTAAGCACCCTCACAGTCACCCTGTCTTTGTTATTATTATATTACTGACCGGCCGGAAACGCAAGTCCGGTCTTCTCTTATGTTCTGGTAAGGCCCAGAGTCTTTGCCGTACTGTCTTTAAATTCCAGCACAGCCTTTTTTAACTCCCGAAGCCGCTCATCGCTCATACGGCTTACCGGAGCAGAAATGCTGAGGGCATAAACCGGCTCTTTATGGTAGTCTTTTAAACATACGGCAATACACCGTACGCCCTCCTCATTCTCCTCGTTATCAACGGCAAATCCATCTTTCCTCACTGCCTCCACCCTCTCCATCAGCTCCTCAAAAGAGGTGATCGTGTAGGCGGTCAGACGCTTAATTTCCGACGCTTCCCAGACGGCCCGCACCTCCTCGTCATTAAGCTCCGCAAGCAGCGCTTTCCCCACTCCTGAGCAGTATAACGGGACTCTGCTTCCCACTCTGGATACCATCCGGATGGAGCCAACCTTTGACTCCACCTTATCGATGTAGACCGCCTCAGTCCCCTCCCGCCGCACCAGATGGACCGTCTCCCCGGTCTGCTCCGACAGCTTCCGCAGCGACGGATGAATCAGGGAAGCCATATTGGTTTGGTCGAGGATTTTGCTTCCAATTTCCAGGAATTTAAAGGACAGCATGTATTTTAAAGATTCCTCCTCCTGACGGATATATCCCATGAACTGGAGAGACGCCACCAGCCTGTGAGTGGTGCTTTTATGAAATCCCAGGCTAATGCTCAAGTCCATAATCCCCATAGGCCCGTTATCCGCCAGAACCTCAATGACCTGAAACAGCTTTTCCGCAACCTGTATGGGGTTTTTTCCTTCCTCCTGCACCATCGTTATTTCCTCCGGATTTTAATTAATTCCTAAAATCTCATTTTTTTTGCCATCTCCACAAATTCCCGGTTGGTTTTGGTCCTTGTAAACAAATCCAGCACCTTTTCCACGGATTCATCCGCCTTCATGGAGTTTGTGGCCTTTCTCACGGATTCCACAGCCTCGGCTTCTTCAGAAGTCAGCAGAAGGTCGTCACGGCGGGTGCCGGATTTAAGAATATCAATGGCCGGGAAAATACGTTTCTCAGACAGCTTACGGTCAAGCACCAGCTCCATGTTTCCGGTTCCCTTGAATTCCTCATAGATCACATCATCCATGCGGCTGCCCGTATCCACCAGCGCCGTTGCGAGAATCGTAAGGCTTCCCCCTTCTCTCATGTTCCTGGCCGCGCCAAAGAACCGTTTCGGCATATGAAGAGCCGCCGGGTCAAGGCCGCCGGACAGGGTACGTCCACTTGGCGGCACCACCAGATTATAGGCTCTGGCCAGGCGCGTCATACTATCCAGAAGAATCATCACATCGCGTCCATGTTCCACCAGGCGCTTTGCCCGCTCAATCACCATTTCCGACACGCGCTTATGGCGTTCCGGCAGCTCGTCAAAGGTGGAGTAAATCACTTCCACATTTGGCCCAACAACAGATTCCTTAATGTCGGTCACTTCCTCGGGGCGCTCGTCAATCAGAAGAATAATCAGGTGCATATTGGGGTAGTTTGTGGTAACTGCCTTTGCCACCTGCTTTAAAAGCGTGGTCTTGCCTGCCTTAGGCGGAGATACGATCATGCCTCTCTGTCCCTTGCCGATGGGCGCCAGAAGATCCATCACGCGCATAGCCGTAGTATTTCTTCCTCCGCGTACTTCAAGGTTTAATCTTTTATTTGGGAAAATTGGGGTTAAATCTTCAAAATTAGGACGTTTCTCAACCACATGGGTGGGATACCCATTGATGGTCGTCACATAAAGAAGGGCTGCAAATTTCTCAGTTGCCGTTTTTACCCGGCGGCTTCCACGAATGATATCTCCGGTTTTCATATTGAACCGTCGAATCTGAGACGGGGCCACATAGACGTCGTTTTCTCCCGGAAGAAAATTTTCACACCGTATAAATCCAAATCCATCCGGCATAACCTCCAGAATGCCATTGGCTTCAATCCCGCTGTCCAGATCCTGCAAATCATTTCTGGGGTCGCCTGTCGGAGACGGGGAACTATTCTGAACCGGTATACTTCCTCTTTCCTGCCGGTCTGTCTGTTCGGACCGCTCCGCTCTTTCCTTACGATCGCCTTTCTCCGCCCTTGCCAGTCTGCCTGTCGGTTCTGCTTTCTCAGTTTTTTCTGCTTCCGCGACATTTTCCACTTTTTCCGCTTCCGCCGCATTTTCTCTCTCTGCCACCTCACAGAGCCTGTCCACCAGCTCAGACTTTCTCAATCCGCTGACATTTTTGATTCCCTGCCCCCTGGCCAGCTCCCTCAGCTGTGTAAGAGGTAACGTTTCTAATTTTTCACGCATATCGTCTCTCCTTAATTTTATTTTTCTTTTTCTGCTTCCCGTTCAAGCCGCTCCATATGAGCCCGGATCTGCTTTTCGTAACCGTTTTCTGTTGGAAAATAGAACCGCTCGCCCTCCATCCCGTCAGGAAGATACTGCTGTTTTACATAATGGTTGGGATAATCATGGGCATACTTATATCCCAGTCCATGCCCCAGCTTTTCCGCCCCCTTATAATGTTTGTCCTGAAGGTGGACCGGCACCGGCGGCGTTTTTCTTGCTTTTACGGCTTCCATTGCCTTAAAGATCCCCATGCAGGCCGCATTGCTTTTGGGAGCCGCAGCCACATAGGCGACAGCCTCCGCCAGGGGAATCTGTCCCTCCGGAAGGCCAATCCGCTCCACTGCCTGGGCGGCGCTCACCGCCACCGTCAGCGCATTGGGGTCCGCGCATCCCACGTCTTCCGCGGCGCATATGATAATTCTTCTGGCAATGAACTTCACATCCTCCCCGGCATAGAGCATTCTGGCCAGATAATAAAGAGCCGCGTCCGGATCAGAGCCTCTCATGCTTTTTATAAATGCGGACACTGTGTCATAATGGTTATCCCCGTCCCTGTCGTAGCTGATTGCCCGTTTCTGGATGCATTCCGCCGCCTGGGCAATCGTAATGTGAATTTTTCCGTCTTCGCCCTTTTCTGTAGTGAGAATCCCAAGCTCCACGGCATTTAAAGCAGCGCGGGCATCTCCGTTAGCCACATCAGCCAGAAATTCCGCCGCGTCATCTGTAATTTCCGCATGGTAAGTTCCCATTCCCCGCGTCTCATCATAGACGGCCCGAAAGATCAGTTCTTTAATATCCTGTTTTTCCAGGGGCTTTAACTCGAAAATCCGTGAACGTGAAAGAAGCGCATTGTTGACTTCAAAATATGGATTCTCCGTGGTCGCTCCAATGAGCGTCACGGTTCCGTCCTCCACGAACGGGAGGAGATAGTCCTGTTGACTCTTATTAAATCTATGAATTTCATCCACAAACAAGATGGTTTTCTGTCCGTACATTCCAAGGGCATCTTTGGCATTCTTTACGATTTCCTCCATGTCCTTTTTCCCGGCCACCGTCGCATTAATCTGTTCAAATCTGGCGCTGGTGGTATTGGCAATGACTTTGGCCAGAGTGGTTTTTCCGGTTCCCGGAGGGCCGTAGAAGATCACTGAACCCAGTTTGTCGGCCTTGATGGCCCGGTATAACAGCTTATCTTTTCCGATAATATGTTTCTGTCCTGCCACCTCATCCAGCGTCCGCGGGCGCATACGTGAAGCCAGCGGCGATTCTTTCTCCATCGTACTGGTACGCATGTAATCAAATAAATCCATGTTATTCCTCTAATCAATCGTTAATTCATCCACTGTAACAAAAGTATAACCGTTTGCCAGCAAGTTGTCAATTATTTGAAGCGCAGCTTCCACAGAAGTTTGAAATTCATCGTGCATCAAAATGATATCGCCGTTTTTCGTATCTTTCATCACCTTGTTTACGATCCCGGCGGTATTCTTGAGCTTCCAGTCAATGGAATCCACATTCCAGAACACCGGTTCCATGGATACCTTATCTCCCAGAGCCTCATTCCAGCTTCCAAAAGGCGGACGGACATACTCCGGAGTTTTTCCTGTCACCGCCTCAATCATACTTTTTGTCTGCTCCAGCTGATTGTTGGCCTCCTCCGGTTTCTCCCGGGTCAGATCCGTATGGTGCAGGCAGTGGACTCCCACCAGGTGCCCCTCCTCGTCCATACGCTTTACAAGCTCTTCATTTCCCTCAATGCACTCGCCAATCAGAAAGAACGACGCTTTCACTCCCCGCTCCTTCAGACCGTCCAGAAGAATCTCCGTGTATTTTTCGCTGGGTCCATCGTCAAAGGTTAAGGCCACTACCCTGGGTTCTCCCCGAACCTCTTCAGCCGAAGCCTCGCGAATATGGCTCCCCGTTTCACGAACATGACCTCCTGTCCTGCCGTACAAAACAAAAATCAGTCCCACCGCAAGAAATAAATCGGCCGCCAGCAAAAGAAAAGCCGCCCAAAGCTGCTTCCTAAATTCCATGTTTCAATCCGTCCTGGCTGTATCTCGTTCATATTTATCATATGAAGAAACAGAACTTTACATGCCAGCGAAAAGAACCTCCGTGTATTCCCAATCCATCGGGAAAAATCCGGCCGGCTAAGAAAGTAAAGGCGTTGAATTATCTGGAAGAGGCGCGAAACAGATGAAGCCAGTAAACAAAATGCCCTGTTGGCTGTCGGAAAAATCCGGCCGGCAGGGCATTTTGTTATTTCATAGGGAAGACCTTGTTATGTTAACATGTAAATTATGAGAGGCCAACTAAAACGCCAAGAATAACTGTGGCGGAAGCCAGCACAAAGAGCACTGCCTGGAACTTAATCTGGAATTTCGCCCATTTGCCCCAGTCTAACCTGGCGGCAGCCAAAGCTCCAAGGAGGCAGCCTGAAGTAGGAACAATGAAGTTTGTAAAAGCGTCGCCAAGCTGGAAAGCCACAACCGCAACCTGCCTTTCCACACCCACAAGGTCTGCCAAAGGCGCCATAACCGGCATGGTAAGGGCGGCCTGACCGGAACCGGATACCACGAAGAAGTTGAATACGGACTGGAAGATATACATAAACCAGGCGGAAATCACCGGCGGGAAGTTCTGCATTCCCTCGCTGATACTGTGGAGAATGGTATTCAGCACCGTGCCGTCCGTGGCGCTGGTACCGCCCAGAATAATGATGATGCCCTGCGCCATACCAACGCACATGGCTGCCCCCAGAAGATCGGCGGCACCTCTGTCAAAGGATGTGGCAATGTCATTGAGCTTCATATCATTTAAATGGAAAATCACACCGATGATACCGGATACCAGACCCATTACAAAAAACTGGGAAGCGATTTCCGGAATATAATACCCCTCACTGACAACGCCCCAGATGGTCCATACCATACATGCGGCGACCGTTAAAAGAACAAGCTTATGCCCCAGCGTGAAGGGCGGCATTTCCTGCCCCTTTCTGGCGAATTCGGAACGGTATCCTTCGTCAGACTCATAAGCAACGGAGAGTTTGGGATTTTTTTTGATCTTCATGGCATAACGCATGGTAAAAACAATCGCTACGGTTGTGAAGAAAATCCACATGGGAATACGGAACCAGGCGCCGGACATAACCGGAATTCCGGCCACTCCCTGTGCCACAGCGAGTCCGAAGGGGTTTTGCCAGGAGGAACCGAAACCAATCTGGGTTGCCACATAGGAGCACATGATTCCCACCACAGCGTCGTATCCCATGGCGATAAACATGGGAACCAGAATCATGACAAAGGGAATGGCTTCCTCACCCATCCCGAATACGGCTCCGCCCAGAGAGAACAATACCATAAGAATAGGAATCAGGAGAATTTCCTTTCCGTTTGTCAGGGCAATGACCCGCATGATTCCGCTTTCCACGGCTCCTGTCCTTAAGACGATGCCAAAGGCGCCGCCCACCACCAGAATAAAGGCAATAATGCCTACAGCCGTCCCTGACTTATCTCCGACGGTCATGCCTTCAAACACATAGTTTAAAATGCCCTGGCCGCCGAAATCTTCCGTTCCAAATAACGGCGCAATCTTCGTTACCTTATTTCCGTTTTCATCCAGCACATACTGAAAGCTGTCCGGGTCCAGAACGGTTCTTGTCTTTTCTGCACCGTTCTGCATATAAGTGATTTCCTTGGTCTCATATTTTCCCAGCGGGATAAATACCGTCAAAAAGGCCGCAAACAGGATAACGCCAAAAATAATGATGTAAGTATGCGGCATCTGGAATGTTCTTTTCTTTTTTTCCATGTCAGTACCTCTTTTCTTATCTCTCAAAGGTTCCCTTCACCAGAACCTTCTTTTCGGAAATCATGATGGTCCCCTTTGCCATCACGGTATTAATTTCCAGAGTTTTTGCGTCTGAAAGCACCAAATCCGCATCGGCGCCTTCTTCAACTTTTCCTTTGTTTTCCAGCTTTAAAAGGAACGCCGGATTTTTTGTCACAGGCTTAAGGGCGTCAGTTAGGGGCACGCCATCCACAAGCACGGCGTCCCGCATTTCCCTGTAAAGAGAAGATACCTTTCCCACGCCCAGTCCCAGAAAAGTTCCGTCCGGAGCAAATACGGGAAGACTTCCCTGACCGTCGGAGGAGAATGTCACATGCCCGGCCGAAACGCCGGCATCCAGAGCCATCTTAAGGCCTGTGCTGGCTTTTACCTCATCCGGATCCAAAAAGTTCGGATCGGAACTGGTCGTTAAATCGATATAGCCGCCCATGGTCTTTGCATAATCAATACCGTCCGCCATCAGGGCATGGCTGCGGTTGATGTGGGTTGGTAGCATGTTAGTTGGAGGAATCTGGGTGTTCTTTAACACATACCGCAAATATTCCAGTTTTTCCTGCCCATCGCCCATGTGAATATTCACAAGCCCTGCCTTTGCGGACAGAATTCCGCCTACTCTTGTATCTGCGATGATTTTCGCAAACTCTTCCCGGGTGGGCTGTGAAGAACGATGATCTGAAATGGCAATTTCTCCGGTTCCCACCACCTTCTCCAAAAGGATGATGTCATCCATAATACTCCCGGTCAGCGTCCGTACCGGAACCTGATAGGAGCCCGTGTACACATAGGTGGTAATTCCCTCTTCTTCCAGTCCTTTCGCCTTTGCCAGAAGACTGGTCATGGTCCTTGTGCAGCCATCGGTGCCAAGACATCCCACAACCGTGGTGACTCCGCCTTCTGTGATGTCTGTCAGCATAATCTCCGGTGTCCTAGATTTGGCGCCGCCTTCACCGCCACCGCCCAGGATATGGACATGTGCGTCAATAAGTCCCGGCATAAGGACCTTGCCTGTTCCGTCAATTTCCTTTACACCATAGGCGCTTTCTGTTGGCAAATGCTCTGCCATCTTTAAGATTCTGGCTCCCCCCACCAGCACATCCATGAATCCCAGATCCTCCGGGGCATAAACATGGACGTTTTTGATTAAATACATTTTTCGTTCCCCCTCATTTATTTTTTGCACGGGTATCATATCTGCCGATATGATATTATGTCCGTTTCCGGACATAATGCCTCCGGCCGGTTTCAGTGCACGATTTTCTGCGGTGGACGCAGAAAATAATGCACAGGTATCATATCTGCCGATATGATATTATGTCCGTTTCTGGACATAATGCCTCCGGCCGATTTTAGTGCACGATTTTCTGCGGTGGGCGCAGAAAATAATGCACAGGTATCATATCTGCCGATATGATACCATAACTTTATCTGTATGTCATGTGTTTTATGCAAGCAGTTCATCCACAGCTGCCCTATATTCCGCCAGCCGTACAGCCTTTTTGATTTTCTTTTCTGTTTTAGGCTTATCCGGAAACAGACGTATCATGTAAAACCACAGCTCCTTCATCCGGAACAGTACATTGCGCTCCCCGGACATCAATTCGCAATACTGCCTAAGCAGCTCGTCATGAAAATTTTTCAGGCGGGTTTTGTCGAATATTTCGCTGCTTCTTTCCTCTTTAAGGGCCCAGGCCAGCTCAGGATTCTGAACCAGCCCTCTTCCCAGCATGACAGTTTCCACTGTCGGGAATTTCTCCCGAAACCGCCCGAAATCCCCGTCTGAAAAGATGTCTCCATTATAAACCACCGGATTTTTACTATGGGCCAGAGCGCTTCCAAACACTTCAAGATTGGGGGTGTTATTATAAAAGTCTCTTTGGATTCTCGGATGAATAATTAACTCTTTTAAGGGATATCGGTTATAAATTTCCATCAGCCCCGTCCATTCTTCCGGCGAATTCTTACCAATTCTGGTTTTAACGGACACCTGAAACTCGCCGCTCCAAACCCGCCGGTCCTTAAACACCTCGTCCAGAAACCGATCCAGCTCCTGAGGATAACAGAGGAAGCCGGAGCCCTTCTTTTTTGCCGTCACAGTTCCGGACGGACAGCCCAGATTCAAATTAATTTCCTGATATCCATATTCCCCCAAAACCTCCATGGATTTTAGAAAATCACCGGCGCGGTTCGTTAAAAGCTGCGGCACCAGCAAAATGTCTGGATTGTTTTCCGGAATCACGTCGCGAAGCTGCTTGATTCCAAGCCCTGTTTCCGGTCCCGGAGATAAAAACGGCGTGTAATATTTCTCCACGCCGGAATAATATTTATGATGCAGATTCCTGTACGTGTAACTGGTGATGCCCTCCAAAGGGGCAAAATAAAACTCCACTGCGGACGTCCTCCCGTTTCAAACTGTTGACAAACATGCGCGCTTTCATGCACGAAGTGCATTTTATTTCACAGGAAAGGCCTTTTCACATTTTACTTTTATGCATCAGAGCATGTTTGAAAATTACTTTCTGTCAGATGTGCATCACAGTTTACAAGAAATTAGGTCAGAATGGGGAGGCGCAAAAGGGCTGCGTCAACCGAATGGGGGCCAAATTTCCCGCATAGCGGGACGTACAGTTGATGGGAATGAATTTCCAAACGCGCTCAAGCGTAACAAAGCCTTTCCTGTGAAATGAAAAGAGACCGGAAGCCATTACGTGGTTCCCGGCCGTGAAATTTCACTTTAACTTAAGCATTGTATTTATCTTCATCCAGCATTCCTTCGGACTTGGCAACATAAATACTGGTTGCAGAATCACCTACGACGTTTAAGGCTGTTACCAGCATCTCAATAGGACGGTTGATGGCAAGAATCAGGCTATAAGCCAGAAGAGCGCCGTCATTGACAAAGCCGATACCGGACAGAATAGTAAACAGAATAATAGCGCCTGCGCCCGGCGCCGCCGGAGTACCTGCAGATGCGATCAGGGCCAGGAGGGCAATGACAATCAGCTGGGAAACTGTAACATCATAGCCTGCACATCCTGCGATGAACAGGGTCGCAACGACCTGCATAATGGCAGTACCGTTCATGTTGATGGTCATACCAAGCGGAAGTACAAAGGAAGCAATTTTCTCATCCACACCAAGCTCCTCTGTGGTAGTCTTGATGTTTAATGGAAGAGTTGCCGCGCTGGAAGACGTGGAAAATCCGAATACTGCAACCTTGATGATCTTGTTTGCAAATTTCATCGGATTTACTTTTGCACTCAATGCAACGAAAATCGGATAACCCACAAACAGAAAAACAAGAAGCAGAACCACTGTCATGATCACATAAGCCAGCGCCGGTTTCAGGTGATTGATTCCATACGTGGCAAAAGTTCTGGAAAGAAGAACAAAAATGGCGACGGGACCGAACTTCGTTACCACATAATTTAGAAATACCACAACAATATCATTTACTTCCTGAATCAGCTTCTTTAAGGTCCCTGTTTTCTCATCCCCCAGCACATTCATGCAAAGACCCAAAGAAACTGCCAGAAATACAATGGATAAAACAGCAGTGTTGCTGGAAAAAGTGGAAGCAATATTGGACGGAACCACATTTAGTACCACATTTAAGGGGTTGGATCCGGTGGAACCCGCGGTTCCCTCCAGTCCCTCAACCTGAATGTTAAAGAGCCCAGCATTATAAGCAATCATTCCTGCCACGCACGCAAATACCAGGGCAAAAAAAGAACAGATCAGAAAGCCTGCAATAGTTTTAAAGGAGATTCTTCCAAGCGCCTTTGTATCAGAAATCTGACCGATTGCAAGGGTAATGGAAGTAAATACCATCGGTACAATTACAAGCTGAAGGGCGCGAATAAATAACTGGCCCATGATGTAAAAGATACCAAGCGCACTCTCCGCTCCCTGGGCTGTAATGTCCTGAAAAAGAATACTGTTGATGGTGTTCCAGAGCTCTCCCTGCCCGGAGCCATTGAGAGACTCTCTCAGAAACATAAGCAACACGCCGACAGCAATACCGCATATAAGAGAAATTCCCATTCTGGCGGCAAGTGAGTTAGTTTTTTTCTTTTGATTCTCCATGTCTTCTCTCCTATATTATATTTATGAAAGAACAGCTAACATATCCCTCCGATATCTGCTCAAATATCCCAAATATTATACCCTCTTTTGTTTTATTACGCAAGTATTATTTCATTCTTTCTTTATAAATATAAAATATTATTTATATTTCCATTCTGAGAGAATCAGTCCGGCCAGGGTACAGACCGTTCCTATGGCTGCAAGAGACGTGATTTTTTCATGGAGAACGATCATAGAGGTAACCACAGTAATAACCGGAACCATATAAATATACACACTGGTTTTAACGGCTCCCAGTACCCGTACTGCATAATTCCATGTGACAAAGCAGAGAGCAGAGGCTCCCATACCAAGAAAAATCAAATTAAATACATACACTGGATTCGCAAAGCGGCCAATCCCCAGCTTACAGTCAAAAAATGGCAAAGCAGGAATCATAAACAGAATTCCATAAAAAAAGATCCGCCTGGTCATCACAACTGTGGAATATCCGTATCCGCTGATTTTTCTTGTGAACACGGAATAAAAAGCCCATAAAACGGCCGCTGCCACTGACAAAAGATCCCCGATAGGATTCAATTCCAGCCTGGAACCATTAAAGCTTATGAGGCAGAGCCCGGCCATGGAGACCGCAAAGCCAGCCAGAAAACCGGGCCGGAATTTTTCTTCTTTGTATACCAGGTGAATAAGAATTGCAGTAAAAAGCGGCGCCGCTGATACAACAACACCCACATTGGAAGCCATTGTATAAGTGAGAGCCATGTTTTCAAACAGATAATACAGGGTAATACCGCTGATTCCCGCCGCGATGAAGGGGAGCTCCCCTCTCCAGCCTGTAAAGGGGACGCGCTTTCCAGCCGCCAGGCTGAGAGCCACATATCCCATAATAAATCGAATAAACAAGATTTCCACCGGATTAAAATCCACCAGAAGAATTTTTGTCGATATGAAGGTGGTTCCCCACAGCACGGCTGTCAGAACTGCCGCCAGATGTCCCGTCATTGTACGCCTTTCCATTTTACTTCTCCTCCACCGTAATTCCTGATGTCCTGTTCCACCGCACCACATACTGATCTGTTTCATATGTGAATCCAACAACTCTGTATCTGTTTTCCCTTTTTCCTATTTTCAGAAAATATCCCGTACAGTCCTTTGTCATGTCGCCCACATATGGGTACAAAATGCTGTCCGGATGATTTGGAGGCTTTAAGTATGCGTCAGTCCAGTAACATCTTCCGCTTGTGTCCGCCCCATCGGCATTTTCTGCCTCGCAAATTTCAAGGGCCTGTATAATCTGGTGGGCTGTGTCATAGAGTCCGGACATCTCCGCCTTCTTTATATATCCAGTATACACTCCCGCCGACACTGACGCCAAAATGGCCATTATAGTAATCACAACCATTAGCTCCACCAGAGTATAACCGTTTTGTCCTCCTCGTTCTTTCTTTTCCAACCCAGACATTCCTTTTCTCGCACATTTTTCCAATTTCTTACAAAATTATACTTTACTTTTCACCGGAATACAAGATGGAGTATTTTTCTTTTCCGGCTCTTTTCTAATGTCCAAGCCTGACATCAGGCCATTCATCTATTTTATACTCTAGTGCTTCATCCAGACAGAAATTGTAGTTGTGAACTGCCTGTCACGCACCATTGCGTCGTTAAAATTTCTAGTCGATGGTCCCACATCGCCGTCGAAATTTTGCCTGGCACTGTCACGCATCAGACAACCCACAACTTTACTTTCTGTCTGGATGGAGCACCAGAGCGTGTCTGAAAATTGCTTTCCGCCAGATGTGCGTCACAGTTTGTGGGAAATTAGGTCCGAATGAGGGAGGCGTAGTGGGCTACGTTGACCGAATGAGGGCCAAATTTCCTGCAAAGTGGGGCGTGCAGATGATGGGAATGAATTTTCAGACACGCTCTAGTACTACAGCGAACTTTGGATAGTCATCCTTTTCTTTTTCTGATATAATT
>CAJUDN010000052.1 GCA_910585355.1 uncultured Lachnospiraceae bacterium
TTGCTTCCGGATACTGGTCAGGTAGCGATGGAACTCAATCAACTCATGATTTTCTTTCCCCCAGGGGAAAGTCCTTCTGTTATCCGGGTCTGTCCAGCCGCAAACTCCGGCCTCGTCCCCATAGTAAATGGTCGGCGCTCCCGGCCAGGTCATCTGTATGATGGCGGCTGCACGAAAAATCCCAAAATTGATCCCATCTGATGCCGCCAGGTCTCCTCTGTAATCCAGGCGCCCCACCGTTCGGTTCGTTCTTGTGAGAAAACGTGAGTGATCATGGTTGGAGATCTCGTTCATCGCTGCCAGAAGAGACGGGGTCTGCATTCTGCACATATTGCTTAGCATGGCGCACATAAACGCCTGGCTGTTTTGATACAGATGTTCGTCCATCCTGTCACTGTGTTTTTCCAGCCCCGTAAGGAACCAGGAAAGCGGCTCCATAAAGGCATCATAATTCATAACCGTATCCCATTGGTCCCCTTCCAGCCAGGGAGATGCATCCCCGTAATGTTCGGCCAAAATCAGGGCATCTGGATTGGTTTCCTTCACCACACGGCGAAAATCCTTCCAAAAGCGGTGGTTCACCTCCGGCGAATGTCCCAGATCAGCTGCCACATCAAGTCTCCACCCGTCAATATTATACGGCGGGGACAACCATTTCTTGGCAATATTCAAAATATACTGATAAAGCTCCCCGGAACCCTCATAGTTCAATTTTGGAAGTGTGTTATGGCCCCACCATCCCTCATAGGAATCATTATCAGGCCAGCCATTCTCGTCAGAAAACCAGAAGAAGTTCCGGTAAGGGCTGTTGGCATCCACATAGGCGCCGGAAGCATAGACGCCGGCTTTTTCATATATTTTCTCGCGATCCAGCCACTTATTGAAGGAACCGCAATGGTTAAATACACCATCCAAAATCACCCGCATGCCTCGTTTATGGACCTCATCCATAAATCGTGCAAAAAATTCATCGCTGGCCCTCAAATTTACCTCGTCGGCCGTCCGCACCGAATATTTTTCTGCATCTTTATTATCAATGGCATCCCTGTCCACAAGCCCATCCGCATCTTTCACAATGACCCCGTAATGGGGGTCCACATGTTCGTAATCCTGACAATCATATTTATGATTGGAAGGCGACACAAATACCGGGCTCAAGTACAGCACTTCCACTTTTAGGCTTTGGAGATAGTCCAGTTTATCCAGAATTCCCTGAAGATCACCGCCGTAGAAGCGGTCCACATCCAAAACCGAAAGTCTCTCTTCCCAGTCATCCACTTTCATCACAGGGAAACCAATATATACATATTCATCGGACACTACATCATTAGAGGGATCTCCATTACAAAAACGGTCAATGAAAATCTGGTACATGACCGCCCCCTTTGCCCATTCTGGCACATGGAAGCCCGGCGTGATGGTAAACATATACCGGCGGTCCATTTCGTTGGTCACCCCCAGCCGGTTGAACCGGAAGATCTCGTCGCCCTTTTCCACTTGAAAGTAAAAGTAGACAGCCGTTTCCCCAACGGTTACGGTGGTTTCATAATAATCAAATCTCCCCCGGCGTTCCGCCCATCTTAATCTCTTCTTTTCTTCTTTTCCATACAAAACCAGATACACCCGGTCCACATCGTTCTTTGCCGTTCGAAACCGCAGAGTCACGATATCTCCTGGATCCGGCTCGGCGGGTATTCTATAATCTATGGTCGCATCGCAAAACAGAGCCGCTCGCTCCATAAAAACAGCTCCTCCTCTCCAAAATGAGCCTTTCACATCAGAACCAATATCAAAAATAATATTTTTTCGCCCGGTGAAAACCGAACACACGCCCAAAGAGCATGTGTTACAGGATGCCCGGATGGGTATGTTATCTCATTATACAGGATATTCTTAGTTTTTGCACGCTTTTTATTCTATATCATACATTATTAGTCCGAAACGTAATACTTTTTCAGGCAGAAAGAAAGCCGGCGGGGAATCGCTGGCTTTCTTTCGGAAAAGGTATTATGTCTCTTATGGGGTATAGCAAAAACTATATAATGTATTGGGGGGGGGGTTACAAGTAGTAATATAGCATATGTTTCTGCATAAGTGTGCACAAACATTTATTTTTATGAAAAATTTTTTTGTGTAATTTTACCCGCGTCCCATTTTTTTTGTGTATTTTTTATATTTCTAAATTAAAAACGGCGTTTGCCTGTGTTTCTTTTGTACAAACGCCGTCAAACTTTATTTTCTTAAACAAATAGGGCATCAAATTCCGACTGCCCAATTTTCTCCTTTTCCAGAAGAATCGTACAGCATTTATGAAGCACATCCTCATGTACAAGGATGATTTTCTTTGCTTCCTCATAGCATTCGTCGATGATTCTCTTGATCTCACTGTCAATGGATGTGGCCACATCCTCGCCATAACTTCTGGTATGGGCCAGATCACGGCCAATAAACACCTCATCCTCATCGCTTCCGTAATGAATCATTCCCACACGCTCCGACATTCCATACTGGGTTACCATGGCCCTGGCAATGGCAGTGGCTTGCTTAATATCCTGAGACGCTCCGGTAGTCACATCCTGGAAAATCAGCTCTTCTGCAATTCTCCCCCCCAAAGATACCATAATGTTCTGGAGCATTTTTCCCTTGGTATTAAACATCTCATCCTTTTCCGGAAGCGGCATGGTATAACCTGCCGCCCCTATTCCTGTGGGGATAATGGAAATGGTATGAACAGGCCCCACATCGGGAAGCTCATGGAATAAAATTGCATGTCCCGCCTCATGGTATGCCGTAATCCGTTTTTCTTTCTCAGAAATTACTTTGCTCTTCTTCTCAGAACCAATTCCCACTTTAATGAAAGCCCGCTCGATATCTTTCTGGGTAATGAACCGCCTGGATTCTTTGGCTGCCATGATGGCTCCTTCATTCAGAAGGTTTTCCAGATCCGCTCCGGTAAATCCGGCCGTTGTCTGGGCAATCCGCCTTAAATTCACATCCTCACCCAAAGGCTTTTCCTTGGCATGGACCTGTAGAATTTCCTCCCGGCCTTTAATATCCGGCTTTCCAACCGCCACTTTCCGGTCAAAGCGGCCGGGGCGGAGAATCGCCGGGTCCAAAATATCCACGCGGTTGGTGGCGGCCATAACGATAATGCCCTCATTGACCCCAAAACCGTCCATCTCCACCAAAAGCTGATTTAAGGTCTGCTCCCTTTCATCATGTCCGCCGCCCATTCCGGTACCTCTTCGTCTTGCAACGGCGTCGATCTCATCAATAAACACAATGCAGGGAGCATTTTTCTTGGCATCCTCAAACAGGTCTCTCACGCGGGATGCGCCGACTCCCACAAACATCTCCACAAAATCCGAACCGGATATGGAGAAAAACGGAACGCCTGCCTCTCCGGCCACAGCCTTGGCAAGCAGGGTCTTTCCGGTTCCCGGCGGGCCCACCAAAAGTACGCCTTTAGGGATTCTGGCCCCCACATCCGTATACTTTTTAGGATTCTTAAGAAAGTCCACAATTTCTTCCAGCTCTTCCTTTTCTTCCTCCAGGCCTGCCACCTTGGAAAAATTCACGGAATTTGTGGTGCTCATTCTGGCGCGGCTTTTTCCGAACTCCATCATTTTGGCGTTGCCTCCGCCGCCGCCCAGCCTGGCATTCATGTACATCATAACAAGCATGATCACTACTGCCGAAAGGCCGATGGGGAGAATAATCGTGGTCAGGTAATCCGCCTGACGAACATCATCCACCATGTAGTCAATTCCGTGCTCCCTCAAAAGCTCCTGGGCCTCCACCACATCGGAAACAGAGATTTTCCTGTTTTCTCCGTTTTTCATGGAAATTTCCAGCATTCCCGTAGGAGTCTGCGGATTTTGTTTTACTTCTGCGGACTCGATGGCATCGTTTTCAATGGCCATCATAAATTCCTGATAGGTCATTTCTGTGCTGAACAGACCGCCCTGCTGGGTAAGTGTAGATGCGAAAACAATCAACATCATCACCAGCAAGACCAGCCCAATTCCGCGAAACTGCTGATTCTGTTTCAACTGGCTGCCTCCTTATTGCTGCTCTACCACTCCGATATAGGGAAAATTTCTGTATTTCTGGTCATAATCCAGGCCAAAGCCCACTACAAATTCGTCCGGAATGGTGAAACAGGTATAATCTACCTTCACCTGCTTTTTTACACGGCGTTCCGGCTTATCAAGCAAAGTGCAGAGGCGGATGGATTCCGGATTCCTCTGTTTCAAAATCTCAATTAGATAGGCCAGGGTTCTGCCGGAATCGATGATATCTTCCACAATCAGAACATTTTTCCCTGCGATGGGCTCATCCAGATCTTTTACGATGCGGACAACACCGGAAGATTCGGTTCCTCCTCCATAACTGGATACGGACATAAAATCCATGGACACCGGGACAGTCAGGTGCTTGGCTAACTCACAGGTAAAGAACACACCGCCTTTTAAAATACAGATCAGATGCACCTGCTTTCCCTCATAGTCCCGGTTGATCTGCGCCGCGACCTCACGGATTCTTCTGTCAACTTTCTCTTCATCCAATAAAACACGAATTTTGTCAGCCATGGTCTTCTCCTTTGCATATTTTGACTTCTAATATTGTGCGGGTGGTATTCGTTATTTTATAATATTCGCTGATACGGTATCCGATCACCCAGAGAACATGGTTCCCTTCTGTAAGAAGCTTTATGGTTCCCCTGCGTTCTTCCGGGACTTTCTCGTCAATGAAAAATCGTTTCAGAAGCTTTCTTTTTCCTCCTGAAATCAGGAAATAGTCCCCGCTTTTCCTGTTCCTGACAGATAACGTATCTTTAATTTTATCATAATCGAACCATTTCGTATACTGGTTTTTGGGAATTTCCAGGTCTTTTTCATAAGAAAATGTCCGCATGACCACCCTCATATGGTCTTCATCCACATCTGAAATTTCTTCCTGCCTCCGGATTTCCAGAATTTCGTATCCTCTATAAGCCTTTAGTCCAAATGGGAGCATGGCCTCACACCCGCTTCCCGGGCCCTTAAGATTGCACACTGCCTCAATATGTTTCGATGAAATATCCCTCTGGTTTTCTGATACCCTGGATATCATAGCCCTCACCAGGTATTCTTTAAGAATATCCGGCTGCCTGTCAAAAACCTTCGTCCGTATGGCTGCCTTTTCCCGCGCCTCTTCTCTTTTCTCCGAGGCGCCGGCCTCCGCTATAAAACAAACTTTTTCTGAAGGAATGTTTTTCTTTGAAAGAAGATTCCCTTCTGAAAGAATCTTTTCCGCCTGGTCGTAAAAATATTCATCGGCACGAGACGCCAAAGACGCTATATTTAAAATATGTTCTCCTGCCCTGTCATTGATATTTTCCCTGACCCATGGAAAAAGCTCATTCCGGATTCTGTTTCTGATATACCGGCATTCTCTGTTGGTGGAATCCTCACACCAGGAAATCCCCGTTTCCCTCAGATACGCTTCAATTTCTTCTCTGGTAAGACATAAAAGCGGCCGGATAATGGTATCCCGTACCGGGCGTATTCCCCCCAGTCCCCGGAGACCGCTTCCACGGAACATATTTAAAAGTACTGTCTCCGCATTATCATCTTTATGGTGGGCGGTCGCCTTTTTTTCACAGGAAAACCGTCCGGCTGCCTGCTCCATATGAAAATACCGTAAATTTCTTCCGGCCTCCTCCTCAGAGATTCCCCTGGCCGCCGCATACTCCGCAACATTTTCCCGGATCACCGAAAGCGGAATGGAAAGCTTTCTGCACAAAGTTCTCACATAGTCCTCGTCCCGATCCGCCTCCTCCCCACGAAGGCCGTGATTCAGATGAAAAGCCGCCACATGGATTCCAAGTTCCTCCGACAGTTCCTTAAGAACCCAAAGAAGGCAGACGGAATCGGCGCCTCCTGACACTGCTGCCAGAACGCCCTCCCCTTCCTCTGCCATCCGGTGAGCTTTCATATATTCTTTTATCCGCATCCTCAGTATCTGTCTGTCCATTTTCTCATCTCCCGTAAATTCCCCCCACCAGGACAGTCATGTCATCCCTGGGCTCTCCCTCGAAGGACAGGGCGAAGGCCAGAATCATTTCTGCCGTTTCCTGGGGCCCTGCCGCCTGAAGTCCCCGTAAAAAGTCTTTAAAGGCCTCTTCCTTTTCTTCCCCGGGCATAGCGTCCAAAACACCGTCACTGACCATAACGATCCTGTCGCCGTCCCACAGTTTTTTCGACAGGAGCACCGGCTCCACCGGGTTTAAAACCCCTGCCGGAACATGTTCCGACTCCAGTGTCTCCACGGAATCATGGCCCATAATAAAAGATGCCACAGCCCCCAGCTTCATAACTTCCACCACACCGGAATACAAATCCACCAGGCACAAATCCAGGGTGGCCGGGCGCTCGTTCTGTCCGGTCAGCAGAACCACCGTATTAACAAGCTTCAAAGCTGCTCTGGCTGAAAATCCCGTTCCCAAAAGCTGCTCCGTCAGCTCTATGACCTTCTCACTGTCGGAATTTGCTGCCTTTCCGCTCCCCATTCCGTCGGAAAGGCTCATAATAGCCTGTCCTGGAATTCCACTTTTAAAGGTATAGCTGTCTCCGGAAATCTCCTCGCCCTCCCTCGGCACTCTGGAAGAACCGAATAAGATTCTGTACTTTCCGTCCTCCACAAACCGGAAAGGAGCCGTGTTTTTGGTGATGATAGTTTTTCCGTCCCGGGAAGGACTCCAAACGCCTTTCATGGCCCGGCCGATGACTTCCGCCGCATCCCTGGCAGTCATACAGCGTCCATTGGTCATTCTGGCGTTCATAAATACCTCCCGTCTCTGTTCCTCGTACTGAAGTACCAGAAGACTTTCCGCAGCGACCCGCCGTTTTCTGAGCACAGCCCTCAGCTCGTCCTCCCAGGTTCTTGTCACATCCATGGCCCGCTCCATCTGACCGGAAAATTCTTCTAAAATTCCGGCCAGTTCTTCAAACTGGACCATCACCGCATCCCGGCTCTCCAAAAAGCGGTTTTTCCAGGCAAGGTTCATGGTGGCCCGTCCAAGATTTCTGTTTAGCTGTCCGAGATAATCAGACTTCCTGCGGCACACCTCCAAAAACCGCCTGGGCATGTCCTCAAATTCCACTCGTCCCTTCTTCTCAAATGTCCGCAGCAGATAATACAGATAATAATTTTCCTCTTCTTCCCCCCGCCTGCATTCCCGTTTGATTCCACAGGTTTCACACTCTCCGCAGACCATGGCGGAAGCCGCCTCAAGAGCCGCGATTCCGTCCTCTCTGGTAAGACCATTCTCCTCCCTTGATCTCTCAAAGGTCTTTGCGACCCCCTCCAGGGACTGGGCCATATCCTTCAACCGTTTCGCCGTGTAAGCGTTCACATCCGCCATGTCCTTATGTACTGCCCACTTTCTTAACACAAAAAATCCCTCCTAACCTGCGTACCATATTATAAACAGATCAGAAGGAAATATTTGTCAGATTTCTGTCCTCACCCCAAAAAATCACATGACATTTTTTATGGAGATTCCTCTCCCTTAAACAAAATTTCGTCTTTTTTGACCAGGCCAAGCTTTTCTTTTGCAACTTTTTCCACGTATTGTTTGGTCTGGACATAGACCCTGTATTCCTCCAGCTGGGCCGCCCTGGCCTCTTCCTTTGCTTTTGCCTTTTCCAACTCGGCCTCTCTTGCCTGATATTCCAGATCCTTTTCCCGGAGAGAGGAGGCGCCCACATTAACCACCACGGCCAGGCTCAGTACAACCATGGTAATACCAATCAGAGCCATCCGGTTTCCAAGACTGTTCCTGGAACG
Source organism: uncultured Lachnospiraceae bacterium (assembly GCA_910585355.1). Classification (GTDB taxonomy): domain Bacteria; phylum Bacillota; class Clostridia; order Lachnospirales; family Lachnospiraceae; genus CANRXD01. Next base: position 7,834 of record CAJUDN010000052.1, read on the forward strand.
CCTTCGTTTTCTTTTATTTCGGTTTTCTCCCATGCTTCCCTGCCTCCTTCCGTGCGATCATAGTTTTCCTTTTTATTGTAATCCATCTCCCTATGTTTTTCAAGACCGCAAATACGCTCTGGCTGACAAGCCGGTCATAAAGAAACATCCCCAGAAACGCGCTTACAATCACATATCCCCTCAAAACGCCGTCGTTTTCATAAAACAAAAGGGAAAAGGTCATAACCGCACAGTATATCCAATAAAAAAAGTCTTCCAGACCTGTCCAAAGACTACCATGGGGAATTAGAAGACGGAATAACCGTAAAAGATCATAGCTAATCATCAGAAGAATTCCCAACGCAAAACTTAAGGCGGCAAGCCCTGCTTCCTCCTGTATGTAAAGACTCAAAGGCAGCTCCTCCTTCCTGTCTTATTTAAACAGCCTGGAAAGAAAGGACTGTCCGGCCTTCCGGTAGCTTTCGTTGGAAGAGTACACAAAGCTGTCTGTCTTCCCTTCAATATCAATCTCTCCCTTATCCAGCGTCAGTCTGCTCACATGGAGGTCCTTTCCCTTGATGGTCAAAAGTCCCATGTCCGTATCCAAAACAATCGTATTCTCGTCAAAGGAAATCACATCCAAAATCCCTGTGAGATTTCCCTTATCCCTGTTATGTAAAACAATTTTGTGGGACAGCCCGATTTTTTCTTCCATGAAAAAAACCTCCTGACATACTTTTTAATTAAGTATATTAAGAGGTTTTCCAATATATTCATATTAATTGCAACCGTTCAGATAACCTCTGGACTGTTACTATAAATTAATCAACTCATAACTGCTCAGGGACCCTCACAGTTACGGGCAAAAATCTATTGTAGACCGCCTACGGCGGTCCCAGGCGCCTGCGGCGCTTGTTCAGGGCGGACAAAAACGGAGTACAGAAGAATTTTTGCCCGTCTTTTGTTCTATAAATACCGATAAAGTTCCTTCACATCGTCTTTCCGGACTGTTTCCTGAACATCGAGAACTTCCACTTTTATAGATTTCATTCCGAACTGGATTTCAATGATGTCCCCCTGTTTTACTGCCAGAGATGCCTTGGCCGGTTTGTCATTGACCATCACACGGCCGGCGTCGCACGCCTCATTGGCTACTGTACGGCGTTTGATCAGGCGGGATACCTTCAAAAATTTATCTAATCTCATGAATTAAGCGTTCACCTGGTCTCTGAGAGCCTTTCCGGCTTTGAATCTGGGAGTCTTAGATGCAGCGATAGGCATTTTCTCGCCTGTCTTCGGATTTCTTCCCTCTCTCGCCGCTCTCTCTGAAACCTCAAAGGTACCAAAGCCCACTAACTGGATTTTCTCTCCCTTCACTAATTCATCTGCAACCACATCTGTAAAAGCCTTAAGGGCCTTTTCTGCATCTTTTCTGGAAAGCTCTGCTTTTTCAGCAACTGCTGCGATTAATTCTGTCTTGTTCATTGATATTTCCTCCTAAAAATCAACTTGCAACCGCCTTTATTTTTCCGGCGGATTCATTGCGGTTATACCCTTACATTTATATATGCTTACAGCGTTTTTGTCAAGGTTTTTTCCCGTTTTACCCAGTTTTTTCCTTCCGGACTGTAACAGTTCAGATAGCCCTTGAACTGTTACAGCATACGGCCATTTAGAGTCGCCAATGTCTCGTGCAAGCGCGGCTTTTGGCTCGTTGCTCGCGTAAATCAAAAAGATGGCGTTTTTTCCGCCATCTTTCGTACAGCTTTCTTAATTAACTTAACTCAATCTTTGCAGCGTCTTCCGGCTTAAATTCATTTTCCAGATCATAAATATTATGGCCTGTGGATTCGCCGAGAACACGGCCTTCCAAAGAATAACAGCGGATAAAGCGCTTGTCCGAAACGCTGGACCAGTGCTCCACATCCCATGTCAGATAGCCCATGTCGTCGCTCTTCTTCTCCTTTAAATATAAGTCCACCTGTCTTCCATCACGCATAATCTGAATCAACTGCTTATAATCAGAGATTTCCACTTCTGTTTTTTTGACGGAATCATAAATCTTCATAAAAATACTCCCTCCTGAACCTCTAAGTTCCCCAATAAGCTGATGCCAGGGTCAAAAGGTCATATAATGACATGCCTGCATGTCAATACATGACTTTGGGACCCGAAAAAACATAAAAAAGCAGCCCGATAGAGCGGATTTTGAATGTTTTTAGGATTGCGGGAGCATGAAATGCGGAGCAATCCGTAGGCATCAGGGGTCAAAAAACCGTTTGACCCCAACATCATAATCTTTGTCTATCATTATACAATCTGTTATTCAGAAATGCAATATCATTTTTCCCGTTCCCGGCGCTTTATCTCTTCCCAAAGTTCCATTCCCTCCAGACCTTCTGGAAGCCCTGAGCCCCCGAACACCTTCGGATGGCGTCTCACCATCTTTTGGCAGATGCCGTCAATCACATTGTCCACGGTAAAATTTCCTTTTTCCTTTTCGATCTCGCTGTGGATCATAATCTGATACAGCACGTCTCCTAACTCCTCACACAAATTCATGGTATCCTGATTGTCAATGGCCTCCAGAACCTCCGCGCACTCCTCCACCAGATACTTTTTCATGGATTCATGGGTCTGTATGCGGTCCCAGGGACATCCTTTTTCTGAGCGAAGCTTTTCCATGATCTCCTTCAAATCCTCCAATGTATACATAGTAATTTCTCCCCTTTCTTTTCTTCCTTCAGTATAGCAAAAAAAGAAGAATCCGTCTTGCGAATTCTCCTTTTTTAATCGAGCAGGGGAGGCCTTTTTCCTGCCCGCCGCGCAGCCCACATGCCGCTTTCGCGGCATATTCCCCTGCGTGGGCTTGTGCACTTAAAACTCAGCTTTCCATCTGACGTCCTAAAAATCCTGCCGCTGTGGCAGCCAGCCGCAGTTCCCCGTCGGAAAATTTTGCTCTCGGTTCACGGCTCATGAGAACCACCGCCCCGATGGCATCTCCTTCGCAGATAATCGGCACCACCACCTGGGCGGTGATCCCTTCCACATCTTCAGAGGCAACCGGCGTATATGCCCGATCATCCTTCCCCGCCTGCACGGTGATCCGTTCCTGAATCGCATGTTCAAGCTGTTTGCTGATGGGTTTTTGAAGCAGGTCTTTTTTAGCTCCTCCGGCCGCTGCAATCACCTGATCCCGGTCGGTGATGCAGACCATAAGTCCTGTGGATTGGGCCATGGCGTCTGCATACTGAGAAGCAAATGCGTTTAATTCCATCATCGGTGAGTATTTTTTAAGAATGATTTCCCCCTCCCTGTCCGTAAAGATTTCCAATGGAGTTCCCTCCCGGAGTCTTAAGGTTCTTCGGATCTCCTTTGGAATCACCACCCGGCCCAGGTCATCAATTCTCCTTACTATTCCAGTAGCTTTCATACAAAAATTCCTCCATTTTGCATTCCGTCAGTTACAGTTCATGGGGCGGAGAAAAACGGATAAAAACAGGCGTCAAGCTTGCTTGTAAGGCTGATTTTATCCGTTTTTCCACATCGGGTGAACGCCCGATGCTTCTTATCCGTTAAAAACGGGCAAGAAGATGCCCCCTCCCATGAACCGTAACTTCTGTCATTTGATTGTCGGTTTGACTGTAAATGTAGTATTTGTCAAAAGGAGGAATTTATACTACAATAGAGGTGCACACACAGGAAACAAAATGAGGTATTATATGGAAAAAATTACAGTTTGGACCAAACAAAATGAAAACGTTCTCCGGGAATTGGAAAAAAACGGACGTTATGTCGCAAAAAGAGAATATATATGCAAAGATCTTGGAGAGCACGCCTATCTGGTTTTAGAGGCCTACGACTGGCTTGTAAAGCACAGTCCGGCTGCCGCCATGCGGCCCGCGGACGCAGAATATCCGGTCTGGGTTTCTCCCAAAAAGGAAGCCACCATGCTTCCCAGCGCCGGGTGCGTCATTCTGGAACTCGCTTTAGACCCGTCCTTAATTACCATGATAAACATCATGAAATGGGGCTCCATTTTGGACTATTCCTATATCCCGTCCGATAAGTCCGATGCCGCCCGCCACCGGGCGCTTTTAGAGGAATACCGGGTAAGCGATTCCAAGGCCTATATGTCCCAGTTCTATCCGCAAATCAAGAGGGAGATCATCGAAAGCTGGGACCGACTTTTTGACGACTCAGTGGACCCGGGAAACAGCGACTGTTATGGAAATATATGGGAGATTAAAAAAGAATGGGTTACGAACGTACTGAAATAATGCTCTACTCATCCCAGGCAGAGATTGTCCTGGAAACTCTGAAAAGAGACGGAATCTGTTTTTCCAGAAGAGAATATGTAAAGAAAAAATATGGGGAAAGCGCCGCCATCTTTACCGCCGCGTACGACTGGTTTGTAAAGGAGGCCGCCCGCCATCTTCCAAAGCCTGAAGGGGCGGAATACCCCTACTGGGCCTTTTCTGATCCGTACAGTGTGGACCAGTCTGCCGGAAACCAGATTGTAACGCTTCATCTTCCGGCAGACCAGGCCGTTTATTTTGATATGTACGACTGGAACAAAATTTTGTGCCTGAAATATCTTGGTGAAACGGAGGCGGACGAAAGGGCCTTTGGCCGGATGCTTTCCGATTATGGAATCCGAAAGGAAAGCGATGTGGTCCTCACAGGCTTTTATCCGGACTTAAAATATCAGGTCATGGAGAGCTGGAAACGTCTGTTCCGGCATCATGAGGCTGTTCTTTCCGGAAACCGTAAAGAAGTCAGAAGCGTTCAGGCCGGATTATGGTGTCTAAAGAAGGAATGGCTTTAACCGTTCCTTCTGACATCCTTAAGATTTCATCTGACAGATAGTATACGGCTCTTAAGTCGTGGGAAACCAGAATACAGGTCAGGTTAAGATCGTTTCTCAAGTCAGAAAGCAGGTTTAAAATCTGAGCCTGTACCGATACATCCAGACTGCTTAAGGGCTCATCTAACAGCAGCAGTTCCGGCTTCGCTCCCAGGGCTCTCGCAATACAGATCCTCTGAAGCTGTCCTCCGGAAAACTGCCTGGGATACTTTTTCATTTCCTCCGGGGCAATTCCCACCATTTTAAGAAGCCTCGCCGTCTCCGTTTGACATTCTTCCCGGTTCATATGAAAAAGATTCTTAAGGGGTTCAGAAACGATCTGAAGTACGTTTTGGTGATGATTGACTGCTTCCAGACTGTTTTGAAATACCATCTGAATTTTTCCCCTGACCTTCTTGCTTTCCACAGGCACCCCGCAGAATAACGCCTGGCCCGAATCCGGTTTTTCCAGACCTGCCAAAATCCGGCAGAGGGTGCTTTTTCCACAGCCGCTCTCCCCCACAAGGCCCAGGCACTTTCCTTTCTCAAGCCGGAAAGAAACCCCCTTTAATATCTGCTGCCGACCCCTTCCCCGGCTTCCATAGGCTCGGGTCACATCGTCCGCTTCCAAAAGGATTTCACCCATGTTTCTCCTCCCTCTGTCCGCGAAAACAGCTGCACCGGCTAAAATGCCCGGGAGTCATTTCCCTGAGGACCTGTTCTCCTTTACACACCTCTTTTGCAAAGGGGCATCTGGGAGCAAAGGCGCATCCGGCTCCCATGCCATCCCTCAGTCTTGGCGGATACCCATCCATGGTCTGTAGCCGTTCCTTTGAAAAACCCGGACGGGAGCGCAGAAGGCCTCCCGTATACGGATGGAGAGGATTCCCCAGAACAGCCTCCTTTTCTCCCCACTCCAGAATCTGCCCTGAATACATCACATAGACCGTATCGGCCATCCTGGCAATCACATCCAGATCATGGGACACCAAAAGAATAGAAATCCCCTCTTGGTTCTGACAGTCTTCAAGGATACGAAGCAGCTCTTTCTCCGTGGCCCGGTCCAGAGCCGTGGTAGGCTCATCAGCCAAAAGGACCCTGGGGCTCAGCCCCAAAATCAGAGCAATCAGGACTCGCTGAAGCTGCCCGCCGCTCAGTTCAAAGGAATATCGGTTCCACAAAGACTCCGGCTCATGAATTCCCATCCGGGCCAGGCGCTTTATGGAATTTTTCCTTATATCATCCCATTCCCTTCCCGGATGACCCTCCAGGAAATGAGCCCCCATGGTCATCCGCGGGTCAAAAGCCGCCATAGGATTCTGGGCCGCAAAAGCCAGCTTTTTTCCCCTGAAATGATCCATGGACCTGTCATCCTTTATGGGCACTTCTTCACCTTCCAAAAAAACAGCTCCTGTCACAGACCAATTTTTCGGCTCCAGAAGTCCTAAAACCGCTTGACAGGTGAGAGATTTCCCGCAGCCGCTTTCCCCTATGATTCCTGTACAGCCCTTCCTTTTTAAAGAAAGGGTCACGTCCTTCACCACCGGAATCCGTGCTGTTCCCGCTCTCATGGAAACTGACAGATTCTCGATCTGTAAAATTACGTCTTCCTTTTTCATGTCCGCTTCTCCTCCAGAATGTCACGGAGCAGGTCCCCCAGAACGTTCACGCTGATAACCACTATAAGAATACAGATTCCCGGCCAGAACATCATCCCCGGCTTATTCATGTAGCTCCGCCCGTCGCTTATCATCATCCCCCATTCCGGTTCCGGCGGCAGGATTCCAAGTCCCAGAAAAGAATATCCGGAAATGGATAATAAAGCCCCGCCAAAATCAATGGAAAATACGGAAAGCATCTGGGGAAGAATAGACGGGAAAACGTGATGAATCAAAATAGAACCCCATCCGCTTCCCGCCAGTCTGCCTGCCAGGATGGAAGGGCGGGAGAGCTCTTCTTTTGTGAGATTCCTGGCCATTCTGGCATACCATATCCACCTGGTAAGGAGCAGTGCAATACAGACATTTCCGATTCCCACGCCCAGAATACTCACAATGATAAGGACCAGAACCACACCGGGAAAAGCCCGCAGCACATCACTCCCTCTCATAATCAAACGATCTGCGGCTCCTCCCAGAAAGCCGGATATCATGCCGATTGCTGTTCCGATTACGGACGATGCGGCCGTCACAGCCGCTGCATAGCTCAGGGTATTCCTGCCTCCCCACAGCAGCCTGGCCAGAAGATCCCTCCCCAGGTAATCTGTTCCCAGCGGATGTTCCCCGGACATTCCTGCAAACTTATTCAGTGGATTCACTAAATTGGGATCACAGGAAGACAGCGCCGGAGCCAGGAGACAGGCCGCCGCCAGAAACGCCAGGCACCCGATGCAGCATGCCGCAGTAACTTTTCTTCCCATCTTTCTCATGTCCTGCCTCCTGCCCTGAACTTCGGGTTAAACGCTGCACAAACCAGGTCACACAGCAAATTGGCTGTTACAAAAATCACCGATAAAAGAAGAATGTATCCCTGTATCATAGGATAGTTCCGGGCGGCAACCGCATCCACGCACATTCTGCCAAGACCAGGCCAAGCGAACACATTTTCCACAATTACAGAGCCGGACAGGATTCCTCCCAAATGGAGCCCCAGGGTAGTAAATACCGGAGTCATGGCATTGGGAATCACATGACGGACCAGCACAAACCTCTTAGAAAATCCCCTGGCCCTGGCATGGAGCACAAAGGGGCTGCTCTGCACTTCCAGAATACTGTTTCGCAAAAGCTTTGTGTAGGTAGCAATGTAAGAACACGCTAACGTCATTGATGGAAGAATCAGATGTTTCCAGGTGGCCGCTCCCTGCACGGGGAGCAGCTTCCACCGTAGGGAAAACAGCGACACTGCCAGAAAGCCCAGCCAGAATTTCGGCATGGCGGAACCCAGGAACGTAAAGATTCGTATCATCATATCAACTGCCCCTCCGGAACTTCCGGCAGAAAGGATTCCTAGAATTAAACTTAAAGCCAGCACCCATCCAAGGGCAGTAAAGGCCAGGACTCCTGTATACCGGAGATCTTCTGACAATTCCTCTATCACCGGCCGCCCGGTCTGGTAGGAAAATCCAAGCTCCCCCCTAAAAACCTGTATTATCCACTTCCCATACTGAACAGGAAGAGGAGCGTCCAGCCCCAGCTCCTTCTCCACCTCCCCTATGGCCTCCTCTGTCAGGGGAGCATTGATGGAATTTAAATAGGCTGTGGCAGCGTCCCCGGGCAAAAGACGCACCAGCACAAACGCGGCCACAGATACGAAGAACAATAATACAAGCAGGCTCATCAGCTGTCTGCCAATATAGCGGAATGCGAACTTACTCCACATACATTCCGCCGATTCCCATTCCGCCGCGGCCGGATTCCAGGTTAAGCCCCGCAAGCTCGCTGTTATAAATTGCCAGGGTGCTTACCACGGTAAGCGGAACGTAGACAGCTTCGTCATGAAAGCTCTGCATAATATAATTGAAATTTTCCTGAAGCATCTCAGGATCCTCCTGGGTCAGACAGTCCAGCATGATATCGTCCAGTTCCGGCTTGTTTTTCATTCCTTTCTGGACAGTATGAAACTTGTCTCCATCCGCAGCCATAGCGGTCAGGGTTGCATAGGGCTCGTAGGAGCCGCCCCAGGAACTGTAAATCAACACGCCGAACTCTCCGTTCGCCCAGTTCTGTCGATATATCTGGCTGTCCTGGGGAACAATATTTAACTGGATTCCGACCTGCGCGTACTGGGACTGCAAAATCAGTGCAATATCCCTGTCGTTGGTAACGGAAGCATCATAAATAAGATCTATCTCCAGGCTCTTTCCATCCTTGGAACGTACCTGATTCTCCCCTTCATAGACCCATCCGGCCTCATCCAGAATTACATTGGCCTTATCCGGATCATAGGAATAAGGAGCAATTCCCACATTGGCATAGGGTACATCTGTGGAAAAATACGCCGTCGCCGGCTTTTGAAGCCCTCCAAAGATCCCCTCCGAAATGGCTGTGTTGTCTGTGGCATATTCCAGCGCGAGACGTACATTTACGTCCCCGGTGATTTCTCCGCCCGTGTTGATATTCAGGTTGGAGATACTGGTCGTGGGAGCCATCTCTGTCTTAAATCCCGCCGTCTCCATTTCCTTATACATATCCGCGGTAATCTGGGTGGAATCTGCCATCACATCAATTTCCCCTGCCTTCAAAGCAGTAACAGCCGTATTAACATCGGGAATTACCACGGCCTTCATATACTGGAATTTCGGCTTCTCGCCCCAGTAATATTCATTCCGCTCAAACAGTGCATACTGATCCGCCACGTACTCTTTTAATACCCACATGCCGGTTCCAATGGGCTCCGTGATTCCATTGTCATAAGGATCTCCCTCAGCAGGAAATCCATTTTCCCCTAGCATCACCAATGGACGGCTGAAGGTAAAGTCATTTAGCAGAGAGTTGCACGGGGTATTCAGTTTTAAAACCAGAGTCAGATCATCCGGCGTCTCCATACTCTCTAAGGATGCCAGAGAATTTAAAAAGGAGTAGCCGTCCGCATGGTTTGCCACAGCTTCAATGTTCCTTTTGGCAATCGCTGAATTAAAGTCCGTTCCATCACTGAATTTTACACCCTCCCGCAGATGGAACGTATACGTGAGTCCGTCGGGGGAAATATCCCAGCTCTCTGCCAGTTCCGGCACCACTGCGCCCTTTTCCAGAGCCACCAGGCTTTCATATACCCAGTCCTGGGCAGCCATCTGACTTTTCATGGTATGAGGATTCAAATCCCCCACATCCTTGGCCATGCGGACAATCAGAGTATCCTTTTTTGCAGCTTCGGCTTCTTCCTGTACGGTTTCTCCAGCCGGCTCTGATTCCTGACCAGTCTGGCTTTCTGCGGCCTGCACCGTCTCTTCCGCCGCCGAAGCCGTCTGTGTGCTCTGTGTGTTATTCCCGCCGCATGCTGTCAGAGATAAACTCATAGCAGCAGCAAGCAAAACTGCAATTCGTTTTTTCATGTTCCTATCCTTTCCTTTTGATTCGTTCAGGCACGAAACATTACGAAAATGGTTCGCCTGGACTTTTTTTCAAAGTTACATTCCAGAGCGTGTCTGAAAATTACTTTCCGCCGGATGTGCGTCACAGTTTGTGGGAAATCAGGTCCGAATAAGAGACCTTTCCCGTGAAATGAAACGAAAAAGGAGCCCGCTGTGAGCTCCTTTCGGCACGCAAAAAACAGCCCTGTCCGGATCCGGACAAGACAAAAGCGCTGACCAGGCTTTCACAGGAAGCGTCAACAACCGTCAAGCAGGTTTCCTGACTCACAGATCTTCGCATCTTCTGCGCCTTCTCATACGTTTCGTACAATGACATACTGCAGAAGCACTCCCTGCTCACAGTGGCCGGACCGCCCAGGATTTCCACCTGGTTCTCTTTTACCCGGCTTTCAAAAAGCCGGCACTTGACTGTATTTTTATTTTATTGTCTCGATTATAAAGCCTGATTATGGAAATGTCCAGCTTTTTTATTTCATAAAAAACTGCCTCCTCTGTAATGCGCTGTCGGCATAACAGGGAGGCATCTTTTATTCAACTCTTCTCATATTTGTTCCCGCATTGTTTCGAACAGGCTTCTTTACCAGGTTCTTGCGCCTAAATTCTTGAATTCACCAACGGTAGGAACGTGCGTATTCATTCCTCCATCAACTGTCATGCACTGGCCCGTTACATAGGAAGCCTCGTCGCTGGCCAAATACAGGCACAAATAGCCGATATCTTCCGGGCATCCATAACGTTCCACACAAATATTATTTAAGAAAATTTTCTTTAATGCGTCCGGAATGCGCGGTTCATTTTGCGGAGTCACAATCAGTCCTGGCCTTACACAGTTACAGCGGATTCCCTGCTTCCCATACTGCAGTGCTACATGCTGGGTTAGCATATCAACACCGCTCTTTGCACATGCATAAGCAGTTGCACCCAAATCTCCTCCCAGAGAAGCCATGGAACCGATATTCACGATACTGCCGCTATGATTTTTTATCATATACGGAAGTACGGTTTTAATCATATAAAAGGTGCCGCGGAGGTCTGTCTCAATAATATCATCAAACATCTCCATGCTGACTTCATCAACTCTTCCGTCCGGTAACCCCACATTGGAAGCATTGTTGATCAGGATATCAATTTTTCCGTACTTCTCTTCCGCTGCCTTAAACAGCTCATCAATGGTGTCTTCCTTCGTTAAATCAACATACTGATAAAATGCCTCGCCGCCGGCCTCCCGGATTTCCCGGACTACTGCCTCCCCGTTTTCCTTCCTGCGTCCGCATACAATTACTTTTGCGCCTTCTCCCGCAAATAATTTTGCAGTACCCAGGCCAATACCGCTGGTAGAGCCGGTAACAATCGCTGTTTTGTCCTGTAATCTTGGCATAATGTTGTAACTCCTTCCTGTTTGCTTTTAAAGTCCCCTATTCCTCCTGTGCCGCCTCCAACGTTGTAGTTTCATATTTATTGAGAATCACATTCTGAATCATATCGCGGGTGCCGGAATTAATCGGATGAGCGATATCGCGATATTCCCCGTCGGCCGCCTTCCTGCTTGGCATAGCAATGAACAGCCCTTTCTCCCCCTCAATTACCTTGATATCATGAATTACAAATTCATTATCCAATGTAATAGAAACAATCGCCTTCATTTTTCCCTCTTTTTCAATCTTTCTCACACGTACATCTGTTACCTGCATAAATAACCTCCCCGATTCATACAGCCTTACTATGAATCTTTATAATGTATATCTCTCGTTCTTTTCGACAACAATTTTTATGTCGTCCGGCTGCCCGATATATGTGGTATTGGCGCGGATGGTATCGCGGCTTTCCACAATACAATTCTCAACGACTGTATTGTCTCCAATGTAAACGTCATTCAGAATAATCGAGTTCTTAATCACACAGTTGTTCCCAATATAGACCTTTTTAAACAACACGGAATTTTCCACAATGCCGTTTAAAATGCAGCCGCTGGAAACAAGACTGTTTTTGACAACTGCTCCGGGATTGTATTTAGCCGGGGGCAGATCATCCACCTTGGAATAAATGTCCGGATACTCTTTATAGAAGTAATTGCGGACCTCCGGTTTTAAGAAATCCATGTTTGTCTGATAATAGGAATTCACGGAAGCAATGTTACTCCAATAGGATTCCAGCTTGTAGGCATAAATCCGTTTCAAATTTTTATAGCGTACCAAAATATCCTGTACAAAATCATAGCGGTCCTCATTTGCACAGCGCTCAATCATCTCGATGAGCTGACGGCGACGGATCACGTAAATACCGCAGGAGATGGTGGTGGAATCTGCGACCATGGGTTTCTCTTCAAACTCCAGAATTCTTCCGTCTGTGTTGGTTTTTACGATACCGAATCTGGTCACGTCCACATCGGCCGGCATATCTTTGCATACGATTGTGATATCCGCCTTTTTCTCAATATGGTACTCCAGCACCTTATTGTAATCAAGTTTATAGATTCCGTCGCCGGCTGCAATTACCACATACGGCTCGTGGCTCTTCTTTAAAAAGTCAAGATTCTGGTAAAGGGCATCCGCGGTTCCCCGGTACCAGTCACTGTGTTCAGCGGTGATGGTTGGGGTAAACACATACATGCCTCCCTGTTTTCTTCCAAAATCCCACCATTTGGAGGAACTTAAATGTTCATTCAAAGAGCGGGAATTATACTGCGTTAAAACCGCAACGCTCTGAATATGGGAGTTGCTCATATTGCTCAAAGCAAAATCAACGCTCCGAAAACTTCCCGCGATTGGCATTGCGGCAATGGCTCTTTTTCTGGAAAGTTCCCGCATACGCTTGCTGTTGCCGCCCGCTAAAACAATACCAATTGCTCTCATACGTTTCCACCTGCCTTTACTATGTAACCGCCGCTTTCCAACCTGCCGTCCTGATAATCCTCTGCTGTCGTCACGCCTGAAATTGCCGTATTCTTTCCGATTTCGACTCCCTCAGGAATCACAGAATGTTCCCCCACAGTCACCAGGTCAAACTGGTATACCTTCGGGTCATATTTACTGGCGGCATATTCTCCGACCCCAAGATGCGCTCCTGCGCCTACCTTAACATCCTCTGCCACAATGGCCTTTTCCACTACGGCGCCCGCACCGACCACAGAATCCTGCATAATAATAGAGTCTCTTACCACAGCGCCAGGCTCAATGATAACGCCGGAACCGATTACAGAATTGGTCACCTCGCCGTAAATCTCCGTCCCCTCGCCGATAATGCACTTTCCTACCTTTGCATCGGCAGAAATGTATTGAGGAGGAATTCTGTCGCTTTTCGTGTAAATTTTCCAGTATTCTTCATAAAGATTGAATTCCGGAATAATATCAATTAATTCCATATTGGCTTCCCAATAAGAACCAAGAGTTCCAACGTCTTTCCAATATCCGTTATATTCATATGCAAATATACGGCTTCCACCGGAATGGCAGTAAGGGATAATATGTTTACCAAAATCACACCCTGGCTCGTCCTTTAATTTCATCAGGGCTTCCTTTAACACCTTCCAGCTGAAGATGTAAATGCCCATGGACGCCAGATTGCTTCTGGGCTGCGCCGGTTTTTCCTCAAATTCAGTAATCTTATTGGTATCATCCGTAATGAGAATACCAAACCGGCTTGCCTCTTCCATTGGAACGGGCATGGCCGCGATCGTCACATCCGCATTGTTGGCCTTGTGGTATTCAAGCATTACCTCATAGTCCATTTTATAGATGTGATCACCGGAAAGAATCAGAATATATTCCGGATTGTAAGACTCCATATACTCCAGGTTCTGATAAATTGCATTGGCAGTTCCCGTATACCAGTCACTGCCCTTACTTCTTTCATAGGGCGGAAGAATCGTAACGCCTCCCACATTTCGATCCAGGTCCCACGGTATACCAATCCCAATATGCACGTTCAAACGCAGCGGCTGGTATTGGGTCAGAACTCCAACGGTATCGACGCCGGAATTAATGCAGTTGCTAAGTGGGAAATCAATTATCCTGTACTTTCCGCCAAATGATACTGCCGGCTTTGCCACTTTCTGCGTCAAAACTCCGAGGCGGCTTCCCTGGCCCCCTGCCAACAGCATTGCTATCATTTCTTTTTTAACCATGATATCACCTCTTGCTGCTCATTTTGTCCCATACACTGTTTACGTATAGCTGGTGTAATTATTATAGCACATTTTTTGGAAAATGTGAACAAATTTTTATCAGATTTAAGCCTGTTTTTGTGTATTTTCTGATATTTTGCACCTGATTTTGTCAAAAAAGCTTCCGTAATTTCACATCTTATGTCTTTTCCTTCTATTTTCTACCAATATTTTGCACCATTGTCGACAAATGTAACTTACTTTTCATCACATCAAAAAAGTCATGTTAACAAAGTCTTTCCTATTAAAATTATGGGGCTGTTGCAAAATGACAAGGTTCATCAAGATATAGTATACTGTTTTCAAACAGAAACGTATATTTTGTATGAAAACCTCATTTTGCAACAGCC
>CAJUDN010000053.1:0-6281 GCA_910585355.1 uncultured Lachnospiraceae bacterium
CATATACGATATGATATGTGAAACCGCAGTTCGGACACGCACGGCGTCCTGACATACGGGCAATGATATTCTCATCCGGCACATGAACATCAATGGCAAAATTCATTTTTTCCCCCCTGGCCTCCAGCGCTTCGGTCAGGCATTCTGCCTGAGGAATGGTACGTGGAAAACCATCCAGAATATAACCGTTCTTACAGTCCTCCTGGCCGATTCTATCCATAACCAGATCAACGGTCAGGGAATCCGGAACCAGAAGTCCCTGATCCATGTAGGCCTTTGCCTTCTTTCCAAGCTCGGTCCCCTGCTTAATATTTGCTCTGAAAATATCTCCCGTCGAAATATGCGGGATCTGATACTTTTCTGCAATTCTCTCCGCCTGTGTCCCTTTTCCGGCGCCAGGTGCGCCTAACATAATGATTTTCATGCTTATCCCTCCATGGGTTTCATGAGCCCCAAAAAGCAGCGATTCGAAAAAGCGGGCGAAAAAACTTCCGCCCGTTTTGAATACTTACACTGCTGTCATGTTTCCAGTCGTGACAGCCCAGATATCTTCTGAACTGTTACTTCCAAACCAGTATAGCCCTGCACTAATTCTTGAACAATTATCATCCGCTATCCGCGCTATCTGCACGTCTGCGATGCTGACCGCAGTATCACTGCGCCGTCGCTTCGCAGATGCACAGCTGACACGAATATCGGGCGCTATTTACTACAAGATTAGTTCAAATCTGTACTAGTCATTTAAGAATCCCTTGTAATTTCTTACAAGCATCATAGATTCCACAGCCTTAATGGTCTCCAGGACAACACCTGCGATGATGATTAAGGATGTGCCGCCAAAGGAAAGACTGCCAACGGAGAACAGTCCGGACGCCATAATCGGAATGATGCATACGATAACCAGACCGACCGCTCCGATGAAAACAATATAGTTTAAAATATTGGTGAGAAAATCCGAAGTTGGTTTTCCAGGACGAACGCCTGGGATAAAGCCGCCGGATTTTTTCATATTATTTGCAACTTCCAATGGGTTAAACGTAATGGACGTATAGAAATACGCGAACAGTACGATTAATATGATATAAAACAGCAGACCAACAGAATATCCCGGACTCTCCGGTCTAAACCAGTTGGAAGAGCTTAACGCCAGAAGAATTTTTCCTCCAATGGTAGAATAATCCACCTGGAAAAACTGTGCAACCATCACCGGCATAGACATGATGGAGGAGGCAAAAATTACCGGAATTACGTTAGCGGTATTTACCTTAAGCGGAATATAGGTGGACTGTCCGCCGATCATCCTGCGCCCCTGCATCTTTTTACTGTACTGTACCGGGATACGGCGCTCTGCACCATTTAAAATGAGAACGAATACAACCGTTGCGACAATAACCGCCAGCACAATGATAGCAGCCACAGTTGCGACCGCGACGGACTTCCCTGCCATAAAGCGTTCATACAGAGTTAACACGTCTTGCGGAAGGCTGGATACAATATTAATAAGAAGTACGATGGAAATACCGTTTCCGATTCCCTTATCGGTAATTCTTTCACCAATCCACATGAGAAGGGCGGAACCGGCCGTCATGGCGGCCACAACAGTCAGATATCCCCAGAAATTCCTGTGATCCTCATAGAGCAGGCCCTGTCTGCCGAGGCCGATTGCCATGGCGCTGGATTCAAACAGGGAAAGCGCAACCGTAAGATATCTTGTATACTCTGCAATCTTCTTTCTTCCATCCTCGCCTTCTCTTTGCATTTCCTCAAGCTTCGGAACAGCAATGGTCATAAGCTGCATAATAATGGAAGATGTAATATATGGGGTGATGCTCAGCGCAAACAAAGACATGGAGGAAAAAGAACCTCCCGTCACCGCATTGACAAATCCCATGCCGGAAGCCTGGAGGTTGTCAAAAAATGTTTTCAGATAGCTGGGATCCACACCCGGAATCGGAAGGCAGGAGCCAATCCGAATCACAACAAGCATCATGAAGGTGTAAAGAAGCCGTTCCCGGACTTCTTTCACCTTAAATGCTTTTTGTATTGAATTTAACATATTAGATCACCTCGCAGGTTCCACCTACTGCCTCAATTTTAGCTTTTGCAGCCTCACTGAAAGCATTGGCTTTAACGTTAAGTTTCTTTGTCAACTCGCCGTTTGCAAGAATCTTAACGCCGTCCTGCGGGTTCTTTACGATACCGCACTCCATTAATGTCTCAACGGAAACTGTGGAGTCGTTCTCGAATCTCTCAAGTGCACTTACATTAATTCCAACAATATCTTTGGAATTGATGTTTGTAAATCCTCTCTTTGGAATACGTCTGTATAAAGGCATTTGGCCGCCCTCGAAGCCAGGTCTTGGAGCTCCGGAACGGGCTTTCTGACCCTTGTGGCCCTTGCCGGCTGTCTTACCATTTCCAGAAGCATGGCCGCGGCCTCTTCTGAAATTATCGCTATGCTTGGAACCCTCAGCAGGATGTAAATTAGATAAGTTCATCACTGCACCTCCTTACTCTCTATCGGATTAGATTTCTTCAACTTTAACCAGATGTCTTACACTCTGGACCATGCCTCTAACTGCACCATTGTCCGGCAGCTCAACCGTCTTGTGCATCTTCTTTAAACCAAGCGCCTTAACAGTTGCTTTCTGCTTCGGAACAGCACCGATAGGGGATTTTACCAATGTGATTTTTAACTTCTCTGCCATTTCATTATCCTCCTATTAGCAAACAACTTCTTCAACAGATTTGCCGCGGTTCTTCGCAACTTCTTCCGGAGTCTTCAACTTTAAGAGACCCTCAATCGTTGCCAAAACTACGTTTGTCTTGTTATTGGAGCCTAAAGACTTGGTACGGATGTTCTTAATACCGGCAAGCTCTACCACGGAACGAACCGGGCCGCCTGCGATGATACCAGTACCTTCCGGAGCTCTCTTAAGAAGTACGGATGCGCTGCCGAACTCTCCAAGGAAGTCGTGCGGAATGCTGTTGTTCTCGTCTCTCGGAACCTCGACCAGGTTCTTGATTGCTGCCTCTTTGCCTTTACGAATGGCCTCCGGAACCTCGCCTGCCTTGCCAAGACCTGCTCCTACATGACCATTGCCGTCGCCTACTACTACCAGAGCGGAAAATCTCATGGTACGTCCACCTTTTACAGTCTTGGATACGCGTTTGATGGCAACAACTTTGTCATTCAATTCTAACTGACTTGCATCAATGATTGTACGCTTCATGCTGTATTCTCCTCCCTACTAGAATTCCAGACCAGCTTCTCTAGCTGCGTCTGCCAAGGCCTGAATCTTGCCCTGATAGATGAAACCGCCGCGGTCAAAAACAACTTCTTTAATGCCCTTTTCCATTGCTCTCTTTGCGATAACAGTTCCAACATATGCTGCCGCCTCAACGGTGTCGGTGTTCTCTAACTCAGCTTTGATCTCTTTCTCCAGAGTGGAAGCTGCAGCTAAAGTATGTCCAACGGAATCGTCGATAATCTGAGCATACATATGATTATTGCTTCTGAACACTGCCAAACGCGGTCTCTCTGCTGTACCGGCAAAGCGATTGCGTAATCTATAATGCTTTTTTCTGCGGACTTCGCTTCTTGACTGCTTGCTAACCATTTTTACACTCTCCTTAATTATTTCTTACCAGTCTTACCAACTTTGCGTCTGATAACCTCATCGGCATACTTGATACCCTTGCCCTTATACGGCTCCGGCTCTCTCTTGCTTCTGATTTCAGCAGCGTACTGGCCAACTTTTTCTTTGTTGATGCCCTTAACGATGATGATATTCTGACCTTCCAGAACAGTCTCAATTCCTTCCGGATCTTCCATCTCTACCGGATGGGAATAGCCAAGGGAAAGAGTCAGCTTCTTACCCTGCTTCGCGGCTCTGTAACCAACACCGTTAACTTCCAGCTTCTTCTCATAGCCTTCGGTAACACCGTGGATCATGTTATGGATTAACGTTCTAGTGAGACCATGAAGAGATTTCATTCTCTTTAAGTCGTTTGGTCTTGTTACGATAATGTGCCCATCTTCTTCTTTGATTTGCATTTCCACCGGAAGAGTTCTTTCCAGTGTTCCTTTCGGACCCTTAACGGTCACTACATTGTTTTCTGCGATTGTAACAGTTACACCTGCGGGAATCGCAACCGGCATTCTACCAATACGTGACATGCCATTTACCTCCTACTTAAATTCTCGGAGCATGCTTTTACACACTCTGTTTTCAGTTTCTATGTTATTTGCCTTTGACATACAAAAGCCACGCCGACACCGCCCTGCCCTTAAAAGCGGGTTTTGCAGGCGGCGGGTGATAACATTAAACGGCGTTCTCACTAAATTCGCCTTTCGCCTTCGGCTCGGGCTCATTAAGTGTTACGGGACTGTTCGCTCAACTAAGCTCGCCTCTGGCTCGCTAAGGTTCGCGAACGGCGTTCTCACTAAATTCGCCTTTCGCCTTCGGCTCGGGCTCATTAAGTGTTCACAGCCTACCAAACAAAAGCGAGAACTTCGCCGCCTACGCCCAGCTCGCGGGCCTGCTTGTCGGTAATTACGCCCTGATTGGTGGATACGATAGCAATGCCAAGTCCGCCAAGTACCTTCGGCATGTCTTCCTTACCGGCATATACGCGTAAGCCTGGTTTGGAAATCTTCTTGATACCGGAGATGATTCTCTCATTTTTATCTTTGCCATACTTTAAAGCAATACGGATTGTCTGGAATCCGCCGTCTTCAACGATATCATATTTTTTAATATATCCTTCTCTTACAAGAATATCAGCGATAGCTAATTTCATCTTGGAAGCCGGTACATCTACTGTATCATGTTTTGCAGTATTGGCATTACGAATTCGTGTAAGCATATCTGCAATCGGATCGCTCATAGTCATGATTATATTTCCTCCTTGTGGATTGTTGGTTTGTCACTGTGGTTCGCAGATACGTGACCTGCGCTGCACAGGTGTGCTCTTCGGCCCTGAGGGGGATAACCCTGCGGCCGGAGAACGGCTTTCGCACTAAATTCGCCCTTCGCCTGCGGCTTTTCAGACTCTGTCTGCCGTGACTCTTCGCTCAACTAAGCTCCGCTCTCGCCTTTGGCTCGGCCTCGCTAAGGTTCGCGAAGGGCTTTCGCACTAAATTCGCCCTTCGCCTCCGGCTCGTGCTCATTAAGTGCTCAATGCCTACCAGCTAGCCTTCTTCACTCCCGGGATCTCGCCCTTGTAAGCCAGTTCGCGGAAGCAGATACGGCAAATGCCGTATTTTCTCAAATATGCGTGCGGACGACCACAGATTCTGCAACGATTGTATTCTCTTGTGGAGAACTTTGCAGGACGCTGCTGTTTAATCTTCATTGAAGTTTTAGCCATGGATAAATCCTCCTACTTATTTTGCAAATGGCATATTGAATAATGTCAAAAGTTCACGGGCTTCTTCATCAGTCTTGGCAGTTGTTACAAAAATAACATCCATACCTCTTACTTTATCAACTTTATCGTATTCAATCTCAGGGAAGATTAACTGCTCCTTAATGCCAAGCGCATAGTTTCCCCTGCCGTCAAACGCGTTTGCATTTACGCCGCGGAAGTCACGTACACGGGGAAGAGCCAGGTTGATTAAACGGTCTGCGAACTCGTACATCTTCTCTCCACGAAGAGTAACTTTGCATCCGATTGCCATGCCCTCTCTGATTTTGAAGTTAGCAACGGACTTTTTTGCTTTTGTCAGAACTGCCTTCTGACCTGTGATGATTTCCAGGTCACGAACCGCAGAGTCAAGGACTTTCGCGTTGTCTTTTGCTTCGCCTACGCCCATATTAATCACGATCTTATTAAGCTTCGGCACTTCCATGATATTCTTATATCCGAATTTTTTTGTCATTGCATCAACAATTTCGCTCTGATACATTTCTTTTAATCTAGACACCTTATTTTCCTCCTCTCTGCTCTTAGTCGATTACTTTACCAGTTGCCCTGGCAACACGTACTTTCTTGCCATCCTTAACTTCAAAACCAACTCTTGTTGCTTTTCCGTCAACGAGCAGCATAACATTGGAGATGTCCATGGCAGCTTCCTGATGAACGATACCGCCGTTCTGATTTGTCTGGCTCGGTTTGGTGTGTTTTGTCACCATGTTGCAGCCTTCAACCAGAACTGTATTCTTTTTCGTATCGACATGAAGGACCTTACCGGTCTTATCTTTATCTTTGCCTGCGATAACTTTAACCATATCGTCTTTTCTGATTTTATGCATTATCTGGCACCTCCTTATAATACT
>CAJUDN010000053.1:6291-21178 GCA_910585355.1 uncultured Lachnospiraceae bacterium
AATACTTCCGGAGCCAGAGATACAATCTTCATGAACTGTTTCTCACGAAGCTCTCTCGCAACCGGCCCAAAAATACGGGTTCCTCTTGGAGTCTTATCATCCTTGATAATAACTGCTGCATTCTCATCGAACTTGATATAAGAACCGTCTTTCCGACGTGCGCCTTTTACTGTGCGAACAACAACGGCCTTTACAACATCGCCCTTCTTAACAACGCCGCCTGGTGTTGCATCTTTAACGGAAGCTACGATGATATCACCGATATTAGCATATCTTCTTGTAGAGCCGCCCATAACACGGATACAAAGCAGTTCTCTTGCACCTGTATTGTCGGCAACCTTTAATCTGGTTTCCTGCTGAATCATGCCCTAAATACTCCTTCCTTTTCGTTCGCTTCGCCCGCTGCGGGGAAACATGAAGAATCTCACTCCGTGCGAAGCCGCGCCGCGCTGAGTCAGAATCCTCCGCCTCATTACGCCTGCCTGACGAAACGCTACTCTGTATCGTTTCTCTTATTTTGCCTTCTCGATGATTTCAACAAGTCTCCATCTTTTATCCTTGGATAACGGTCTTGTCTCCATCACTTTTACTGTATCGCCCATATTGCACTCATTTTTCTCATCATGAGCTTTTAACTTATATGTCTTTTTAACAATCTTACCGATTAACGGATGTTTTACGTGGTCTTCGATAGCAACGACAATTGTTTTGTCCATCTTGTTGCTAACTACCTTACCAGTACGTGTTTTTCTAAGATTTCTTTCCACGACGGATAATCTCCTTTCAAATTTCGGTTTGTTACACACGTCGGCGTGTGTCATAATAGCAGCCAATCTATCCGATATACGAATTTCGGCCAGCTTTTATGAATTAGTTAGCAACCTTTGCTTTTGCTGTGATAACAGTCTGAATTCTCGCGATGTTCTTACGAACCTCTTTGATTCTGCTTGTGTTATCTAACTGATTGGTTGCGTTCTGGAATCTCAGATTGAAAAGTTCCTTTTTTGCTGCAACTAATTCTTCATTTAACTCTGCTGCTGTCTTCGCATTTAATTCTTCTACATATTTATTAGTTTTCACTGTTATCACCGCCTTCTAAGTCTGCTTTGGAAGCGATCTTACACTTACACGGAAGTTTGTGCATGGCAAGACGAAGAGCCTCTTTTGCTGTTTCTTCAGGAACGCCAGCGATTTCAAACATCACACGGCCTGGCTTAACAACTGCTACCCAGTATTCAAGAGCACCTTTACCGGAACCCATACGAGTTTCAGCAGGCTTTGCTGTAACCGGCTTATCTGGGAAAATCTTAATCCAGACTTTACCACCACGCTTAATATAACGAGTCATGGCAACACGGGCTGCCTCGATCTGATTGGACTTGATCCAGCACGGCTCAACAGCAACAAGACCGTACTCACCGTTGGAGATTGTATTTCCTCTTAAAGCTTTACCGGCCATAGTTCCGCGGAACTGTTTGCGGCGCTTTACTCTCTTAGGCATTAACATTATTTATCGCTCCCTTCCTTATTTCCCTTCGTAGGAAGAACCTCGCCTTTGTAGATCCAAACCTTAACGCCAAGCTTGCCATAGGTTGTATCTGCCTCTGCGAAACCATAGTCAATATCTGCTCTTAATGTCTGAAGCGGGATTGTCCCCTCGCTGTAAAACTCTGTACGGGCAATGTCCGCGCCGCCAAGACGTCCGCCTACGGCTGTCTTGATGCCAAGAACGCCAGCTTTCATGGAACGGCCCATGGTAGACTTCATGGCACGGCGGAAGGAAACACGGTTCTCAAGCTGCTGCGCGATGGATTCTGCAACAAGCTGTGCATCGCGGTCAGGCCTCTTGATTTCCTTAATATCTACAAACAGCTTCTTATCTGTCATCTTCTGAACTTCAGCTTTCAGTTTTTCGATCTCTGCTCCGCCCTTGCCGATAACAACACCAGGTTTCGCTGTGTGAACGATGATTTTCACTCTGTCAGAAGCGCGTTCGATTTCGATTTTGGAAACGCCGGCGCTGTATAATTTCTTTTTCAGATATGTTCTGATTTTGTGATCCTCTACAAGGTTGTCAGCAAAACCAGCTTCAGCATACCATCTGGAATCCCAGTCTTTAATAACACCGACTCTCATGCCGTGTGGATTAACTTTCTGTCCCATAACTGCCTCCTATCTCTCATTCAGCACAATCGTGATATGGCTCATTCTCTTTTCGATTCTGTAAGCTCTGCCCTGTGCTCTCGGTTTTACTCTCTTCATGGTCGGTCCCTTGTTTGCGTAGCATTCCTCCACATACAGGTTCTCGGCACTCATACCATTGTTATTCTCAGCATTTGCGATTGCTGATTTCAGTAATTTCTCTATTAAACTAGAAGCATATCTGGGATTGTAAGTTACAATACCAAGTGCAGTCTGCACATCTTTGCCCCTGATGGCATCTAATACGAAACAAGCTTTCTGAACGGATACTCTTGCGTAAGACAGCTTTGCAGATGGTCTTGTATCCTTCTGAGCATTTCTTTCTCTCTTAATCTGACTTCTATGTCCCTTAGCCATTGATAAAACCTCCTTTCAAAGCGCCTTAATTATTTACGACCGGACTTCTTCTCATCTTTTCCATGGCCCCTGTAAGTTCTTGTAGCAACAAACTCACCGAGCTTATGTCCTACCATATCCTCTGTTACATATACCGGAACATGCTTTCTTCCATCGTGTACTGCGATTGTATGACCTACCATCTGCGGAAAGATTGTGGAACGGCGGGACCAGGTCTTAATAACCTGCTTCTGTCCTGCTTCGTTCATAGCATCTACTTTTTTAAGTAAACTTGCATCAGCAAATGGTCCTTTTTTAAGTGAACGAGCCATCGTTTTACCTCCTATTGATTACGCCTTACCGTTTCTTCTTCTTACAATCAATTTGTTAGACTGTTTATTTTTCTTTCTGGTCTTAAGGCCAAGAGCTGGCTTGCCCCACGGTGTGCACGGACCCGGACGACCGATACCAGTCTTGCCTTCACCACCGCCATGCGGATGGTCGTTGGGGTTCATAACAGAACCGCGGACTGTCGGACGAATACCCATGTGACGCTTTCTGCCGGCTTTACCAATCTTAATCAGGTTGTGATCTCCATTGCCGACAACACCCACGGTCGCACGGCATCCGATCGGAACCATTCTCATTTCACCAGAAGGTAAACGAAGTGTTGCGTACTTTCCTTCTTTTGCCATCAGCTGAGCTGCGTTACCAGCAGAACGTACTAACTGTCCGCCTTTGCCAGGATGCAGTTCGATATTGTGTACCTGTGCGCCGACCGGAATCAGGGATAAGGGTAAGCAGTTTCCCACTTTGGCCTCTGCGTGTTCACCGCTCATTACCTTCATACCGTCAGTAAGGCCCTGCGGCGCAAGAATGTATGCTTTCTCGCCGTCTGCATAGCAGATCAAAGCAACGTTGGCGCTTCTGTTCGGATCATATTCAATTCCGATTACAGTTGCAGGAATTCCATCTTTGGAATTTCTCTTGAAGTCTATCATCCTATATTTTCTTCTGTTTCCGCCGCCCTGATGTCTGACGGTAATCTTACCCTGGTTATTACGTCCAGCGTTTTTCTTCAGGGAAACAAGCAGCGCTTTCTCCGGAGACATCTTTGTAATCTCAGAAAAATCGGAACCAGTCATGTTTCTTCTGGAAGGTGTATATGGGTTATAGGTTTTAATTCCCATTTTTTGCTCCTTTCAACGCCCTCTGGCGTTTCTCTTTTAATTCTCGTGACTTAGAAGGTCACATAGTGTATCGGCGGCCGCTGCGGTTTAAAGAAATGTATGGGCGGCCGCTGTTGTCGCGCAGCTAAACCCGGCTGTCATCCGCAGCCCGGTCTCATGGCTGATACATCCCCGCTCTGATCAGAGCATCCGTTTTCGCACTGGGATCCAGAATCCCCGCCAGATGCCCAATATGCCGCGAACAACTCTTTTCCAGGTTCATCTCCTGCCCTGTGGGGCTCAGAACCATCAGGCGCTTACAGCCCCTGGAAAATTTCGATTTCCTTGCTGTCCGCTGTCAGTTTAACGATCGCCTTCTTTGTTCTGGCAGTTTTTCCAACAATCATACCGCGTCTGCGCTTCTTGCCGTCCAGATTTTGTGTATTTACACTGTCAACCTTTGTTCCCGGGAACATCTTCTCAACAGCCTCTTTAATCATGCTCTTATTTGCATCCGGATGAACCAGAAATGTATACTTTTTCTCGCTCATAGCATTCATGCTCTTCTCAGTTACAACCGGTTTGAGGATTACGTCGTAGTACTGTACATTTGCCATTATGCGTACACCTCCTCGATAGAAGCAACGGCAGCCTTTGTCGCTACCACTGTGTTATATTTCAAAATGTCATATACATTGATTGTATTGACAAGAGAAGTCTTAACCTCCGGAAGGTTTCTTGCGGAAAGAACTGTGTTCTGGTCATTATCAGCAAGAACCACCAAAGCCTTGGATACCTTCAGATTGCTCATAACGCTCTTAAAGTTCTTTGTCTTGATCTCATTGAACTTCAGCTCGTCAACCACAATAAACTTGTTCTCGTTTACACGGCTTGTTAAGGCGGACTTGAGAGCAGCCCTTTTCTCTTTCTTATTAAGACGGATCGTATAATCCCTGGGAGTCGGAGCAAACACAACTCCGCCGCCTGTCCACTGCGGCGCCCTTGTGGAGCCCTGTCTTGCATGGCCGGTTCCCTTCTGTCTCCACGGTTTTCTTCCGCCGCCGGAAACTTCGGAACGGGTCTTTGCTTTCTGTGTTCCCTGACGTTTATTTGCAAGCTGTGCAACAACGGCCATGTGTACGAGATGTTCGTTCACTTCAACGCCGAATACGGCATCGTTAAGCTCCATTGTGCCAACTTCTTTCCCTTCCATATTATATACGGATACGTTTGCCATTTCTATTTTCCTCCTTTCCTATAAAAGCTTACTTGCCAGCTTTTACTGTTTCCTTCAGTGTTACTAAGGATTTCTTCGGGCCTGGTACAGCGCCCTTAACCAAAATCACATTGTTCTCAACATCAACTCTTACAACTTCCAGGTTCTGGGTAGTGATTTTCTTGTTGCCCATATGACCTGGCATGCCTTTGCCCTTGAATACGCGGCCCGGAGTTGTTGCAGAACCGTTAGAACCCTGATGACGATGGAACTTGGAACCATGAGCCATGGGTCCTCTGTGCTGTCCAAGCCTCTTAATAGCACCCTGGAAACCTTTACCCTTGGAGATAGCTGTTGCATCCACTTTATCGCCCGCCGCGAAGATGTCAGCCTTAATTTCATCTTTTACATTATACTCTTCAGCATTTTCAAATCTGAATTCTCTCACATATCTCTTGTAAGACACGCCGGCCTTATCAAAATGTCCTTTTACCGGCTTGCTGACGAGTTTTTCTCTCTTATCAACAAAACCCACCTGTACAGCTTTATAGCCGTCGTTTTCTTCTGTCTTAACCTGTGTTACCACACACGGTCCAGCCTGAAGAACTGTTACCGGAACGAGAACGCCTTCGTCATTGAAGATCTGAGTCATTCCGACTTTTGTAGCTAAAATCGCTTTCTTCATTTTCTTACCTCCTGTTACTAATCTACAGCGGAACGCAAAAAACCGATAATCGGCGCGTTCATCCTAGAGCAGCCCAACATAGGTGGAACACTATGACATTGCAACCTGCAATGATGTTGATTCCCTTTCAGGATTAAGTGTTGCTTTTATATCAGAACCATTCAGGATTTTTCCTTTTTGAATCCGTTTCCCAGGGCCGGTATCGTACCTGCCGGGAACCGCATACGACCCTCTGTTGCACAAAACCGTAATGTGCCGGACAGGTCTTTTTGTCACGCCATGTTTCACGGCAAACAAATAACTTCCTGTTATTTGTTCTTCATCTTGATGTCGATATAAACACCGGCCGGCATTTCCAGTCTGGACAGCGCGTCAACTGTCTTCTGGCTCGGGCTGGTGATATCGATGAGTCTCTTATGAGTTCTCTGTTCGAACTGCTCTCTGGAATCTTTGTACTTATGAACAGCTCTCAAAATTGTTACAACCTCTTTCTTCGTCGGCAGCGGCACCGGCCCACTCACCTGAGATCCTGTCTTTTTTACCGTCTCGATGATTTTTCCGGCTGACTGATCGATCAACTGATGGTCATACGCCTTTAATGTGATTCTCATAACCTGACTTGCCATAAAAAAAGTCGCCTCCTTTTCGCACTTTTACGAAGTACGACAAGCGGTGACTGTACACGGTCTCGCGTGTATCCTTTGGATCCACACGTTGTTACTGCCCCTTACCCTGAGCAGCTGTTAATTTGGTACAGTGACTTGTCGCCAGTTTTCTAACTTGACATTCGCTCCACGGAAAACCTGCCATATCAGGCAGCAACCTCTCGCTTCAAAGCTATCATGCCACAGCTACACTAACATATCACAAATGCGGAAAAAATGCAAGCACTTTTTCCGCACTTCTTTACTTTTTATTCCTTTGTAACAGTTCACGGGGGGCGTCTGCCTCTGCCGTTTCTTCCAACGCCTCCAGTTCCTTCTTCACCGCGTCTGTTCCACGAAGCAGAACCCCCACCGCCGCCTTAAGCTGATTGTCTTCGTCCTTCGGAATTTCAATCATGCTTCTTAAGTCTTCACGCAGCTCCACTTCCACATCCGGCTCGATTCCCAGCTCATGAATACATTCCCCTGAAGGTACATAGTAGTAGGCCGTTGTCAATTTCACAGCGCTCCCATCCATCATTGGAAAAACGCCCTGGGCAATGCCCTTTCCAAATGTTTTGGTTCCCACAACGATTCCCCAGTCATTATCTTTTAAAGCGCCGGTGAGAACCTCGGACGCGCTGGCACTCTGGCCGTTCACCAGAACCACAATGGGAACGTCCACCTGATGTCCGTCCTCAGAGCAAAAGCTGCTGTCAGGAACGCCCTTTCCCTTAAAGCTCACAATGGCGTCTCCTTCCGGAAGCAGATAGTCCGCGATGGCTTTCGCCGCATTTACCACGCCGCCCCCGTTATTTCTCAAATCCACAACCAGGCCTTCCATTTCCTTTTCCTCCAGGAAATCCACCGCCTTTTTAAACTGATCCCCCGATACCTCTTCAAAGGAGGACAGGGAAATATAGCCGATCTTATCCTCCAGCATGGTATATTCCACTGTAGGATTTTCCACCATGGCGCGCTCCATGGTCATCTCCACATAGTCCTCCGTGGATTCCCGGTAAACCGTAAGGCTCACCTCTGTGCCCTCTTCGCCCTTAATATAATCACTGACCAAAAGACTCAGATCTAAACCTGACACATCCATGTCGCCCACTGCGGTCAGAATATCTCCCGGCAGCATTCCGGCCCTCTCCGCCGGAGTCCCCTTAAAAACCTTAACTACCGTTATGATACCTGTATACACGTTCTGGCTTACCTGAACGCCAATGCCGCAATATTCACCTTCATTGCTCTCCACAACGCTCTCATATTCCTCTGGGGTGTAATACACAGAATAAGGATCCTGAAGGGAATATACCAGGCCG
The DNA here is from genome assembly GCA_910585355.1 of uncultured Lachnospiraceae bacterium. Taxonomy (GTDB): domain Bacteria; phylum Bacillota; class Clostridia; order Lachnospirales; family Lachnospiraceae; genus CANRXD01. The sequence goes on from CAJUDN010000053.1 coordinate 13,869, forward strand.
CTGTAAATCCACTCCTCCGGATCCTCCCTTTCCTCCTCGTCAAACAGGAAATACTGATTAATCAGCTCCTGCATATAATTAAGCTTGGGACCGATTTTTGCCATGTCCAGCTTTCCATCGTTATTTCCTTCATCAACCGTCTGGACCTGGGCGCCCTGGTCCACATTGACTCCACGGGCCACAATCCAGATTCCTGCTGCCATTCCCACTGCAATGAGTCCGGAAAAGGCTGTCACCAGTGCCCCCACCAGCACACCTTTCCAGAATTTATTTTTTGTTTCTCTTTCTTCCAAGTCCTTTTTCTCCTGTTCTGTCATAAATTGTACCTCCGACTACGGACTCACATACTGGCGCGGATTCACATATGTACCGCCAGCACGGATTCCAAAATGCAGATGAGGTCCGGTAGAATATCCGGTGGAACCCACCTTCGCGATGATCTGCCCCTGCTTCACGGTCTGCCCCACAGATACCAAAAGCTTTGACGCATGCATATAAACGGTGTAAACCCCGCCGCCATGGCTGATCATGATGTAATTTCCGGCAGAATAGCTGTATGTGGAAACTACCACTTCGCCGGACGCTGCCGCCACAATATCGGTTCCTGTAGGAGCCCCGATATCAATTCCCTGATGATTGGAGGAAGCGCCTTCCGTTGGTGAAGAACGGCCGCCAAACCCCGATGTGATTCGGCTGCTCCCAGGGCATGGCCACGTGAATCTAATATCTCCAAGACTCATGGTTTTATACGCTTTTCCAGCTTCTTCCGCCTTTCTTCTGGCCTCTTCTTCCTTCCGCTTAAGCTCCGCCTCGATGGATTTTATGGATTGTTCCTGAGCCTCTAAATCCTTTTCGTACTCAGAAAGCTGTCCCTCCGCCTGCGTAATCTGGTTTTCGTATTTTTTTAACTCCGTCTGCTTGGCCGATAAAAGCTGCTCCACGGCCCCATGCCTGGCCTTCGCTTCCTCCTGCAGGGAAAGAAGCTTTATATGTTCCTCCTCCAAAGTACGCTCTTTTTCTGCGATCCGTTCCTTAGTGGCCGCATACTCGTCAAGCATCTGCCTGTCATAGGATGAGATTTTGGCAATATACTCTGCTTTATTTAAAAGCTCCGGCAGAGACTCTGCACGCATGAGAAGATCCACATACGAGCTATCTCCTTTCTCATACATATATTTTATCCGCAGTTTCATGGATTCATACTGCTTTTTTTCCACCTCTTTTGCCTCATCGAGCTCCCCCTGGGTAACCTCGATCTGATCTTCCTTTGTTCCGATATCCGCTTCCAAAGCGGAAAGTTCATCGCTTATGGCTTCCAGGCTGGCATCCAGCTTTTTCACATAAGCCGCCGCGTCAGTTTTTAAGCTCTCAAGATTCTTAATGATGTCCTCAGTTTTTCTCTTTTCCTCTTCCAGAGCCGTCCACTTTTTCTTTGCGTCCTCCAGGCCCGCTTTTGTAGCTCCGGCCGGAAAAGCAGTACACAAAATGCAGATTCCAAAGAATACGGCCCCCAGTAGTCTCTGATGTCTCTTCATATTGCTCTCCTACACCCGCAGATGCCTGCGGATGGTCATGAAACTAACGATAAAGCCAAGTCCGCCGCCAAGAGCCAGGGAAACGCCTGCCATGGACGGATAAATGGTCTCAACAGGAAGGAAGCGGATAATCCCTGAAAGAAGCTGGAACCGCAGCTCCACATATTCCACAGTCTGACGGTACAGAAAATACATGGCCGCCAGGGGAATGGATGCTCCTAAAAGTCCCAAAAGCGTTCCCTCCACCACAAACGGCGCCCGTATCATAAAATTTGTTGCGCCAATAAGCCGCATGATTTTATTTTCGTTCTTTCGAAATTCCGCCGCGACTGAAATCGTGTTGCTGATTAAAAACACTGCGACAGCCAGCAGCATAAGTATCATAGCTCCGAACAGCATGGCCAGAATCTTATTGAAGCTGGATAAGCCTGCCGCCGCGCTGTTGGAGTAGTTAACCTTCCTGACTCCAGAAACCGCTTCCAGATACTGAACCACCGGGCCCTGATCTGCAATATTATAGAGGAAAATTTCATAGGACGCGGAGCCCGCCAGAGGATTATCTTCGGCAAAACCCTCAGCCAGGCTGCTGTCTTCCCCAAAATACTCATCTTTAAAATTTTCCCAGGCTTCCTCTGCCGAAATGTATTTCATATCTTTGATCTGTGTGCTGCAGTCCGCCTTTATGGCTTCACCGATTCCAAGAATCTCTCCCTCTGTCAGGTTTTCATCAAAAAACACGGAGATTCCCATAGTGGATTCCGCCGTAACCACCATATACTGAATATTGGTAACCACCGAATAAAAAACGCAGAACAAAAAAATACACGCAGAAATAATCGCCGTCGAAGCAAGAGAAAACCAGATATTTCTGCATATATTCACTATGCCCTGTTTCAGACAGAACCAAAGTGTGCTAATTCTCATACCAGTACCCGCTTTCTTCTTCATCGCCGATTATGATGCCTTTGTCAATGGTAATCACACGTTTTTTCATCATGTTCACAATTTCACGGCTGTGGGTCACGACAATCACTGTCGTTCCCTGTCGGTTGATCTCCTCCAAAAGCCTCATGATCTCCATGGCATTGTGCGGGTCTAAATTTCCTGTGGGCTCGTCGGCCAGCAGCACTTCCGGCCTGTTGATCAGCGCCCTTGCAATGGCAACTCTCTGCTGCTCTCCTCCTGAAAGCTGATGTGGATAGGATTTATACTTGGACGAAAGGCCCACCATTTTTAACATCTGCGGAACCGATTCCCGGATCGTTCGTCCGGAAGCCCCGATCACCCTCTGGGCAAAAGCCACATTTTCGTAAACCGTCCTGTCCTTCAAAAGCCGGAAATCCTGGAAAACCACCCCCAGTCTTCTCCGGTATTTGGGAATATACCGCCTTGGCATTCTTCCCAGATCCATGTCATTGACAACAACACGGCCGGAGGTTGGTTCCACTTCTTTTAACAGAATCTTTAACAAAGTGGATTTCCCCGAACCGCTCCGGCCCGTAATAAAAACAAATTCCCCGTCGTCAATCATAATGTCAAGCCCCTTTAAGGCGCGGCTGCTCTTCTCATAGGTCTTTGTCAGATTCGAAATTTCTATCATAATCAGTAATCCAGGTTCTCCATATACTTCATGTATTTTACTACCATAAGGGCAATCTTGAAGGTAATGGCGTCTTCAAACACGCGAAGATCCAGGCCTGTACTCTTCTGAAGTTTATCCAGACGGTAAACCAGGGTATTTCTGTGGATGTAGAGCTGCCTTGAAGTCTCTGATACGTTCAGGCTGTTCTCAAAAAATTTATTGATTGTGGTCAGCGTCTCCTCGTCAAATTCATCCGGATTCTTTCCATCAAAGATTTCCTTAATAAACATGCGGCATAAAGGAAGAGGAAGCTGATAGATCAGACGTCCGATGCCAAGTTTGGAATATGCCACCACATTCTTTCCGCTGTAAAAGATTTTTCCCACATCCAGAGCCATCTTTGCTTCCTTATAGGACCTGGATACGTCCTTAATCTCGTTTACAACCGTACCAAAGGCAATATGTACCTTGGACATGGCTTCTGTATTCAGCATATCGAGAATCGTATTGGCCGTTTTCTCCAGATCCTCATAGTTTTCTCCCTGCTTCACCTCCCGCACCAGAATAATATTTTTTTCATCCACTGCGGTAATGAAATCCTTAGTCTTTGCTGAGAACAGGCTTCTCACAGTTTCAAGTGCATTGACATCTTTTTCATTCTTCGTCTCAATCAGGAAAACCACGCGCTTTACGTTCGTTTCAATGTGAAGTTTCTTCGCCCGGTTATAAATATCAACCAGAAGCAGATTATCCAAAAGCAGATTCTTAATGAAGTTATCCTTATCGAACCGCTCCTTGTAAGCCACCAGAAGATTCTGTATCTGGAAGGCTGCCAGCTTTCCCACCATATATACGTCATCGCTGCCGCCCTTAGCAAGCAGGATATATTCCAGCTGATGCTCGTCAAACACTTTAAAGAACTGGTAACCGGAAATTACCTGGCTGTCAGCCGGTGAATCCACAAAAGTGAGGATAGCACTTTCGTACTCTTCTGCATGTTTTAATGTGGAGGCCAGGACCTTTCCCTCTACGTCGCAAACGCAGAGGTCAATTCGCGTAATTTCTTTCATCCCCTCAATGTTGCACTGTAATATTTGATTTGAAATCATAATGTCCTCTCCTTTTCACAAATATGGGCATTTATCCACATACTATTTTAATGCAAAAGCACAAAAAAGGAAAGGAAAATTTTGTATTTTTTCACAAAAAAGGACTGATACAGGTAAAATGTATCAGTCCCTTCTTTAACATCTTAATTTACGATGGTTTTTCCGGTTTCACGGTCAAAAAGGTAAAGCCCTTTTGCATCCACCGACAGCTTTATCTTTCCACCGGCCTCGCAGTCAGGAGCCTGACTTACCAGACAGAGCCCCTCTGTTTCATTTTCTAAAAATTTTAGAGCCGTTTCCGTTTTGCCGCCCACCATTCCCTGGAATGTAACCGTAAGAACCCCATTGCTGTTTCCGGGCACATTTTCTTCCAGATGGAGGCCGTCTGCACGGACTCCCACAACAACTTCCTTCCCATGATACGCTCCGTCAATCAAAGCTTTTCCCGCCTCATCCGGCAGCAGAATCTGTCCGCTCTTAAGTTTAAGTCCCACCTGATTTTCCTGCCTTAAAACTGTTGCAGGAAAAAAGTTCATAGGCACCCATCCTACAACACCGGCCACAAACCGGTTTACCGGGTTTTTCACCAGATTTTCATATGTATCATCCTGGCAGATCATACCGTCCTCCATGACAATCATTCTGGTTGCCAGAGTTCCCGCCGTGCCCTGGTTATCCGTCGCATAGATCACAGTCATATCCATTTTCCGGTATGTTTCCAGCAATTCCTGTCTTAAAACCACCTGAAGTTCCTCTTCCAGATCCGCTATGATGCTGTCCAAAAGCAAAATCGCCGGGCGGCGCACCAAAGCCCGTCCCAGAAGAACGCGGTACGTTTCTTCCTTCGTCAGCTCCGTCGGCATCTGTTCCAGAATGGAATCAAGATTCAAAAACCCGGCCGCCTCTTTCACTCTCTCATCAATTTCATTCTGGGCCATTTTCCCCATGCGAAGCGCAAAAGAAAGATTGTCCAAAACGCTCATTTCCGGATACAAAATACTGTTCTTAAAGACCATGGCAACATTTCTGTCCCTGGGCTCAGAATCCGTCATATCCTTTCCGTCGATAGAAAGAGAGCCGGAACTGATTTCCTCAAGGCCGGCTATCATACGGAGCAATGTGGACTTTCCACAGCCTGTGGGCCCTGTCAAAATCAAAAATTCATGGTTTTCAATTTCCAGATTAAAATCTTTTACCGCCTGCTGGCCGCTGGGATAAATCTTATTTACATTCTTTAATACTAAACCAGACATTGAGTTCCTCCCGCTTCTGTATCTCTTTCACATATCCTCCCTTCGTGTTCTGTCCGCATTATATATGACGAAACTCTGCAGAACAGCGCGCCCCGCCTTATCGGATATATTCGTTCATCGGCAAGGCGGATTTTCGACGGCACAACAATGGCGGCAGCCAGAAAATCCAACGCGGCAGACGGGCGAATATACAAGGAAATTTGTTTGAATATAATGTGGATAGGACATCAGGATATACCTGTATAATATGGTACACAAATCAAAATCTTTTTTCCATATTGTAAATCACCAAAATATCAAAAATATTTCCATGTATTTTGCATATGGCATCCGAATTATTATGAAAAATGTCCCGTTTTATTATAAAAACGGGACATTTTCTATAACTTCTTTATAAAAAATGACAATCAGTTATTTAACTGCAATAGCTTCCATCTCAAGAAGCACGCCCTTGGGAAGCTTTGCGACCTCCACACAGGAACGGGCTGGACAGTCCTTCTCAAAATATTTGGAATAGATGCCGTTAATGGTTCCAAAATCATCCATGCTCTGGATGAATACTGTGGTTTTTACCACGTTGTCGATGGATGTTCCGGCAGCTTCCAGAAGATTCTTCATGTTCTTCATTACCTGCTCCGCCTGCGCCTCAATTCCTTCCGGAACCTCTCCGGTTGCCGGATTTACGGGAATCTGGCCGGATGCAAATACAAATCCGCCGGCTTCAATGGCCTGGGAATAAGGTCCGATGGCGGCAGGTGCGTTTGTTGTGCTGATTACTTTCTTCATTTTGTTTCCTCCAATATTCTGATATTTTTTTCTGTGATTTCTATTTTACCATCTTTTAAAAGATGGCCAACAGCGCGTTTAAATGCATTCTTGCTCAATTTGAATTCTTTTGCAATGACTTCCGGGGATGCCTTATCATTAAAAGGAAGAACTCCATCGAATTCCCGGATTCCTTTCAGGACCAGTTTTGCATCCGCGAAAATCTGATTATGCGCTTTGTCTCTGGCGCTCAAATACAGCTTTCCGTCCTCACGAACCTTCGTGACACGCGCATGAACGGTCTCCCCCGCCTGGTATCCCCCGAACAGCTCTCTTTGGGGAATCATGCCATGATACTTCCCGTCCACAGCCACAAATGCTCCCAGATCCGGATTGATCTCAAACACAACCCCGTCAACCTCATCCCCGGTTTTATACATGGAATCACTTCTTAAATAAGAGTATACCTTCATTGTAGCCGCCAGGCGCCTGCTTTTATCAAGGTACAACGCCACCAGACACCTTTCTCCTTTTCTTACCGGATGGGTCTGCTCTTTAAACGGCAGAAGAAGATCTTTTTCCAGACCCATATCCAAAAATGCCCCGATTTTTGATATTTCCTTCACTTCAAGAACCGCTGTTTCACCTAAAGTCACCTTTGGGACAGTTGTTGTGGCGATCATACGATCTTCAGAATCCCGGTAAAGGAATACCGAAAGCTTATCCCCGATTTTTGCTCCGGCCGGCACCTGCTTTTTGGGAAGCAGAACTCCTTTTTCCATTGCAGGATCTTTACATCCGGGCTCCGCCAAATATACGCCAAAATCCCTTTCCTTTATAATTTCCAGTTCCTGCAACTTCCCGATTTCCATCCTGCCTTTCGTCCTCGCTTTCACTCTGTTTGGAATCTCTTCCAGAAATATTTTCACTTATTCATTAAAAACCGCCTGAGGTTTTTTCGTCACTGTTCACTCTCCAGCCAATCGCTTCGCTGATTGACCGGGAGCCAATATCATAATGGGGCCAAAGCATATGCCCCATTGCCGCAGGCAATCTTAAATGGGCA
>CAJUDN010000054.1 GCA_910585355.1 uncultured Lachnospiraceae bacterium
AGCAAACGTATTCCAAAAAGTCAACCACTTTTTTCCCTTTTTTTCATTCTTTTTTTCCATCATTTTTTGACAACTAAATCCTGTGGTTCCACATTTTTTCAGCCACAATATGGCCGCCGCCCCTATGTTTTCCGCCTCGGCGGCCATGGCCTTGTCATGTCCCTGCTCCAGGTCTCTGTAAGTGAATTCATTCACATTTACCTATTTCTGCTGTCCAGGGTAAACCAAAATTCTACTCCATTTTCCCAGTTTGTGACGCCGCATTCCTGATTATGAGCCTCCATGATTGCTTTCACAATAGATAACCCGATTCCTGTACCGCCGTAAGATCTGGTTCTGGCCTTATCCACCTTATAGAATTTTGTCCAGAGGTTCGGAAGAGCTTCCTCCGGAATCGGTTCACCGGTATTGAACACAGATACCTTAACCTGGGTTTCCAACCGTTCCACATGGATTGCAATTTTATTTTCTCCTGCTGCATGGTGAATGGCATTGCTCAGATAATTGGTAACCACTTCTTCGATTTTAAACTCATCAGCCCAGACATAAATTGCTTCCCTCTCCTCAAACCGGAGCTTTGCACCTTTTTGCCTTACCATAATCTCTGCAGCATCTATAACTCCCTGAATCAGTTCCGTAAGATCAAACCGCTCCAATACAATCTTATCATTACCGCTTTCCAAAGAGGATAACATCAAAAGCTGTCTGACCATTTTATTCATCTTTCCGGCCTCGTCCACAATTACCTCACAGTAATAATTTCTGCTTTCCTTATCCTCTCCCATTCCTTCCTGGAGCCCCTCCGCATATCCCTGAATCAGGGCAATGGGTGTTTTTAACTCATGGGACACATTTGCTATAAATTCTTTTCGCATTTCATCAATCTTAATCTTTTCCTCAATGTCCATCTGGAGCTGATTATTGGCTGATTTTAACTCTCCGATGGTTTCCTTCAACCGTTCCGAAAGCAGATTCATGCTGTTTCCCAGCACATCAATCTCCTCAACCACATGCCCCGTCGACTGATATTTTGCATCGAAGTCAAGCTGTGACATTTTTTCTGATAAACTGGAAAGCTGGTAAATGGGCTGTGAAAATCGCTTTGCAATTAAATACACCACAACTACCCCCGCCACAGTAGCAAAAAATCCCACATAGGTGAGAAAACGATTAGAGAGAGTCACACTTTCTCCTATTGAAGAAAGAGGGGTGCTCATGATGAAGGCTGTACTGTTATCGGAAAAAAAGCCCCAGCTTTCCAGATACATCCCGTTTCTCCATGGATCAAATACCCTTTGTACCTTATAATTGTCATATTCCTCAAGAATTTCAAATTCCGCCTTGTACCTCCCGAAAATATATCGTTCCATCCGATCCTTTAGGAATTTTCCATCCCGGGCGTTGGAATATACAGCTGTCTCTTCTGCTCCGTTATCAATCATCACCATGGAGACATTGGCCATTTCGCAGAAATCCCAGACCAGCTTTTGAAGATTTCCCTCCTCAATGTTTCCATAGGCATCCTGCTCCCGTTTCATGGCCTCTTCAATGGAGATTCCGTTTTCTCTGTTTTCTGCTATCTGTCGATCTATAGCATCATACGTCACATTGAGAGCTTTCATCTTCTGGCTGATATAATAGTATTCCAGATACCACCGGTTCACTCCCCACACGGTTACGATCAGGAGAACCATCAGGCCAACATACACAACCGTCAGCCTTGTCCGCATGGATTTCATCATCCGTTCACCTCAAATTTATATCCCATTCCCCAAATGGTTCTGATAAAATCGCCTTTCGGGCCCAGCTTACTTCTCAGCTTCTTTACATGAGTATCAATGGTTCTGGCATCGCCAAAATAATCATAATTCCATACATTATTGAGAATTTTTTCCCTGGACAGGGCCATTCCCTGATTTTCCATAAAGTAGGTCAAAAGTTCAAATTCTTTATTACTTAAGTCTACCGGCAGACCATCCACAGTAACCGCATGGGCATCTTTATCCACTTGAATCCCACCGATCTCCAGCGTTTCTCCCGTACTGACATTTCTTCTAAGAATCGCCTCAATTCGTGCCACAAGGATCTTAGGGCTAAAGGGCTTGGAAATATATTCATCTACCCCCAGTTCAAATCCCAGAAGCTCGTCTTGCTCTTCCGAGCGGGCAGTCAGCATGATGATAGGCACCCGGGAATACCGCCTTATGGTCTTGCACACCTCCCATCCGTCCATTTTGGGCATCATTACATCCAAAATCACCAGACTGATATCTTTTTCTTTAAAGAAGATATCTACGGCCTGCTCTCCGTCCTCCGCTTCCACAACCCGAAATCCTTTGATCATCAAAAAGTCCTTGACAAGTTTCCGCATTCTGGCCTCGTCATCCACCATTAAAACTTTTATGGTATCCATATATTTCACCTCTCTTATTATCAGTATTTTATCAGACCATCCGTAAAAATACTATCAGTTCACGAAAGTTTCACAAATCAAGCAGTGGAGGCCTTCTTACTACTCGCCACACGGCCCAAACGCCGCTTTAACGGCATATTCCTTTGTGCAGGCCTGTGCATAAACGCGGGCCCCGGAAAAATCCAGGGCCCAATTATGAGAGCGGTTTTGTTTTATTCGGAATCTTCGCAAGGCTGAACTGTTATTTTTATTCTTCTTTTTCCGCCGTAACTGCAATATGAAGCTCTTCCAGCTGTTTTCCTTCCACCTCCGCCGGAGCCTCCATCATCAGACAGGACGCATCTTTCACCTTTGGGAATGCAATCACGTCGCGGATACTGTCAGCCCCCACCATCAGCATCACAACGCGATCCAGACCATACGCCAGACCCGCGTGAGGCGGCACTCCGTACTTAAAGGCATCCAAAAGGAAGCCAAATTGTTCGTTGGCCCGTTCTTCTGTAAATCCCAGTACATCAAACATCTTCGACTGAATATCACTCTGGTGGATACGCACAGAACCTCCGCCAAGTTCCGTACCGTTCAATACGATGTCGTATGCCTTGGCGCGGACAGCCCCCGGATTTGTATCAAGAAGCGGAAGATCCTCGTCCATGGGCATGGTAAAAGGATGGTGCATGGCCACATAACGTTTTTCCTCCTCAGAGTACTCAAGAAGCGGGAATTCCGTTACCCAAAGGAACTTAAAGTCATCCTTCTTTAAAAGATTAAGCTGCCTTGCCAGCTCAAGACGCAGATTTCCAAGAACATCAAATACCACCTTATCTTTATCAGCCGCAAAGAACAGCAAATCCCCCGGCTTTCCGTCCATGGCCTTCACAAGGGCATCCAACTCCTCTTCCTTCATGAATTTTCCAAAAGAACACTTATAGGAGCCCTCCTCATGAATGGCCAGGTAGGCCAGCCCCCTGGCTCCAAAGCCTTTGGCGTACTCCACAAGGGCATCTATTTTCTTACGGGGCATGGCGGCCTGTCCCTCTGCGTTGATACCGCGGACAGAACCTCCGTTTTCCAGGGCGCCCTTAAATACCACGAATTCGCAGTCCCTTACTGTCTCAGATACATTTTTCAACTCCATGCCAAACCGCATATCCGGCTTATCAGATCCAAAGCGGTCCATGGCCTCTCTCCAGGTCATTCGCTGAATCGGAAGCAACACATCAAAGTCACAGATTTCCTTGAAAATTTTCTTAAGCAGCCTCTCATTCACATCCAGAACATCATCCACATCCACGAAAGACAGCTCCATATCAATCTGGGTAAACTCCGGCTGACGGTCCGCACGCAGGTCCTCGTCCCGGTAACATCTTGCCAGCTGAAAATAGCGGTCAAAGCCAGAGCACATTAAAAGCTGCTTTAAAAGCTGCGGAGACTGGGGAAGGGCGTAAAAGCTGCCCGGGTGCACACGGCTGGGAACCAGATAATCCCTGGCGCCTTCCGGTGTGCTCTTAATCAATGTGGGAGTTTCGATCTCTAAGAATCCCTCATCAGCAAGGAACTGACGCACCATTGTGGCGACACGGCTCCGCACCATAATATTTCTTTGTAAATCCGGACGGCGAAGATCCAGATACCTGTATTTTAAGCGCAGTTCTTCCTTGGTCTTACTGTTTTCCTCTATGGGAAACGGCGGAACCTCGGACTCGGAGAGAATCCGCAGTTCTTTTGCGCGGACTTCGATGGCGCCTGTCTTCAGGTTACTGTTGGCGGCGCCGGAACGTTTTTCCACCATGCCTGTAACTGCAATGGCAAATTCACTTCTCAGACGCTCTGCCTTTTCAAAGCTCTCTGTTCCGCAGTCGCTTTCCTCGAAAATTATCTGAATAATTCCTGTGCGGTCACGAAGATCCGTAAAGATGATGCCGCCTTTATTCCTGCTCTTCTGAACCCAGCCCATCAGGGTTATTCCCTGGCCGATATTAGCTTCTGTAACCTCTGCACACCGGCAGGAACGCTTTAAGCCTACCATTGACTCTGCCATAGTCTTTCCTCCTGCTGTTTATCGTTTTAATCCCTCTTTATAAAATTCTGTAAATTCCGTATAGCCCTCTTTTCCAAGCAGCTCTTTCTGAAATTTCTTATTCTTATTCATCTGGGTGACAAGGACTGTTCTTCCTTCTGCACGGGCTTCCATGGCTTTTTTCATAATGGGAGAAAGGCTGTCCATCTCCATTCCCTTTTCAAAGAGCCATGCCTCTTTCTTACCGCTGCCTGGAACCACGAATCCGGCATCCAGAAGAATGGTAACGATTCTCTCAAAACCAATGGAAAAGCCACAGGCCGGAGTGTCCATACCCGTGAACTTTCCGATCATCTTGTCATATCGTCCGCCGCCTGCGACAGAACCTCCGAAGCCTTCCATGGAAACTTCGAAAATCGTTCCGGTATAGTATCCCATACCGCGGACAAGCGTCGGATCAAAAATCAGCTTACATTCTCCTTCGGAGACCTTTTCCACGGTATCCATGATCTGCGCCAGATTTTCTGCCGCGCCGTCCTCCAGAACACCGGCAAGAATCTCTCCCATCTTCCGAACCCCGGCTGCGTCTTCTGTTACCTGTCCCATTAATTCCAGATACTTATCGGCGGTTCCCCCTGAATATCCGTTTTCCATCAGTTCATTTTTCACACCGTCTGTCCCGATCTTATCCATTTTATCCACGGTGATGAATACTTTCTCGATATCTTCCTCCGGGAATCCGCTGTAGACAGCCATGGCCCGCAGAATTTTTCTGTCGTTAATCCGCACCTCAAAACCGTTATTGGGACAAATTTTTGCAAGAGCCGTGGTAGTGGCTAAAATCAGTTCAATTTCCGCCTGATTGGTGGCGTCGCCCAGAATGTCGATGTCACACTGCACGAACTGTCTGAAGCGCCCCTTCTGAGGGCGGTCCGCACGCCATACGCTTCCAGTCTGAAGAGCTTTAAAAGGCATGGAGAGATTGGCAGAATTATTGGAATAGTACCTGGCCAGGGGCAGCGTCAGGTCATAACGAAGTCCGCTGTCTGTCAGATCATTTTCTGTCTCGGCCGCTTCCAGATTTAACTTTTCTCCACGCTTTAAAACTTTGAAAATAAGCTTCTCATTATCTCCACCCTGTTTACTTAAAAGATTCTCAATATGTTCCACACAGGGGGTCTCGATCGTCGAAAATCCGAATCTGCGATAAGTCTCCTTAATCAGCCCCAGCACATAATCGCGAATCTCCATTTCTGCTGGCAGAATATCCTTCATGCCGGTAACCGGCTTTTTCTTCAACGCCATATTATACCTCTGTCTTTCTATATACTATGATACAGGGGCTGTCGCAAAATGAGTTTTTTGCAACAGTCCCGTTTCTTATGGATAAGTTTACGACAGCCGCTAAAGCTTTTCAAGCATTTTTTCTTTTCTCCCGATCATTTCATCAATTCTTGAGATGTACTGCTCCACATCCTTGACATTTTCCACCCGTTCCAGTCTGTTTTCCGCAGGGAATACCACTTTTGTGGTGGTCCCTGCCCCGACAGCGATAATGGTCTGTTTCTCCTCCATAATAAGGATATTATAAATACAGGCTTTATCCGGTGCCGCATAGCCTACATTTTCAAAATTCCCGGCCATGTTTTTCTGGCGGTACAGATAATAGGGCACCAGCCCCATTCCTCTGGCGTACTGAGCCGTCAATGCTATCATTTCCTGTGTATTCTCAATCTTTAAATTGGCATACTTCTCCCGGAACATATTAAGTCTTGCCGCCCTTTTGATGGCGAGGGAATGGACAGTCACACTGTCCGGCGAAAGGGCTTTCACAGCCTCCATGGTTTCCCTCACATCATCTATACTTTCCTCTGGAAGGCCGACAATGAGATCCATGTTAATATTATCAAAGCCAAGATTTCTGGCCAGCATAAATTTTTCTTTCACCGTCTCCACTGTATGACGGCGCCCGATAAGATCCAGGGTCGCCTGCTTCATGGTCTGGGGATTGATGGAAATTCTGGTGATCCCATGAGCCCTTAAAGTTTTTAATTTTTCTTTTGTAATGCTATCGGGCCTGCCCGCCTCCACAGTAAATTCCTTCACCGCCGACAGGTCAAACGTATCCTCAATTTTTGTAAGCAAAGCATCAAGCTCCTCAGCTTTTAGAGAGGTAGGAGTCCCGCCGCCAAAATAAATGGTATCTAACGGTCTTCCTTTCATCTTCTTTGCCACATAGTCAAGTTCCTTAAACAGGGCTTTCAGATAAAGAGGAACCTTTTTTTCCCAGACCCCGATGGGAAAAGAGGTGAACGAGCAGTACAAACAGGTCGTGGGGCAAAAGGGAATTCCCACATAGAGGCTGTATCCCTTTTCGTAATCGACAGACGTTAACAGCCGGCGCTCCCGCTCTGCAATTTCCACACTGAGATCAATCTTTTCCTCGCTGGTCAGATACGTCGTTTTCATGAAGGAACGGATCTCCTCTTCCTTCCATCCCTGCTCCAGTCTCGTAAGCGCAATCTTCGTGGGACGGATTCCCGTAAGCGTTCCCCAGGGAAGCGTCTTCTTTGTCCGGTTGTGTAACATCCCGTAAAGCTCTCTTTTTATTGCCGTTTTGGTTTCCAGGCGATTTTCATACCTGACCCCAAAGCTTTTTTCATCCGCAAGGCAGCCCTGATCCCATATTTTTAAAGAAAAGCGCCCGCTGTCTTCTTCATAGATTCCTTCTACATAAAAAGCCACGCCGTCCTTTTTTTCATGAGCAAAGCTTTCTCCCGGATAAAAGGCCATCAAAAGTTCCCGGATATCCTGTTCATAGGAGGCGTCATTCAATAAGATTCCAAGCATCCTTAGTACCTCGCCAGAGGATTGTTTTTCTTTTCAAAGTCTATGGTAGTCACATCCATATGCCCAGGATATACCATGACATCCGGCGGCAGCGCAGTAAGCAGCCGCTTTACGGAAGCCAGCATAGCCATGGCGTCTCCTGTCGGAAAGTCCACCCGCCCGTAGGAGGCGCGGAATAAGGTGTCTCCAGAAAATAAAATTTTTTCATCTTCTGCGTAGTAGCAGCATGAGCCGATGGTATGACCGGGGGTCTCAAACATTTTCCAGGTGATTCCGGCTGCCCCGAACACCTCGTTATCCTTTAATGTTACATCAGGCTCCAGGGAAAGGGATTTCCGGTAATAGGTCTTCATCATGTTCTTTTCACCATCCCTTAACACCTCCAGCTCCTTTTCGCCGGCATAGATCGATAGTCCCCACTCTTCCTTTAAGGGAGCTGCAGCCATAATATGGTCGAAATGACCATGAGTCAAAAGAATCGCCTCCGGTTTTACCCCCAGTTCCCGCACAGCATCGTTTATCTCTTCCGCTCTGTCGCCCGGATCCACGATGGCTGCCCTTTTTGTATCCTCATCATAAACGATATAACAGTTAGTCTGTACCATTCCTACTACCAGCTGTTTTACTTGAATCCTGCTCATTTTTCTTTCCCTTTCTGTCTCACCCATAATAAACGGAAGCCTGCCGGCCTCTCCGGCATCGGCAGACTCCTCTTTTTCAGCCCGTGGTCCTCTCAATATCAATAACCCCGTCAATCTGCCTGATTTTTGCCATCAGGCTGTTGAGCTCCCCGGTCCCATGGATATCGAAAGACATGGTAATTGTAGCCTTTCCCTGTTTATTGGTACGGGCGTTCATATTTTTAACGTCGATTTCACGCTCCGTAAAGATCTTTGCAATATCCACATACATCCCAATTCTGTTATTGGCAAAAATGGAAATTTCTGTGGAGTAAGTGGCAGCGCTTTTATCATTTTCCTCCGCCTGCCACTCCGCGTCAATGAGGCGGCTTCTCTCAATTTCAGGAAGGTTCATCACATTGATGCAGTCGGTCCGGTGAATGGTGATTCCCCGTCCCCTTGTTACAAATCCCACAATTTCATCTCCCGGCACCGGGTTACAGCACTTGGAGAAACGCACAGCCAGATCATGGATTCCCTTTACCACAATTCCGCTTCTGGATTTCCCCCTGACGGGAACCACAGCAGCCTTATTGTTGTCTCCGATGGAATCCAGAATTGTAGCGTCCGTCACCTCATGCCTGATTTTCCTGGCCCGCTCCTGCATCATCTTATTGATGACCTGGCCTTCCTTTAATCCGCCATGTCCCACGGAAGCGAGAACGGAATCCCAGTCCTGAAATGCGTACCGCTTCAAGACCTTTTCCACATACTCCGGTTTATTGATTTCTGCGAAATTAATTCCCTTTGTCTTGCAGTACCGGTCTATCATCTCACGGCCCTTGGCAATATTGTCCGCCTTTCTCTCCTGTTTAAACCATGCGCTGATCCTATTCTTCGCCTGGCTGCTCTTTACAAGATTCAGCCAGTCGCGGCTGGGTCCCTTGGAATTCTGGGACGTCATAATTTCAATCCGGTCTCCATTTTGAAGCACATAGTCGATGTTCACAAGCTTTCCGTTCACCCGTGCGCCCACCATCTTATTCCCCACTGCTGTGTGAATTGCGTAAGCGAAGTCAATGGGCGTGGAGCCGCTTGGGAGGGACTTAACATCTCCATTGGGGGTAAAGCAGTATACGCTGTCGGAAAACATATCCAAATCGCTCTTTAACATGCTTAAGAACTCTTTGTTGTCGGACATGTCCTGCTGCCATTCCAGAATCTGCCGCAGCCAGCTTAACTTTTTTGCCTCATCTCCGGCCGCCGCCTGACCGCTTCCGCTCTCTTTATATTTCCAGTGGGCGGCAATACCATATTCAGCTGTACGATGCATTTCATAGGTACGGATCTGGATCTCAAAGGGCTGGCCCGTGGTGCCTATGAGCGTCGTATGAAGGGACTGGTACATATTGGGCTTCGGCATAGCGATATAATCTTTAAAACGCCCCGGAATCGGCTTATACATCTCATGGATAACGCCCAGCGCCGCATAGCAGTCCTTTACGCTGTCTACAATGATGCGGACTGCGAAAATATCATAGATCTGGTCCAGTGTTTTATGCTGGTTGACCATTTTCCTGTAAATGCTGAAAAAATGCTTGACCCGACCGTCAACCTCGCACTGAATATCCGCGTTTCTCATATGGCTTTCGATTTCGCCGACGATATTGCCAATAAGATTCTGCCTGGCCTCGCTGGTCAGAGCAATCTTTTCTTCCAGTTCCTTATATACATCTGGCTCCAGGTATTTTAATGCCAGATCATCCAACTCAATCTTAATTTTGGAAATACCAAGACGATCCGCCAGCGGGGCGTAGA
Organism: uncultured Lachnospiraceae bacterium; assembly: GCA_910585355.1. Classification (GTDB taxonomy): domain Bacteria; phylum Bacillota; class Clostridia; order Lachnospirales; family Lachnospiraceae; genus CANRXD01. Next base: position 9,722 of record CAJUDN010000054.1, read on the forward strand.
TCTCGATGGTCTCCCTGGCCTTTTCTTTTTGTTTTTCCGGCTTCATATATTGGAGCGTCCGCATATTGTGAAGGCGATCCGCCAGCTTAATGAGAATTACCCGGATGTCCTTTGCCATGGCAAGGAACATTTTCTTTAAGTTTTCCGCCTGGGTCTCCACCTTGTCAGCAGACCAGGATAGCTGAGTCAGCTTGGTAACGCCGTCCACCAAAAGAGCGACCTCTTTCCCAAAACCCGCCGCCAGCTCTTCCTCTGTGAGGACTGTATCCTCCACCACATCATGGAGAATCCCTGCAACAATAGATTCTTTATCCAGCTCAAGATCAGCCAATATAATTGCCACACAAAGGGGATGGATAATGTACGGCTCTCCGGACTTTCTTTTCTGGTCCTTATGGGCGTCTCTGGCAATCTGGTATGCTCTTTCCACCATTGTCAGATTATCCGACGGATGATATTTTTTTATGCTCTTCACCAGATCTGCATATAGAATTTCCGGGCTTGTAAAGTCCGCCGGGGCCTCTAATTCCGCCTCTATGTTCTTTAATTTGTCCTCTGCCATGTTCTCACACCTTCCCTCATGAGGTTTTTGAATCTTCCTTTATGTCATGCAGCCAATGCCAACAGGATAATAATAAGATTCATTATAGAATTTTTTGTCATAAATTGCAATCTTTTTTTATGGTCTAAAATGATTGAAATTGAAAAAGCAATGCTTTACAATGGACATATCTACTACACATCGTTTTTCAGGAGGAACTTTTTATGGAAACAACAAAACTGCTTGCGCCATATGAAGCGGAGATGATCGAAATCCGTCGTCATATCCACGCTCACCCTGAACTCAGCAATGAAGAGTTCAAAACTACCGAATTAATCAGGGAAAAGCTCACGGAATACGGAATTGAAATTGCCGATATCGGCTTAAAAACCGGCGTTGTGGGAATACTTCGCGGCGGAAAACCCGGAAAAACCGTCGCCATCCGCGAAGATATTGACGCTCTTCCCATGCCGGAGCGCACAGCGCTTCCCTTTGCATCACAAAATGAGAATATCTGCCATTCCTGTGGTCATGATATCCACACCACCACCCTTTTATACTGTGCAAAGGTACTTTCCGAAATTAAGGATGAGCTTTGCGGCAATGTGATGTTTCTGTTCCAGCCCGCGGAAGAAAAAGGATGCGGCGCCAAACAGTTCATCGACTGCGGCTTTACCTCCGTAGCAAAGCCCGATGTGTTCGTCGGCCTCCACGTTGCCCCAAAGATTCCCGTCGGCTCCATCGGAGTGAAAAAAGGCCCCGCCAGCGCCTCCAACGACTTTTTCCATATTAAGATTTACGGAAAAGGCGGCCACGGCGCTCATCCGGAAAACTTCATCGACCCCGTCACCATCAGCGCCTATGTAATCACTCAGCTTCAGACCATCGTCTCCCGTGAAAATTATCCTATCACCCCGGGCGTTATCACCATCGGGAGCATTCACGGCGGCCTGGCCGGAAACATCATCCCGGACTATGTGGAAATGACCGGAACCCTGAGAAGCCTTTCCTTTGACCTGCGAAAATCCATGCGGGAAGCCATAGACCGCATCGTTACTCTCTGCCCCGAGGCCATGAGAGGACGCGGAGAGATCGTATGGGAGGATGGGATGCCGCCGTTAGTAAACGATGATGCCGTTGTGGACCAGATTGTGGAAGCGGCCAAAAAGACCATCGGAGCCGATCATGTGATAACCGTAGAAAATCCATCCATGGGTTCTGAAGACTTCTCCTGCCTGTTCCCCGAATTTGGTCCGGGGGCACAGTTTTCCATCGGCTCCGGAAATGATGATCCTGACAGCCGGATCGGCCTTCATAATTCCCAAAATGTTTTTGACGAAGGCTCCATAGCCGCGGGAACCGCAGTTCTGGTTCAGTTTGTAAGGGATTATCTGACAGCATAACTGGTATGCCATTTCTTAAATAATGACAGGACCAATTACTTACCGAACGATGTACCATACAGGCTCAGCCTGTTACAAAATACATATTAAGAAAGGGAAGTAACTGTTCAGTGAGTCTGTACGTTTCTTGCATTTTCAATGGATTTTCGCTCATAACGGCGAGGGAGCTGGACAGTCACAAAAGGATTTGAATTATGAATTTTAGCTTTGACCCCCTTCAGTACCGCTACCCGTCCAGGCGTCGTCTGGTATATGGCCGCCGCGGAATGGTATGTGCCTCTCAGCCTCTGGCGGCTCAAGCCGGGCTGGACATAATAAAGCAAGGCGGAAACGCGTTTGATGCCGCGCTCGCTGCTGCTGCCTGCCTGGCAGTGGTGGAACCGATGTCATGCAACATGGGCGGCGATGGCTTTGCCTTAATCTGGCATGATGGAAAGTTGTATGGCTTAAATGCCAGCGGCCCCGCTCCCGCGCTCTTGAGTGTTGATACTTTAAAAACTGCCGGATACACAGAAATGCCCAAATATGGATGGGGAGCTGTGACAGTCCCCGGAGTCACATCCGGCTGGGCCGAAATCAACAAAAGATTCGGAAAGCTTTCCTTATCCCAGATCCTTCAGCCTGCCATCGGTTATGCCCGGGACGGCTTTGCTGTTTCTCCTGTGGTTTCCACCCTCTGGAAAAGGATTCTGGAAACCTTTAAAAAAGAACTGACGCCAGAATTTTATCAGTCCTGGGCCGCTGATTTCACCATCGACGGACAGGCTCCTAAAGCCGGAGAGGTATTTCGCTATAAGGGGATGGCAGAAACCCTCGAGGAACTGGCTGCCACCAACTGTGAATCCTTCTATCGCGGAGCCATTGCCGAACAGATTGACGCGTATTCCAGGAAAACCGGCGGATATCTCCGCAAGGAAGATCTGGCCGCTTACCGGGCCCAGTGGGTAGAACCCATTACCACCAACTACAAGGGCTATGACGTGTGGGAAATTCCCCCCAACGGCCACGGCATCGTCGTTCTCATGGCCTTAAACATCCTGGAGAAATTAAACCTGTCGGCCGGACATGATGATCCCGAGGTCATCCACCGTCAGATCGAAGCCCTAAAGCTGGCCTTCACGGACGGAAAACGTTATGTCGCCGACCCGGCCCATATGAAACCAACTATTGAACAGCTCCTCTCAAAGACATATGCGGATACCCGCCGGGAGCTGATCACTGACGAGGCAATCTATCCAACGCCCGGAACTCCCTACTGCGGCGATACGGTTTACTTAAACGCCGCCGACGGGGACGGAAATATGATAAGCTATATTCAGTCTATTTACTGCGGCTTTGGCTCCGGCACGGTTCTTCCTGGAACAGGGATTATTTTCCATAATCGCGGAAACAACTTCACCATGGACGAATCTATGGAAAACTGCGTTGCTCCCGGAAAGAAACCATATCACACCATTATTCCCGGCTTCCTCACAAAAGACGGAAAGGCTGTGGGACCCTTTGGCGTCATGGGCGGCTTCATGCAGCCCCAGGGCCATGTACAGGTATTAATGAATATGATTGATTTCCATATGAATCCTCAGGAAGCCCTGGATGCTCCCCGCTGGATGTGGACCGGTGAAAAAAATATCTCAATGGAACATTCCTATGGGGACAGTGCGGCAGATAAGCTGACACGCATGGGGCATAAAATTGCCGTTCCGGTCAACAGCCTGGAATTCGGCCGCGGCCAGATCATCATAAGAAATGAGGACGGCACCCTCTGCGGCGCCACGGAGCCCAGAACCGATGGCACTGTGGCTGTCTGGTAAACCGGGAATGTCATAACAATACAGCAGAAAAGTGCGCGCAATAACATAACAAGGTCTTTCCTGTGGAATAACAAAAAGAATCTCCGCATAAGATAAACCAGAAATCATTTGGCTTCTTAAAGGAGATTCTTTTTATGAAAATAAAAAAAGGGTTGTCACAGCTCCCGGAAAACGCGGTTTTCTGGCTTCTTTTGCTTTCTCTGGCCGCCGGATCCGCCGCTTCGTTATATGGAAAAATCTCAGATCGGGCTGCCTTAGAAGAGGCAGGGGCAGAACATTACACTGCAGCCCCCGCTTCCGCCGGCCGGTCTGTGATTTCCATCAAAGACTATCTTTCTTTCGATCTTCCATATCCCTGTCAGATTTATAAAATTCCCGCCGGAATCCGGTAACGCATGCGCTGCCGTTCGCGAAGATATCTTTTTGTCCGGTTTCCCCCGCCCAGTAAACTGTAGCGCACACGTTTACGGCCGGAAATAATGGTAGGACTGCCCCGGCTGCATGCCGCCCCGGAAGCTTGCCAGCTCACTGACCGTCACAAGCTGATATCCCCGGTTTATGAGCTCCGGAACCAGCACAGCGGTTGCCTCTGCGGAAGCGCCATAAAGGTCGTGCATTAAGATGATATCTCCGTCACGGACCTTGCCTAACACCGTATTCACAGTCTGCTCGGCATTTTTGGTCTTCCAGTCCAGAGTATCAATGGACCAGAATACGGCCGGAACGCCCCTCTCTGCCAATGCCGTCCTGGATGCGTTATTAATATAGCCTCCCGGCGGCCGCATGATCACCGTATGAACTCCCGCGATACTGGCCAGGGTCTGATCCACACGGTCTAAATTAGCCTGCAGAGCGGCTCCTGACAGGGAAGTAATATAGGTATGGTCCCATGTATGGCTCGCCGGTTCACAGCCCAGCTCTACCATACGCTTTACAGCGGCCGGATAGCTCCCCATGCGGTTTCCAACCATGAAAAAAGTGGCTCTTGCATCACTGGCCTCCAATACGTCCAAAATTCTTGCTGTGTACCTGGATGGCCCGTCGTCAAAGGTTAAAGCCACCATAGGCTTTGACGGATCAATCACCCTTCCCTCCGGCTCTGGTTCCGGCGGTATCCCGGCATCCTTTGCCGTTACTGCAATCCGGATTCCGTCCACCCGAAGACCGCAGCCCTCCTGCCCGGCCGTCTCGCCGTTCATCACAAGATTTGTCCAGCTTCCATTTTGAAGAACTGAATAATATAAATCAAAATTTTCTGTAAGCTGGCCCGTAAGCTTTATTTTTATGGCTTCCAACGGTTTATTGGTATCCGCGGTTCCTGCCTGACCATAGTTTTCCTGCCAGTCCAGCCAGCCTGAACCGCTTAAATTCACCTGATAAACTATGGTCCCTGTCATTCCCTGAGGCTGGTTTCTCAAAGACGCTTTCATGGCCGTCACATAAGAATCCGCCGGAGCGCTCCGGTATCTGTTATCCATTCCGCCCTCATCCCAGCCTTTTCCGTATAAGTACATACCAAAGACGGCTTTCATTTCCTCTTCTGCATAGGCGGGAAAGGAAGTGAATGCCACCCCTGCCATCACCAGAAACGCAAACATCATTCTCACAAAGTACTTTTTCATTTTCTCCGTTCCTTCCTCCCTCTCCCACATGCCATATCTTCGCAGGATGTGCACGATACGCTAAAGAATTATCCGTCCTTCGGCCGGGCGCGAACCGGCACAGGTATAATATCTTTCGATATCATACCATATTTTCTCAGGAGATATCTTAAAACTTAAATACAAATTTATGAAGATTACCTTATCCAAACAATTCATGAATCAGCCAGGCCGCTTCCTCGTATGCGCGCTCCCCCCGAAATTCGGAAAGCTGATTCAGAACCCCCCGGTAATACCATTCATGTTCTTTTTTATCCTTTTCACGAAATTTTAACCATACGCCTTCGCCTTTTAAAAGATATTCTGCCGCGGTACTCCTTAAATTACTCAATTTATCTCCCAGGCAGATCATTTTCACATCCAGGCCGGCGGTCGTTAACCGGTCAATAGTGGCCTGCTTCCGCTCCTTCCATGTCTTTGATTTGTCCTCGCTTTCCGCCTGCACCAGATCAGCGACACGGGTTCCGAACTCCGCCTCGAGCTCCTCATATGTAACGCCTGCATCCTCGATCACATCGTGGAGCAGGGCTGCGCTTATGATCTCCGGATCGGAGGTCAGGCCGGAGACAATCACCGCTGCCTCCTGCGGGTGAAAACTGTAGGGAATACAGGTCCCCTTTCTCATCATTCCTTCATGTGCCTTAGCTGAAAACCTTGCCGCCTTCCTTATCATAACTGTTCCTTCCTCCGGTTTCCCCCGGTTTCGCCGTTATTGTTTTCCGTTCACATGAACACGGAGCTGATTGTATGGTATTTCAATTCCTTCCCTGTCAAATCTAAGCTTTATTTCCTCCAGAATATCCCAGCGCGCCTGCCAGTAATCTTCCGTGCTGGTCCATCCGCGGGCGCTTAAGTTTACGCTGCTCTCCCCAAGACTGTCCACAACCACTAATATTCCATCCTCGTTTCGGACAGCCGGATGCCGCTCTAAAATATCCCTTAAGACCTCCTTGGCATGCGAAAGATCTGAGCCATAGCTGATTCCCACAGTCAGCACAAGCCGCTTGGTCTCCATGCTGCTGGTATTTACTAACGCCGAATTGGCTAAGCTGTTGTTGGGAATTACAATCATCTTATTTTCAACGGTATAAAGAATGGTATACACAAGACCGATGGTTTCCACTGTTCCCTCTCCATTGGCGGTGGAAATATAATCCCCCACTTTAAAGGGCTTGAAAAAAAGGATCAGAACGCCTCCGGCAAAGTTGGCCAGAGTGTTCTGCATAGCCAGGCTGGTCGCCAGTGTGACAGAGCCCACGACTGCCACCAGAGAAGTAGACTGAATTCCCATTTCCTCCGCGGCGACGAAAACCAGAAGGCCCAAAAGAACCGCATACAGGAGGGCGTCCAGAAACTTCCGAAGAGTAATTTCCATTCCGGCCCGCTCCATAGAGCGGCCCATGCCCTTTCTTACTTTTTTTATGATCTTTAACCCGACGAACACAAGCAGAACTGCAACCAGAAGGCGCAGTCCCGCTTTCATCATCCATTCTCCCAGCTCCCCAAGGACATTCATAAGATATTCCGATTTCACACTGATTGCTTCTGCTGCAGGGGCCGTGCGTTCCAACCGCTACTCCTCCTTCTCCTGTTTTGAAGGTAACTGTTCCGTTACCTTTGAGGTTTTCTTTATGAGCTTTTCCATCGTTTTCGACAGGCGGCCCAGGGGCTTTTTTCCTTTTTCTTCTTCCGGCTTTTTTGCTGCCGCGGGTTTCTTTATCTCATCTTCCACAGGGGTTCCCTGGAATACACAGACTCCCAGGGGCGGCAGATTGATGGTGATAGAATTATCCCTGGCATCCCATTCTTCTTTTTTGGATACCTTCACCCGCGAATTTACCATACCGCTTCCGCCAAACCGGGCGGCATCACTGTTTAAAATTTCCTTGTACTTTCCTGCAAAGGGTACGCCAAGGCGGAACTTTTCATGGGCTACCGGAACAAAGTTGCAGACGAATACCAGGGTTTCCTCCAGCTTCTTTGTCTTTCTGGCAAAAATTGCAATATTTTCTTTATCATACGTGCAGTTAATCCACTCAAACCCCTCCGGCTCATAATCAAGTTCTGAGAGCGCCGGCTGTGTCCGGTACATGTGGTTTAAGGCCTTCACATAATCCTGCATCTGTTTGTGAATCGGATACTGCAAAAGCGTCCACTCCAGACTCTTATTCTCGTTCCATTCATCCATCTGACCGAAATCCTGACCCATGAACAAAAGCTTCTTTCCCGGATGTCCCATCATAAAACCATAAGCCGCCCTCAAATTGGCAAACTTTTTCTCCTGGGTATCTCCCGGCATCTTTCCAGCCATAGAACCTTTGCCGTGAACCACTTCATCATGGGAAAATACAAGAATGAAATTCTCACTATATGCGTACAGCATGCTGAAAGTCAGTTCGCCGTAATGCTGGTTCCTGAAATAGGGATCGCACTGCATGTATTTAAGGAAATCGTTCATCCAGCCCATATTCCACTTATAGTCGAAACCCAGGCCGCCTTCCTTCACGTTTCCGGTGATACTCGGCCAGGCGGTCGATTCTTCGGCAATTAACATGGCCCCCTTTACTTCTCTGGAAAATATGGAATTTAAGTGCTTTAAAAACTCCACGGCCTCCAGATTTTCATGACCTCCATAAATGTTGGCTACCCACTCGCCAGCGTTTTTACCATAATCCAGATACAGCATGGAAGCTACCGCATCCATGCGAATTCCATCCGCATGATATTCTTTTGCCCAGAACAATGCATTGGAGATCAGGAAGTTGGAAACCTGCGGCCTCCCGTAATTGTAAATCAGAGTGCCCCAATGGGGATGAGCTCCCTGACGCGGATCCCGGTGCTCATACAGGCATGTGCCGTCAAAGGCTGCAAGGCCATGGGCATCCCTCGGGAAATGAGCCGGAACCCAGTCGAGAATCACGCCAATCCCTTCTTTATGCATATGGTCCATGAAAGCCTTAAAATCGTCCGGAGTTCCATAACGGCTGGTGGGCGCATAATAGCCTGTCACCTGATACCCCCAGGAGGCGTCCAGGGGGTGCTCCATCACAGGTAGCAGCTCCACATGAGTATACCCCATTTCCTTCACATAGGCAGACAGCTTTTCAGCTATTTCTCTGTAATTGTAAAACTGGCTCCCGTTGATTTCTTTTCCATTTTCATCCACGGAAATTTCTTTCTGCATCCAGGACCCCAGATGAACTTCATAGATGGACATGGGGTTCTCTTTGCCGCTCTCTTTGGCGCGGGATTCCATCCAGCCCTTATCCTCCCATTTATACTGCCCCATATCCCAGACCACCGATGCGGTGTCCGGGCGCAGCTCTGTAAAGCTCCCGTAAGGGTCTGCTTTCAGCATGGGAACTCCGGCCTTTGTCTTTACTTCATATTTATACAGAGCCCCTGCCTTTAACCCGGGAATGAAAATCTCATAAATTCCTGATTCCCCGAGCCGCTTCATCTGATGGCGTCTTCCGTCCCAGAAGTTAAAGGTGCCCACCACGCTGACCCGCATGGCCCCCGGCGCCCAGACTGCAAAATGAACGCCCCGGACTCCGCTCTCTGAAACCACATGGGCACCCAGCTTTTCATAGGAATTGTAGAAAATTCCCGCCTCAAATTTTTTAACGTCCTCGTCTTTAAATCTGGAGTGGAAACGATAGGAATAGGGATCCTCAAATTCTTCACGGTCCCCGTTTTCATATTCCACAATGAATTTATAGGGTTCCAGCTCCCTTCTGTCCTCAATCAGCACGGCAAAAAAACCGTTTTCATCGGCCATTTCCATGGGAAACTTTTCTTTTTTTAACTTCACTGTCATGGTCTTCGCATTGGGAATATAGGCCTGAATCAGAAGTCCCTCTTTTACCACATGGGCGCCCAAAAGGCGCCCTGGATCCCTGGATTCCGAATACACCAATTCCTCAATTCCTGCCCAATCCATCATATCGTAAAGTATTTTCTCCATAATCCGCCCCCTGTTTCATAAATTTTTTCGTTCTTGATTATTTCCATTTTACCATCTTACATGCCCTGGTACAAGCATTATTCCTTATGGTTTTTAACGAAATCCAGAATCATCAAATCCACTACACGTCCATATGTGAGAACTCCCTCCCCCTGCCCGTTGGCTTTTAAATATGCGTCGTTTACCCGCTCAGCGGCCCTGGCGGCCTTCCCTTCATATTTCGCCCAGAATTCCCGGTTCGCATCCATATCTTCCCTTACTTCCTCTGAAAGCATTCTGTAAAGCCTCGCATACTCTTCAAAATCCTCTTTTGCCAGGGCATTCCCCGCGTAAATCCAGCCCAAAAGAAAGCCGCTGTATTTAAAATCTGCGTCATCCGAACCAAGACAGGCCAGATATCCGATGAAATTAGCCTCATCCTCCCTCATGAAGCCGTCAAGGTGGGACAGCTCATGACAGATGGTATGGGGAATATTATAGGATACCATATCCCGGTTATAATTTGCCTCTACTGTGAACGGGGAATAGACGCCGCTGTATTGCTGAATGGAAAGAATCCGGGAGACAAGCACCGGTTTCGGTTTTGGGTAATATCCTGAAAGAGAGGAATATTCTTTGGAAAGCTTTTCCATGGCGGCCACGCCTTTTTCAGGAAGATTTTCATAGGCACCCTCCGTCCCGGCCAGCTCCTCCCCGGCCAGATTTACCTGTTTGGTGAGCCAGAGGCATAGCTCTTTTAAATCCTCCCGCTCCACAGACTGCCCGCCAAAATCCAGGGAAGCGGAAAATGGTTTCTTATAGTAGTTGACACCGCATCCGGCCCCATATAAAAAAAGCAGCGCTCCCAGAACAAAGCCGTAAACAGGCAGAACCTTCCGAGGGTTATTAATGTTTCGGACCAACAGGCACAACAGGGCGGCACCCCCTGCATACATCCCAATTTCCACAACAGAAAAAGGAAATATGCCCCAAAACCGCCCTACAGTCCGCACCAGGACCGGATAAATCACTGTCCCATACCATTCGGCAAAACCTGTAAACCTTCTGGCTGCTAGCAAAAGCAGGCCTCCAAAAGCGCCAAGGCCCCCGGCCCCCACAATCAGATATTTTCCACACAAATTCCTTTTTCTCTCCATATGTACCATTCCTTATTCCGATTTTTTATTGCAGCAGTTCCGATACCTCTTGAACTGTTACTTTTATTCCAATTTTTTTCTTACCTTTTTCGAAAAGGCCTTGCGAAACTTGACAAAGTATCATAAACTCTTTATGTGATGTTGGGGGGTGAAAAGTCTTTTGACCCCGATGCTTCATCCAGACCGAAAGTAAAGTAAGTGCCAGATGTCTGCGCCACCTGTGCGTTCCACTTCGTGGGAGATTTGGCCCAAATGAACGCGGCGTAGTGGGCTACGTTGACCGAATAAAGGCCAAATTTCCCACAAACTGTGACGCACATCTGACGGAAAGCAATTTTCAGACACACTC